>JAGWSG010000044.1 GCA_028876335.1 Acidobacteriota bacterium
TCCGGGTGACTTTCCAGTCATCCATGGCATAAGGAGCGAAGTAGTTAAATACGTGGTCTTGTGGATTGCCCGCGGTATTGGTGGGACTGAGTGGACCAGGGACATAACCACTTGCACCGTTGTAATAACCGAGGAGCATATCGGCAACGGCATTACCCGTGCCGCATAGGCCCGATGAGGTGCTGCAACCGCCACTATTGTTCTGAACGAGAGCTGAAGAGAATCCCCAATCACCATAGAAGTCATCATCGAGGTTACGGATGAGCCTCCACCGGCGGAAATCGACGCCAAAGCCCAATGTATGACGACCGTGTACGGTCGTATACGAATCTGCAAACTCCCATGTAGGGCCGTCCGAACCGGTATAAGAATTGCCTGAACCACCGCCACTGGCGAACTGCGAGATGCCGACGTTGGGCCAGGTCTGCTGGAGAGCGGAGAAGTGGGTAAACACGCCGGTCAGCGCCAGATCAGAAACGGCTTCCGGAGTAATCTGCGGACCGCCCTGTGGAGCGTTTGCCGTCAGATGACCAAAACGGAAGTTATTGACGTTAGAACCGCCGAAACTGACCGTGTGAGAGACCGTCCAGCTGGTCTGCTTCTGGAAATATTGTTCGTAACCGTGAACCAGGTCACCTGAATTGTACGGGCTAATGTTCGTGTAGTCTGCCTTTGTATAGCGGAAGAAGACTGAGCCGAGCTTTCCGAGGTTTTGATCCCCACGATAGGTCTGCTGGTTCTGATGCAGCGGGAAGCCCACATTCTTGAAGTAGTTGGTAACGCCTTCAGGCTGATTGGCGATAGTTGGCGTCTGCCAGAAGCCATTCTTCACCGCAACAAGGCCGACATTACCAGTTTGCCGAGGGGAAGGAATTACATTGCCGGGAAATGCCAGACCGGTAGTCGGATCGACGGGCATGCAGTTGAAGCCAGCCGAAAGCAATACCGAACACTCATTTGTGCCAAAGGCAGGCAGAGGTCGCGGCGCACTCGAAATACCGAGGGTAGTTTGGATCCCTGCTGTTGGCTGGTAAGTTTCATTGGAAAAATCGCCTGTCAGGATGGCTGGATTAGGCATGGATGTAACCTGCCGTCCACCATTGGTGATGCGCCAGCCTTCGTAGTTGGCCAGGAAGAAGCTCTTATTGCGACCGTCGTAAAGGTGCGGAATGTAAACGGGACCGCCCAATACGAAGCCGAATTGGTTCTGGCGCAACACTGGATTTGCAGTTGCAACGCCCGAAGCGTAGTCATTCGCAGTGGGGAATGGCTTGGCGTCGAACGCATCGTTGCGATCAAACCAGAACACTGATCCATGCGGCTGATTCGTCCCCGACTTACTGACAATGTTGACCTGCGTTGCGCTGAAGCCCTGATCCGCAGAGTAGGTACCGCTTGACACTTTGAATTCCTGGATCGCGTCCTGCGACAGCATGACGGCCGGTGTGACCAGAGCTGCGTCTGTGTTGACCAGACCATCGAGAGTGTAGTTGTTTCCCTCAGGACGGCCACCGTTGACGCTGATGGCGTTGCCTTCGCCCTGACGCATGGTTCCCTGTTCGCCGCCGACCGTAACAGCACCTGCGCCGATTAGCAGCAACTGCATGAAGTTGCGCCCGTTCAGCGGCAGGTTTTCCACCTGCTTCTGGCTGATCAGGTTTGACAACGCCGCGCTGTCGGTATCGAGCGAGACGCCTTGTGCGGATACATCGACCGTTTGCGTGACAGCGCCAATCTTCAGCGCAACGTCAACACGGGCCCTCTGATTCACCGTGAGTGTAAAAGGGCTCGTAACGGAACGCTGAAAACCTTTCGCTTCCGCGGAAACCGTATAGGTACCTGGATTCAGGTTTGGTGCGTTGTAATCACCAGCTGAACTTGTGGTTGCAGTGAACTTAACGTTTGTTTCTGTGTTGGTGATCGTCACCTTTGCACCGGGAACGATGGCGCCAGTGCTATCTGTCACGGTTCCGGTAACCGTTCCTGATGCGCCCGCCTGACCATACCCGACGCTGGCCGCAACGACCAGCAACACGAGCACGAAAGCAGATCGAATACCTTTCATCCTGCTGACCTCCATGAGCGACCCACCCTTTTGTGCGTAGGAAGCCGCTCCAAGCTCTTTCATGAATACCGCCGGAATTGCCCGGTTTAGGGCTTAGCCAGCGGCCTATCTTTTCCGATGGATGGTGAGAGTACCCACATCGCGAAATGATTGTCAAGAGAAACATTCTTTCCTATTTGAAACTTGAGCGACGAACTGTGGAAGGGCCGCCCTTGTTCAGAGGCGATGTGCGAAAGTCACCGCGGTGCTAGGGTGCCGAACTGATTTGTAAGAGACGAACTCCTCCCAGGATTCCGGATGGCAAAGGCTGCAGATTTTCCATGCCCTGGGGAACAAATCGCAGCCCGTAACGGTCATTGAGAAGCCTGTAATCCGGCAGCGACTGCCCTGCAAGTTCGTTTATGGCCGTGTTTCCTACCACGATGCGAAGCTGGTTATCGCCCTCGTGCAGAAGCTTTGTGATATCGAGTCGATAAGGCGGACGCCAGACTACTCCGGCAAGCATGCCGTTCACAAAAACCTCCGCTGCATCGCGAACGGGTGGGTCAAGATAGGCCTTCATGTTGTTCGGCCCTGGATGAGTTGGGAACGGCTCTGGGGACGCACTGCCAAAGTCAAGCAGGAATCTGCTTCCCGAAGCGTTTTTGGCGGAATTGAACACGAAGCTCTTTTCGTAGGTGGCGTGACCGGAGTAAAAACGGGTCTTCGGGTTATCGCTCCAAGAGACGAGCTTCTCCATCTGCTCTGAGATTCCCGTGGCTCCAAAGGTGACGTGCCAGTCGCGCGAGAGATCAGCATAGAGTTTTTGCGTCTCTGAAGACTCCGGTGTACCGCCGGCTGCATCGTCGGCGAAATAGATGAGTTGGGACTCGTAGGGAGCAAGATTCAGTTCAATCGCCTTTGGATTGGACAACGCTGTGACATCGCCGGTGAAAGCATTCCACAATTCTGCGTGCTCCGCCGTTGCGCGAAAATGCGCGACGGTGTGCTGCGGCAGATTGGAAGTGTTGGCGACAAAGTACAAATCGCCGTGCGGCAGCTTGCGATGGAAGAATCCGACAGATGGAGCCGCGGGAGAAAGTTTCATGTCTGGCGGAGTAAGTTGTGCGAGCGTGACGCCGAGATTGTCTTCATCGCCAACAAACTTTGCCGATGCGTATTTGCCATTGAAAAGCTGTGCGGACAAAGCAGCAATTGCGGCCGACTCCTGCTTCGCATGCAGAAAGCCAGGCGCCGTTGCCGGTTCACGACGAGTGGCAATGACGATGCCACCGTTACGGACAAATTCGGCAATCTTGCGATATGTGGCGATAGGAATCCGGTCCACATTGGGCAGAATGAGCGCCTTGTACGGAATCCCTATGGAGTCGATCGCATCCGCGTCAATGAAATCCGGATTGAAACCGGCGTTGAGCAACTGGGCAATCAACTTGTCACCGAGAAACTTACCCATCGACTCATCGATGGTGACGTTGGAACCTGACTCGTCAAAACCCGCCGCTGAAACGGGCGTCTTTCCCTTGGCGACGCGCGCTTTGAACGAAGCCCACACATCGTCGTTCGGCAACAGGATTGCCACATCATTGACGGGTTTGCCCAACCGCATGGCGTAGCTGACTCGTTGTAAATAGCGCGTAAGGTCGTGCATAGCAAAGAACCAGGGATTGTGATCGTTGAATGCGGCTGCAGCATACATGCGCCACCCTGGCTCTATTTCCTGCGGAGGCGAGTAGGGCCAGCCATGACCCACCAGTTGATTGATTCCTTGCAGGAAATGCAGATCGGCTTCAGCTTTCATGTCGAGCGGAGTGGCGCGGAAAGCTGGTGAGTGGAGCCAGGTCCAAGTCTCAGATGAAATGACATTGCGATGAAAAAGATGGCCGGCCGACGCAGCCCAGCGCGTATCGGAAAATTTGCGCCACATCTCAAATGTGGCCTTGCCTTCCCCTTCAGGCAGATCAACGATTCGATTGCTTGAGAGGGTGACAGGAGGGTATCCATAGGTTTGTGAGCGAAGGTAGGCGTGGTGCTCTTTTGCCCAGGTTTCAAGCGGTTCAAGGTAATTTTCGTCGGCAAGTTCCGTGAGTGTGCGTCCCCAGTCATGACGGATTGCCGCCGTTTCCGGACCGTCGTTCATGACGAGCGCCGGTAGATACGGAACGAGATTGTATCCGCAACGCTTTTGAAACTCAGCCAGCAGGTCAGGAGTCCAATCGGAGGCGTAGACCTCAAGGCTGTCACTGAAAATTGCATAAGGAGGCTGATCGCTAAATGCGGAAAGAAGCTTGTCTCCGACAGCTTTCAAATGGGTTTGCAGCGCTGCGCTATCGTAATGATCAAGCACGAACCCCTCGGCGCCAACACTGGGGCGCTTCACCATCATGCCCGTTCGGCTGGAAACGAATGTAAGCAGGATGCGTGGCTGACTGTCCGCGGAAAATGTGTACCAACCCTTGGCCGCAGTCTTTACGGCCAGCGCATGGGATGCGTCACGGTCGTCCCCCGGAGGGAGAAGAAATCCAGCAATCCATTTCTCGCCTTCACCGATGTAAGGCACCTTCACAGTTGTGATGCCAGGCTCAATTTCCGTTGGAATCACGTGCAACTCGCCCGCAGCCTGCGTGACTGGAATGGCAGGTCCGCCGAATGGCCATCCGCTACCGAGCGTGATGTCTACACGCAATCTAAGCCGGTGCGCCTCCTCATTGGCAAAGTGAAGTGCATCCAGATGCGCAGGGGAAACGTAAGGAAGATTTTCAATGCCACGCGCCGGATCGTTCGTTTCAAGCGGATAAATATTGGCAATTTCCACACCGCCAATGCCCGCCGCTTTCATTACATTGAGCTCACGCGCAAGTTCACTCTTTTGAACCGCCGGACCGAACCACCACCACCGCATCATAATGCGAGTGTTTGCCGGAGGGTCCTCAAAGGTTCGATGCAGATCGGCGATCGACTGATCTGGAACCGGTTGCTGCGCATGGAGACTTGTGACGGCAAAGAACACCGAAGCGGCCAGCAATAGATAGATCTTCCCGAGTTTTCGGGTAGTAGCACGAATCGAACGACCAAACAGAATCTGCATATTCTTTTTTCTCCGTATAGCGCACAGCGCGTTCAGTCTTAGCAAACACGGGGAGGTATAGCAAATACGAAACTTCTACTCGCCATTTGAGAATAGCGGCAGAAATTCTAATGGAAAATATTTTCTCTTCCGAATATCAGCTTATACATGTTACTGTTTTTGGCGCTCGAACTATGGGTGCGGAATGCGTCGCCAAGGAATTTTCCTCAGACGCAAAGCGACTCTCAGAGCACAGGCAAAAAGGAGCAAGCGATGAGATTTCCCGCTTACAAGTGGGCTGCAGCTGCAGTGGCCTTGGCAGCAGCATTTGCGTCAGCGCAGACGAACGGAACAAATGACACCCTCATGAGAGGGTTTGAGAATCCTCCTCATAGCGCGATGCCACGCGTTTGGTGGCATTGGATGAACGGCAACATCACGAAGGAAGGCATCAAACTTGACCTTGAGTGGATGCACAGCGTGGGAATCGCTGGCTTCCAGAATTTTGATGCAGCTCTGCAGACTCCGCAGGTAGTGAAGCAGAGGCTCGCCTACATGACACCTCCGTGGCAGAATGCTTTCTCCTATGCCACGACGCTTGCCCATCAGCTCGGCATGGAAGAAGCCATTGCCGGCTCGCCGGGGTGGAGCGAATCGGGTGGCCCATGGGTCGCGCCTTCAGAGGGGATGAAGAAGTACGTCTGGAGCGAGACAGAAGTCGAAGGCGGTAAGCCATTTTCTGGAAAGCTCGCACATCCGCCGGAGACAACGGGAGCATTTCAGACAATTGGCATCCGCGACGCCTTGGGAAACAACGATGAAAAGGCACCACAGTTCTATGCCGATGCGGCGGTGGTTGCCTATCGGAGACCAAGTGGAGACGTCTCCACCGATGCCCTTCACGCCAAGATGAGCGCAAGCGGCGGATCTCCAGATTTCGCAAAGCTGAGCGATGGCAATCTTAAAGACACCGTCAAGATCCCCATTCCTGAAGGAACGGCCGATGCATGGATTCAGTGGGAGTTCGATTCTCCGCAAACTATCAGCGCCGTGTCCTATGTCGCCAAAGATCCTAACCGTATTCAGGAAATGATCTCGCATATCGGCGCCCCAAAGCGCGTGCTCGAAGCTAGTGACGACGGGGTCAATTTCCGCGCAGTGGCCGAGTTAACAGGCGGAGAAGCTCCGGAGCATACGATTTCCTTTGAACCAGTAAAGGCCAGGTACTTCCGCGTGGCTTTCGAGTACACGCCACCACCACCACCACCGGCCTGGGCCGCAAATCTCGACCCCTCTTCATTCGGAATCAAGCTTCCGCCCAAGACTACGGATTATGAAATGGCAGAGCTGATTCTTCATCCCGGGCCGCGCGTCAACCACTGGGAGGATAAGGCTGCTTTCGTTCCCACCATTGACTTGTACCAGTGGCCAACTCCCGAGGTGCCCGCGTCCGAGGCAATCAGCAAGGACGATGTCATTGACTTAACCTCAAAAATGAAACCAGATGGGACTCTCGACTGGACTCCTCCGCCCGGCAACTGGGTTGTATTGCGTTTTGGCTATTCGTTGCTGGGGATCACAAACCACCCGGCTACGAAGGAAGCAACCGGTCTTGAAGTGGACAAGATGAACGGCAAGGATGTGCGCAAGTACTTCGAAACCTATCTGGACAGTTACAAGAAAACCGTTGGCCCCAACATGATGGGGAAGCAAGGCATCACCTACGTGATCAATGACAGTTGGGAAGCCGGCTCGCAAAACTGGACCGACGACATGATCGCGCAATTTAAACGGCTACGGGGTTATGATCCTGCGCCATGGCTGCCCGTGTTGACCGGTGAAGTTGTGCAGAGTTCTGCAGCGAGCGATAAGTTCTTGTGGGATTTTCGCAAGACAATTGCCGACCTGATTGCAACGGAGCATTATGGCGTTCTTGAAAAAGTTTTGCACGAATGGAGCATGGGCCACTATGGAGAGTCCCATGAATCTGGCCGCGCATTTGTAGCAGATGGCATGGAAGTCAAAAAGTACAACGAAGTGCCCATGAGCGCGATGTGGACACAGACGCCCGGCGTGAATCACGAGCAGTATGGATACAACGCCGACGATCGCGAATCTGCCTCTGTTGCTCACATTTACGGCCAGAATCTGGCTGCAGCCGAATCCATGACCGCTGCTGCTGCTCCCTGGGCATGGTCGCCTGCTACGCTTAAGCCCACCGCCGACCAGGAATTACTCAACGGAATCAACCGATTTGTTATTCATGAATCGGCGCACCAGCCGCTGGTTGGACCGCACACTGCTCCGGGTTTGACGCTTGGACCCTTTGGTCAGTGGTTCAACCGAAACGAGACTTGGGCCAAAGAAGCCGGGCCGTGGATGGACTACCTGGGCCGTAGCAGTTACATGCTGCAGCAGGGCCACTTTGGTGCAGATCTCGTTTACTTCTACGGCGAGGACAACAACCTCACCGCTATCTACGAGCACAAATCACCAGATGTCCCCGCGGGCTACGGCTTTGACTACATCAATGCAGATGCTCTGATTCACGAGTTGAGCGTGCAGAATGGCAAGCTTGTGACCAAGTCGGGGATGAGCTATAGCGTGCTCGGACTGGCACCAAACAGCGAACATATGTCTCTGCCGGTACTGCGCGCGATCGACAAACTGGTGGAAGCAGGAGCTATTGTTGCCGGACCAAAGCCGAAAGATGATCCGAGTCTTGCAGACGATCAGACCGAATTCCACGCACTCAATGACAAGCTCTTCGGTGATGGGTTCGGAAAGCACACGGTCGGAAAGGGCACCGTGTATGCAGGCGAGAATCTGGACGACGTTTTCTCGGCGCTTCATCTCACGCCGGACTTCGACTACACCAAGCCGAATCCGGAGACGAGGCTCGAGTTCGTACATCGCAAACTTGCCGACGGAGACATCTACTTTGTCGATAACCGCAGCGATCGCGAACAGGACGTAACCGCTACCTTCCGCGTGGCTGGTAAAGCGCCAGACTTCTGGTATGCGGAGAATGGGAAATCAATACCTGCAAGCTATCACTTTGCTGATGGACATACGACGGTGCCGTTGCATCTGGAGCCGTGGGGAACAGTCTTTGTGGTATTCCGCAAATCCACCACGGTGAACCATCGAACTATTCAGACCATGGAGCCTACAGACCTTGCCACAATCACTGGCCCGTGGACGGTCACCTTCCCGCCGGATCTGGGCGCGCCGCCGTCAACAACCCTCGATGCTCTAGCCTCCTGGAGTGACAACTCCAATGAAGGCGTGAAGTACTTCTCCGGTACCGGCACATATACAAAGACTGTCGTTGCGCCGGCATCGTGGTTTAAAAAAGGTGCACATATCTGGCTCGATTTGGGCGATGTCAAGAACCTGGCCAAAGTGGAAGTCAATGGCAAGTCGCTCGGTGTGGTTTGGCATGCGCCTTACCGTGTGGATGTGACGGATGCGCTCAAACCGGGCAGCAACACGATGCAGATTGCCGTGACAAATGCCTGGGTAAACCGCCTGATTGGCGATCAACAACCAGGTGTGACAGAAAAAATCACCTACGCCGATGTGAAGCCTTACAGAGCAAACTCGCCGCTTTTGCCCTCAGGCCTGCTGGGGCCGGTCACACTTGTGTCGGTGTCATCAAAGTAGTCTCTGTGGTCTCCCTTTTTCAGGACGCGGCGCTAGCGCTGCGTCCTTCTTTTTCGCAAAGTGCTGTTGTACACTCAACCAATTTCGAGATCGTCCCATGAAAATACTTTCAAATGTTTTGGGTGTAATTTGCCTCGCTGTTCTCTCTTCTTCTTATGCGCACAGCGCAACAACCTCCGCAATCGATTTGCGGACGGAAATGCAGACCGCTCCGCTTGCCATCGACACGCAGACGCCACGATTCAGTTGGTTGTTGCATGCCGTGCCGGCAGATACCCGCGGAGTGAAGCAAACGGCATATCGAATTCTTGTCGCAAGCTCACGAGAGCTGTTGGCAAAAGATCAGGGTGACTTTTGGGACAGTGGCCAAATCAGCTCTTCATCCTACTGGCAGATTGCCTATGCCGGAAAGCCTCTCAGATCGCGTGAAACCTGCTATTGGAAAGTACGCACCTGGACGAAAGAGAATCAGCAGCCAGGACCATGGAGCACACCAGCTACCTTCACGATGGGATTGCTGCACGCGAGCGATTGGTCCGCGCACTGGATTGCGGCGGAACCTGACCGAGCAACAGCGCGGCAGGCGCTTGAAACCGACAGGACAAGAATGAGTCATTTGCCGCAGCCGCTGCCTGTATTTCGTCACGACTTCAAGCTGCGCGGCAAAATCGCACATGCCGTACTTTATGTGAGCGGGTTGGGGCAATACGAGATTCACATCAATGGCAGCAACGTAACCAAAACGGTCCTAAATCCAGGCTGGACCGATTACCGTAAAACGGTCGATTACGACACCTATGATGTGACTCATCTATTGCATGGTGGGACCAACGCGTTCGGCGCACTGCTTGGAAATGGAATGTACAACGTCCCCGGCGTGAAGGGGCGCTATACGAAGTTCATCGGATCATTTGGACAAACGAAACTGATTGCCCAGCTTGAAGTGACGTACGCGGACGGCCAGAGGCAAACGGTCGCGACCGATAATTCGTGGACGACACATCCGGGACCCATCACATTTTCCTCCACGTACGGCGGAGAGGATTTCGATGCGCGCGCTCTGCCCGCGGAATGGGACCATGCAGGCTTCAAAGGCACAGGATGGACCGCTGCGCTTGAGGTGGATGGGCCCGGGGGAAAACTGGAGTCAAGCAAGAGCTCTGCGCTTGTAATCGCACAGACCTATACACCTGTTCGAGTGACTGGGCGCGGCAGGAATGTATCGATTTATGACCTTGGCGAAAACATGAGCGGCTGGCCAGCGCTTGAAGTTGAAGGACAGGCAGGCGCACATATCACCATGCGGCCGGGCGAACTGTTAACAGCCGATGGCGATGTAACACAGCACAGCGCGGGTGCAGGGCCTGACAATGAGACGCTCTTCCGCTACACGCTCCGCGGAACTGGCAAGCCTGAACATTGGCATCCGCTTTTTTCTTCCTATGGCTTTCGATATGTGGAAGTAACCGTGGAACCAGCGAAACCGGGCGCCCCCCCGCCGAAGGTTATTTTGTTGACTGGCGACTTTGTGCATGCAGGGGTGGCGACTGCAGGAGAGTTTGAGAGCTCGAATACACTCTACAACCGGATTCACAAACTTATAGATCGCGCCGTGCTTAGTAATCTCGCCAGCGTAGTCACCGATTGCCCGCATCGTGAGAAGCTGGGCTGGCTGGAGCAGACCTATCTGAATGCTTCCACGCTCATGCTGAACTACGACGTACACGGTCTCTACGAAAAAATGAGCGACGACATGGCAGATTCACAGCTTGCTAACGGCCTGGTTCCTGAAATCGCACCTGAGTATGTCGCCTTCGTCGACAAAGACGGGCACAATACCGACTTTCGCGATTCACCTGAATGGGGCAGCGCTGTGATGCTCAGCCCTTGGGCGCTGTATCAGTTCACCGGCGATGAGGAACCATTGCGGACCCACTACGAGAGTATGAAGCGTTACGTTGGGTATTTGCGCTCGCGCGCTCAGGGCCATCTACTCGACTTCGGCTTAGGTGATTGGTACGACATCGGACCAAAGCCTCCGGGCGAAGCACAGCTTACCAGTAAGCTGCTGACAGCCAGCGCAACGTACTACGAAGATCTGACAACGATGGGCAGCATCGCCGATCTGCTGGGCAAGACCAACGATGCCGATGCTTTCCGTCAAGAAGCCAATGAAGTGCGTGACGCGTTCAATGCGGCGCTCTTTAACGCAAAGACGGACACCTATGACCGCGGAAGCCAAACTGCGCTTGCCATGCCGCTTGCACTGGGCATGGTTCCACTCGAACATGTACAGGAAGTTCTGACAAAGCTCGTGTTGGATATCCGTGCGCACTCCAACCATGTGACGGCCGGCGATGTTGGATTCCATTACGTAGTTCGTGCACTTACAGACTCTGGCCGGTCGGATGTGCTGGCGGCCATGCTGGCACAAACCGACTCACCCAGCTATGGATACCAGCTGGCGCGCGGTGCAACTACGCTTACTGAGGCGTGGGACACCAATCCCAACAGTTCGCAAAACCACTTTATGCTCGGACATGGAGAGGAATGGTTTTATCGGGGGCTCGCCGGAATCAATTTCAATTTGTCGCACGGCACAGAGGACGCGATTGCGATTGCGCCGCACTTCGTAAAAGATGTGCAATGGGCGAAGGCCAGTTATCACTCGCCCATGGGAGAGATCGCGGTACGCTGGGAACATTATGGGGCCACAGCATCGATTGAAGTTACGGTTCCTGGCGGAGCAGGAGCTTGGGTTCTCCTGCCTACGGCGTCAGCCTGGTCTGAGCGCGGTATAAAACTGACCGATATACACGGTGTGGAGAGCGTGCGTATGAGTAAGTTCGGGGCACGCGTGCGGCTGGGCTCGGGAACCTACCACTTCACAACTGATTCATTGCGATAAGTACAAATGGATTCAGCGCGGTAGTTAGCCGCGCTGCGCCATAAGAACTTTGGCGGTGGTGATCACCTGGCCAACATGACGCTGCGTGTGATCGGCCACATGAATGAGCGCGCCGCCAATACTGGTAGGTAACTGTTTGCGACCTACACCGCGTGGAGTGTCAAAGTTGGCTGTGGCAAGGGTGCGAATGCGTTCCGCGGCGTATGAGAAAGACGCTTCAATCTCCGCAAGGAGTTCTGCAAGCGTTTCGGTGCCGCCTTGCTCAGTCTTGAGTGTTGCCAATTGCTCGGCGCTGATCTGCCCGCCTTCTGCATACGTAAGTATCCGATCCACAGAACGCGCGATGTGCTTCAAGTGAAAGCTTACCGCCGGCAGCCCGAGCGGTTCGGCGTGCGCTTCATCATCAGTAAGACCAGCCGTCCACTTGGTAATGTCGTCCAACGCAAGATCGAGTGTATGCAGAACAGCGCGACCAACGGCCGGAACATCAGAATAGGTGCCGCGGAGCCAGGGTTCGATGTAAGGTGCTGCAGCGGAAGACGCGCTCATAAAAACCTCCAATTGCGGCAAGCAATTAAATCTTGGATTACTTTCCATCCTCTGTATCAACCGCAAATGTTGCGGATTCCCGTGCAGAAGTGTTGACTTTGAGAGTAAAGATGTCTGGCCTTGCATAGTGACCTGCAACATCCAGATCGAACTTGCCCAAAGGAATCTGATTCAGATTCAATTCAGCAATTGCAATGCGCTCACAATCGAATGCGGGCTCCACCAACACCGTTCCAAGTGGATCGATAATGCAGGAGCCGCCGCGAATCATAACAGTTTCCGGATCATTTCCCTGCACGGGATCGTACTCTGGCGGGCAGTCCTTGCGCTGCAGAAACTGGCAAGCGGAAAGGACAAAGCAACGTCCTTCGAGGGCGATCATGCGCATGGAGGGCAACCAGGTCTCACGCGAATCAACAGTAGGCGCACAATAAATTTCGACACCCTGAGCGTACATAGCCATACGAAGGAGGGGCATGTAGTTTTCCCAGCAGATGACAGATCCAATTCGTCCCAAAGGAGTTTGGAGGACACCGAGTGTAGAACCATCGCCCTGTCCCCAGATCAGTCGCTCATGAGCGGTGGGCACGAGTTTTCTGTGTCGTGCAAGCAGTTGACCACCTGAGGAGAAGGTAGCGGCCGTGCAGTAAAGCGTACCTCCAACGCGCTCGATTACGCCGGTGACAAGTGTGATGCAGCAATCGCGCGCGATCGCACCGATGCGTTTACCACCATCTCCATACAATGAAATTGCTGACTCGAAGTAGCGGCGGAACTCTTCCCTGCCCGCTTGCGTCCGCGATCCGATTCTTGTGCCGAAATCGATGCCTGCGGGGTACCCGCCAACAAATGCCTCAGGAAAGACAACGAGCGCTGCCCCTTTCCGCGCTGCGTCGGATGCGAGGTCAGCCATCTTCGCCAAGGTTCGCGGTGTGTCGTACAGTGCCGTTCCAGCCTGCACAACCGCAGCACTTACTGTCTTGCGCGTCATCGACATCTCCTGAAAACAACTCTTTCACATGCCTCACAATAATTGTCGCAGGATCAAAGAAGGACGTGCCGAACAACACCCAAAAGAGTATGCCCGCATGTTTTCTTATGCGGGCACATCGTGCATAGTACTGTAAATTTCGCGGATTGTATCTAACTCTGGCTTTTCACCCGAACCACGGTGATCTTCTCAAAGCCTTCTTCAAAGACAGGTGGCCTAAGTTTCTCTGCCATCTTGCGCATCACATCCTCACTCACCATGCGGTCGCGAGAGCGGTTACGCTCCAGGCAGACTTCAAGCGGCACATCGAAGAAGACGGCTTGTACCTCGTAGCCGAAACTCTTCGCCATCTTGATCCACTGGCGGCGCTCGTGGGCGGATAAGTTGGTGGCATCCACGTAATTCCACGGCATCTTTGCAATGAGGCGTGCACGCAGCAGTGAGCGCAGAGTGGAAAATACCAGTCCCTGAAAGCGTTGCTCCTCTACGTCGTCGAAGAGAATGCCGCGCAACATGTCCGACGAAAGCGGCATTACTCCGCGGCGGCCGAACCAGGTGGTTTTGCCAGAACCGGGCAAGCCGATGGCCAGAACCACATATCCTTTTGGAGTTTGACCCGCGGCGTTGGGCTGCGGCGTGGGTGCAGCAGGCAGTTCCGGCTGGGTTTCAATCTCCAGCTTGCCTTTGCCAGCCTGGTCCTTCCATGAAGGAGGGGCTTGCTGTGCAGAAAGGGCGCGATGGCGTCCCGACCCGTGTCGCGGCTGTGCGTTCTCAGCAGCACTCTCGTCGGGATACAGCGGAACGAGCGGCCTGGGCTGATTCTGTGGGATTTCCTGGCCAATCTTGCCAGTGGATTCGGAAAGGTTGGGTCCTCGTTTAGAGCGTCTTCTCATGCGTAATTCTTCGCCTGCTTCTTTACGTACCGGGATAACACATTAGCTTGGGACGCTGCAAATTGTGTGCATGCCGTCACATCAACCCAAACGACAAAACGTGCAAGATTGAGAAGGAAAAACTGATTTACTTCGGCCCTCCGTGAGTTTTCATTTCTTTCGGAGATGTGCCGGATGGTACGATCAAGGGTTTGGTGGATTCGCCCACTGGAGGCATCACGGGCCTCTCCATTGCGCAAAACGATTGCCGCGGAAGTCTGTCGTGGAAAGTATGCGCAGATTAAAAAGACCCGTAATTTGGCCGCCGAACGCCACAACTTGAAGAAACAGCTCTACTTACCTAAGGAGATCACACATGGCAGTTAAGGTTGGCATCAACGGTTTCGGCCGCATTGGCCGTAACGTATTTCGTGCTGCACTCGGCAATCCTGACATTGAATTTGTGGCTGTCAACGACCTGACGAGCCCGGCGACCCTGGCTCACCTGCTCAAATACGACTCGATTCTCGGCAATCTGAAGAACGAAGTTGTGGCAGGCGACGACTTTATTTCAGTCGACGGAAAGAAGATCAAGGTTTTCGCCGAGCGCGACCCTGCAAAGCTGCCTTGGGCAGACACTGGCGCGCAGGTCGTCGTTGAATCCACCGGCTTCTTTACTGACGCGACCAAGGCGAAGGCCCACTTGGGATCGACCGTCAAGAAGGTCATCATTTCTGCTCCCGCCACCAACGAAGACATCACTCTCGTTCTCGGCGTGAACCAGGACAAGTATGACCCGGCCAAGCACAATGTGATCTCCAACGCCAGCTGCACCACCAACTGCCTCGCACCATTGGTGAAGGTGCTGCTCAAGGAATTCGGCATTGTGAGCGGTGTGATGACCACGGTCCACAGCTATACCAATGACCAGGTCATTCTCGACACACCGCACAAGGACCTGCGCCGGGCACGCGCAGCTGCACTCAGCATGATTCCCAGCTCGACCGGCGCCGCCAAGGCCCTCAAGCTGGTGATTCCCGAGACAGCGGGCAAACTGGACGGCTTCGCCATCCGCGTCCCAACTCCAAACGTTTCGATCGTCGACCTGACCTTCATCAGCGAAAAGACGACTGATGCCAAGGCAGTGAATGCCGCCCTGAAGGCTGCCAGCGAAGGCGAACTTAAGGGAATTCTGGGCTATGACGAAAATCAGCTCGTCAGCTCGGATTTCAAGGGCGACAAGCGCTCCTCCATTGTGGACGCTCCTCTCACCAAGGTTGTAGGTCAGAGCGTGAAGGTGCTGAGCTGGTATGACAACGAGTGGGGCTACTCCAACCGCGTTGTCGACCTGATTGGCTTTCTTGCCAGCAAGGGTCTGTAATAACCAATGAGCATCAGTGGTCAGTAAGCATCGGTAGCGCATCCTTCGCACACCAATCGCAACTGACCACTGAAATCTCGTCATCGATTCGATCCCATGCGTACCAACATCAGCGGCGGTTCTCCATACGAGCCAATCATCGGTTTTTCGCGCGCCGTGCGCGTTGGCAATGTCGTGCATGTGGCTGGCACCGGTCCGGTTGGCGCCGAAGACCAGGATGTAACCGGCCAAACACAACGCATTCTTGCGATTGCGAATAAGGCACTCAATGAAGCGGGTGCTTCTTTTGAAGATGTGGTGCGTACGCGGATGTATCTGACGCACGCCGAGGACTGGGAGGCTGTGGGCAAGGTTCATGGCGAGTTCTTTGGAACCATACGGCCCGCGGCAACCATGGTGGTTGTGGCCACGCTTCTCAATCCGGCATGGCGCATCGAAATGGAATTCGACGCTATCGTCCAAGAACCCTGAGTTTTCCGACTAACGAGAAAGGCACTTCCTATGCCCAAGCTTTCCATTCGCGATATCGAACTTGCAAACAAGCACGTCTTCATTCGCGTTGACTTCAACGTTCCGCTCTCTGAAGACGGCCAGACGATCACCGATGACACACGCATCAGAGCGACATTGCCCACGATTGAATACGCACTCAAGCACAAGGCGAAGGTCATTTTGGCGTCGCACCTCGGCCGCCCAAAGGGTAAGCCAAATCCAAAATATTCCCTGCGTCCGATTGTGGACCGTCTCCGTGAATTGCTGGACGAAGGTGAGAACGACTACTCAATCAATGTCGCCTTTTCACCAGACTGTGTCGGAGATGTCGCCAGTGAAATGGCGCGTCAGTTGGAGTCGCACCAGGTTCTCTTGCTGGAAAACCTTCGCTTCCATCCCGAAGAAGAAGGCAACGATTCGGAATTCTCAAAGCAGCTCGCTTCGCTCGCTGAGGTGTACGTGAATGACGCCTTTGGCTCGGCGCATCGTGCGCATGCCTCCACAGAAGGCATTACGCATTTCTTGAAGCCTTCAGTTGCCGGCCTGCTCATGGAGAAAGAAATCACCTATCTGGGCAAGGCGCTCGAGTCACCTGAAAAGCCCTTTGTAGCCATCATCGGCGGTTCCAAAATTTCAGGAAAGATTGACGTTATTCAGAACCTGCTCGACAAGGTGGACACGCTCGTCATTGTTGGCGGCATGGCGTACACCTTCCAGCGCGCGCTCGGTGTCACTACGGGCAAGTCGCTCGTTGAGGAAGACAAGATCGAGCTGGCAAAGGAGACTCTGGCCAAGGCAAAGGCCAAGGGCGTCAATCTGCTGCTGCCTGCAGATAATGTCTTGGCAGACAGCTTTGCGAACGACGCAGAGACGCAGGTTTGGGATACAAGTAAGGACTTCCCCGCCGATTGGCAGGGTCTCGACATCGGGCCTAAATCAATTGCAGCCATCGAAGAGGTTGTGTCCAAGGCTCGCACGATTGTGTGGAACGGACCTGCTGGCGTGTTCGAATTCCCCAACTTTGCAAAGGGCACAAACGCCATTGCCCGCGCAGTCGCAGCCAATAAGTCCGCGACGTCCATCATCGGAGGCGGCGATAGTGTGAGCGCTATCAATCAGGCCGGCGTTGCCGATCAGATTACGCACATCTCCACCGGCGGCGGTGCAAGTCTTGAGTTCCTCGAGGGCAAGAAGCTGCCTGGCGTGGAAGCGCTGACCGACAAGTAATATCTGGAATTTCGCAGGTGCACTATAGACCTCGTAGCCGCAGGGTTGCCTTCGGTTGCGAGGTTTCTTTTTATCGCGTGCAATTTGCCTCCTAATACCCTCTTGAATCCAGTTGTGTTCGGCGCTACCGTAGATGCGGCAAGAGGAGGCTGTAATGCCAATGCTGAACGCGCAAGTGGCATTGCTCCTTAAGGGCGAATCATGCAACGTCGAATTGCCGGATATGTTGTATCAGGAGTGGTTCTCACAGCGGTTCTCTGGTGGCCCGCGTGGATATTGACGAATGGGCCTATGGCCCATTTCTTTAACAATGAATTCCAGACAATTTATGGCACATTTGCGGTCGTGCTTCTGTGCTTGGTTACTGCGGGAGCGCTCGTCGTCGGTGTCTGGGATTTGACGAAGGACGCTCCTTCAGAGAAGTATCGTCATTTCCACTTCAGGCCTCTGATGCACCACTGATTTTTGTGGCCTCTCAACTGAGAAAACTGACACGGGATCGCGCGGAAGATAGGACCGCGCCCATTCACTCCAAGTGCGGCCTCTCGTAGGAATAATCAAGCACGACTCAATGACACTTTTCTGTCTAATTATTCGTCGAGTTTGAATGGCTTTTAATTCGCACCGCATCGAATGGTTCCGCATTTCCATCCCGCACATTGACAACAATCGGCGTTTTGCCATCGGAAACGATCGTAATGGGCAAGAGGTGCTCCGCATTTTCTGACGGCACCACGTGCGTGATCACCCCTTGCGCCGCCCCGTGAATCTCAACATGCAAACGGCGAGGCTTCGCAGCGCGCGCATCGGCCGGTATTTTCGTGACGACGAATGAGAGTGAGTACGAGCCCTTAGGCCATACACCAAAATCAACGTCCCCCTTCGCATTGGAGACACGGCTGGCGCAGTTCCCGCCCGGATTTCTGCCCAACTTTACATCGACGCCCTTCAGCGGCAGCCCGGCATAGGCACACAACGCTCCCAAAAAATACACCATTCCGGCGGCACAAACTCGCAAAATCGGCTTCATTTATTCCTCCTGTTTTGCTTGACCGCGCATGAGATTCTACTGGAAAGCCTGCCTCGCGAGCAGAGTTGAGCATGAATTAAAACACCCACGTAATCGGTCGGTGGTGAAGTTCGGCTGGTCACCCAGGCATTTCAGTGCTATCCGCTAAAATTGATCTGAGGAAACCGACACCATGTCACGTAAGAAACTGATTGCCGCAAATTGGAAAATGTACAAGACGCCCGCGGAAGCCAAGGCTTTCGTAGAGGCATTTCTGCCGCTCGTTGCCGGTCACACCCGCGATGAAATCGCGCTGTTCCCTTCACCGGTCTTGCTGCCCACCGTGATTGAAGCTGCCAAGGGGTCCAATGTTGCCATCGGCTGCCAGAACATTCACTTTGCCGAAGAAGGCGCATATACGGGTGAAACCTCGATTGGTCAATTGATGGCCGTTGGAGGCACACACACGTTAATCGGTCATTCCGAACGCCGCCAGTATTTTGCTGAGACCGATGAAATCGTGAACAAGAAGTTGCACACTGCGCTGAAGCATGGCATTCTCCCAGTCGTCTGCATTGGAGAAGTGTTGGCTGAGCGCGAAGCGGGCAAGACCGCAGACGTGCTCAAAACCCAGGTTACGGGGGCCTTCGCCGGCATTACCCCGGCAACAGCCGCACCTATTGTGATTGCCTACGAGCCAGTTTGGGCCATTGGCACAGGCAAAACTGCAACGCCGGAGATGGCCGCCGAAGCTCATCGGATTGTACGCGCGGAAGTGGCTAAGTTACTTGGCAGCGACGTTGCAAACACCATGCGCATTCTCTACGGCGGTAGCGTAAAGCCGGATAACGCAACTGCTCTTTGCGGCCAGGAAGAAATTGACGGTGCGCTGGTCGGTGGCGCAAGCCTCAAACCGGATTCCTTTACGGCAATCGTCAAGTATTAGACATTTCAACATCACTCATACGAAAAGCCGCGAACTTTCATTCGCGGCTTTTCGTATGATGAAGCATGCCAGAAACCGCAGACAATGTGCGCACAAGCATCGCACCGGTTGCGGCAAGTCAGGCTGCATCAGAACAGCGGGACCTCTACATTGACCGTTTGCGCACTGTCTTGACGGTGCTGGTCGTGCTGCATCACACGGCCATCACGTATGGAGCACCCGGCGGTTGGTTTCACTATGAGCTTCGGCCCTCAGCCACACTCACTGGATTCCTTCTCACTCTCTTCGTCTCCACCAACCAGGCCTACTTTATGGGCTTCTTCTTTCTGCTGGCCGGTTACTTCACCCCCGGATCGCTGGAACGCAAAGGATATGCGCACTTCCTTGGGGATCGACTCTTGCGCCTCGGCGTGCCGTTGCTTGCATTCATCTTTCTGCTTGGTCCACTCACCGTCGGCATTGCTGCTACTAGTGAAAAACACAGCTTTTGGTCCACGCTCAATTGGCTTTGGCAACACAAGGAAGTCATCAACGGGCCGCTGTGGTTTGTTCAGGCACTTCTGATCTTCAGTTTCATCTATTGCATTTGGCGTTGGCCGTTTGGCCCTCCGCTCAGCTCCACCAATAGCAATCCGCGCGCGATCCCATCGGCAGTTTGGTGGATACTAAGTGCCTTTGTGGTTGGGGCACTTGCCCTTGGGATTCGTCAGTTCGTGCCTGTCGGGGTTAACGTCTTCGGCCTGCAATTGGGTTACTTTGCAAGCTACATCTTTCTTTTTAGCCTGGGAATTGTCGCATGGCGCAATGATTGGTTACGTCAACTTGAGTGGAAGCATGCACGGTCTGCAATCATCGCCGCCGCGATTGCGCTTCCTCTGCTTCCAGCAGCTATTGCCGTCGCAATGAAAGGCGGAGGCGTTCACGGTGCCAATTTCTCAGGTGGATTCTCGTGGCCATCGATTCTCTACGCTTTCTGGGAGCCATTCGTCGCCTGGGGCATGATTGCGGTTTGGCTCTTGATGTTTCGCACTCGCTTCAATCAACCGTCCGGATTTTGGACTTGGCTCAACCGCAGGGCCTACCTTGTTTACATTATTCATCCGCCCATACTTGTTTGCGTGAGCCTGCTGCTGCACAGTTGGGCCGCACCCGCACTTGTCAAAGTGGTCGTTACTGGCACGCTCGCCTGCTCAGCTTGCTGGCTTATCGCCGATCCAATTCTTCGTCTTCCGGGGGCGAGACGCATTGTTTAGTAAGACAAAGGCTTTCGCACCCGCAGCCTCTTCGGGTATGACTAGAGGAGTATGTCAAACTTCTGGACCCGCCTCTCCCCGCTCGCTCAAGGCCTCAGCATACTGGCGCTGCTGATCTTCTTCTCGTTGATCGCAATCGCATCCTGGCAACAATACTGAAATCTGCGCTCAAACCTCTGTAACCAGAGCTCCATCTTCCACCTTTGCTGGATAAACGCGCGCTCTCAGTTCCGGGTCCTCGTCATTTGTGCCTGTGTGTAGGTCAAAAGCATAGGCGTGCCAGGGACACACTACATGTCCGTTTTCGATTTCACCTTCGCCGAGTGGACCTCCCTGATGAGGGCAAATTCCATCAAGCACGCAAACACTCCCGCCCGCCTTCGCTACACAAAAAGTGGTTCCTCCGACAGTGAACTCGCGCACCTTCCCTTCGGCCGGAATTTCCGATTGTGCACAGACTCGAACCAGAGTCGACATATAACCTCACTTCCAGATCCAGAGCTCAAACGATCGCGCTCAAAAGATTTAGCATCATAATAGTGTGGCTTTGCGTTGTGCTGTGCAATGCCGCCTTCACAAAGATGTCTCAAACAAGGAATATACGCTCAGTAAAGAGGGGGCAGCCGGCAAGTCGGTTCACCCAGCCTGTCACAGGAACCGGCGTGGCACAACACCCCACAGTGCCTTTCAAATGGATCGCTTCCATGTTTGGCTTGATGGTACTTGGAGCGGGACTGTGCGCCTGGCTTGCACTCTGTCTGATGTTTTGGCAGGGAGGATGGCAACTGCTTTATCACCCCAACGCAAAGCTAGCGCGCAGTCCTGCCGCCAAGGGCGTGACCTTTGACGAAGTGGCATTCGGCGCAATATCCACTGGCCAACCCAGCCTGCAGGGGTGGTGGATTCCGGCCGCACAACTACAGAACAAGACTCCGCTGACAGCAATTTACTTCCACGGCGCATCCGGCAATATGGGCGACACCGTGGACATGCTTTCGACTTTGCATAATGCAGGCTTGAATATCCTTACCTTCGATTACCGCGGCTACGGACACAGCAAATCTGTGCATCCCAATGAACAGCGATGGCATGAGGATGCGGAAGAGGCACTCAATTACCTCACAAGCGCCCGGCATATCGCTCCTTCCTCCATTCTGCTGGTTGGGCGCGACCTTGGTGCCGATTTGGCATTACAAATTGCGGCCAATCACTCTGACCTTGCCGGACTCGTAGTCATTTCACCGATTCCCTCAGCAGCAAACCTCATTTTCCAGGATCCGCGCGCAAAGCTGGTACCCGCACGGCTGCTCATCCGAGACCGCTGGGAGATGCAGTCCTCGGCAAAGCAATTGAAGATTCCTGTTCTCTGGTTTGAGTGGACGGTCGATCCGGGGACACATCCTTTACCCGATCGACCGGAGGTATATGCACATATCACTTCTCCGCACAATTTTGTCTGGCTTATGCCCACACGTGACCCTGATGGTACTTTCTCCGGTTCAATTTCGGCGTGGTTGAACGATCTGGCACACAAAGGGCACGACATGCCACCATGCACGGTTGGAAGCGGCACAGTTTGCTGAGCGTCTGAGAATCCCATGCAGGCTGCCTTCCGTCAGCTTCGGGGCATATCGCGGTGTATGGCTTTGACCTTGTAGCCTGCCTTCTTCAAACGCCGTCGCATCTCTTCCACCATCATCACGCTTCGATGCTGCCCGCCCGTGCATCCAAATGCCACTGTGAGATAGCTTTTTCCCTCTGCCACATAGTGCGGAAGCAGATAAAGCATCATGTCCGTCACTTTGTCGAGAAACTCAACGGTTTGCGGAAACTTGCGGATATATCCTGCGACACGCGGGTCGAGCCCAGTCTTCTTCCGGAATTGGGGAACAAAGTGCGGATTGGGAAGGAAGCGAACATCGAACACTGTATCTGCATCCAACGGCACGCCGTTTTTAAAACCAAAACTGACACAGCTGACCAACAAGCGCCGCTCCTGCCCCGGCTGGCCGAAACGCGACTCAATATGCGCGCGCAACTCATGAACGTTGAAATTTGATGTGTCGATCAATGTGTCCGCAACATTGCGAATAGGATCGAGAAGTTGCCGCTCTTCCACGATGGAGCGCTCCACGGTTTCCGCCTTACGCAGAGGGTGCGGGCGGCGGGTCTCAGAGTAGCGGCGAACAAGAACGGAATCCTGCGCGTCAAGAAAGACAACTCGAATTGCAAGAATATCCCGTACGCTCTTGAGAATTTCCGGCAGACGATCAAGCGTGCTTCCTTCGCGAATATCAACGACAATGGCAGCGCGCTTAATTTCAGACGATTTTCCAACCAAAGCAGCAAAACCTGCGAGGAGCTCAAGGGGAAGATTATCGACAGCATGATAACCGAGGTCCTCAAATGTTTTAAGCGCAGAGGCCTTGCCGGCGCCCGAGATTCCAGTCACGATCACCAGTTCTTTGGCGGTTGAAGTACCTGTTTTCCCATCCGAATTTGCGTTTTTCTTAGCTGCGCCATTCCTTTCGGCCATGCGCTCATCCTACACCGCATGCACGCCGATTGCGGCGGGAAACTATTGAATCAACAGACTGCGGTTGCTGCCTGCGCAACAGCTCCCGGAATAAGCCTCACGGTTGAGGCCCGTGACTATTGCTCACGGAACCTCGACCAGTTCCATCTGGCCGTCCCTGCGCCTGTGCAGAACGTACAGCTCGCCTTCTGGATTGCGGAATATCAGCAGATCCCTATCGCGAAATTCCGCATCTTTCACTGCCTCTTCCATTGTCATGGGGCGAAGCGCTATGGACTCCCCGCTACGCACCACATGCGGCTCAACCACGGCGGATCGCACCGGAAATGAATGCACGGCGATCGCAGTTTTTGCTTTGACCGGTCGGGCACCATTTCCACTGGCGGCTGCATTGGTTGGCTCAGCAGCGCGCGTTTTCGGACGCCCCATGGGAGGAGCAGCGAAGACTTTTTCCTCCTTGGGCAACCTCTTCCGCTGCGCATGCCGGTCACGATAACGCTGCGCCTGCAGCTCAACATGGGCAATTGCCTGCCGCAAAGCCGACTCAAATCTCTCTGCCTTCGCCTCGCCGACGAGTGTCTGCGTCCGTGCCTTGAGGGTTATCTCCGCAATTTTCAGATGGCGCTGCTCCCTCAGAGTAATGCTGGCGCGAGCAGCTTTGCCGAGAATTCGGCCTATTCGTTCCATCCCCTCCTGAGCCTGCGTCCGCAAAGCTTTTGAGAGATGTACTTGCCTGGCGGTGAACTCCACATCCATGGTCAGCCTCCGCACTACAAAATCAGTTCCGGATTGCGAACTGTGGAACATCGGATTCTAACGCATCACGTTGCTGTCTGCATCGTGAGCAGTGTCACTCCTGTTACAGGAGTAAGACGGTCGACTTTCTACGAGGTTAGGTAACGGAACAATTTCAATCGAAATTAGCGCTAATCGTACAGCATGCTTCGGAAATCGGAATAGATCGCGAGTCGCTTAGACTACTTGCCGCGCTTTCGGCGTTGGTGCGTTGAAGGAATATTCATGTCTTCCCGGTATTTCGCAACGGTTCGGCGGGTAAGTTGAATGCCTTGCGATTGCAGGAGAGAGGCAATTTGATCGTCCGTGAGCGGCTTCTTGGGGTCTTCATCCTCAATCAGCTTCCGCACTTTACGTTTAAGGACGAGCAATGGCGTATCCGCGCCTTCAGGACCGTTGGAGCCTTCTGAGAAGAAGAATCTCAACTCCAGGACTCCCTGCGGGGTGTGCGCATATTTATTGGCAACAGCACGGCTTACCGTAGAAGGATGCACACCAATTTCTTCGGCCACTTCCTTAATCATCATCGGATGCAGCGCTTCAATTCCTTTATCGAGGAAGTCCTGCTGCCGGCGCACAATCACTTCGCACGTGCGCAGGATCGTACTCTTGCGCTGAGCGATGTTGCGCATTAACTGCATCGCCGAACGGAATCGCTCTTTGACGTATTCTTTGACGTCCTTCTCGGTATTCTCAGCAAGCAGCATACGGCGATAGCGCTGGCTGAGGCGCAAACTTGGCAGGTCTTCTTCATTCATCGAAACGACCCATTCTCCACCGCGTTTGGTGAAGACAACATCGGGTTCGATGAGCCGCGCGGTTTCACGGTTATACATGCGGCCGGGCCGCGGATCGAGTGTGCGGATAAACTCTATGCCGGAAGAAACCTCCTCTGCAGGCAGTTGCATGGCGCGCGCCAGATCCTTCACGTCACGTTTCTGCAACAATGCCAAATGGCCATCCACGATCATTGCGGCCACTTCCATCGCTCTGCGCCGCTCCTCAATGCGATCATTGGCTTCATTTTCAAAACTATCGGGAAGATATTCGTCAGAAGCTTCGAGCTTGGGACCGTACAGTTGTTCGAACTCTCGCTGTTGAGCAGCCACCTGCAAAAGAAGGCACTCACGCAGGTCGCGCGCTGACACTCCTGCAGGATCGAGCTGACGTACAACCTCGACACCGCGGGCAATCAGTTGGAGAACTTCTTCCTGAGAGATCGATTCCCCTTGCAGAAATGGGAAAAAGGCCTCGGCCAGTTCCTCGTCTGTGGCAGTAAGGTAACCACCTTCATCCAGATTGCCTACAATGAACTCTGCTGCTGCATAATGCAACGGTTCAAGCGTCAGCGATCCCAACTGCCACGCCAGGTGATCGGCCAGAGTTGTTGGCTGGGAGAGAAAGTTCTCAAACGAGGGCCTTTCGCTTTCCTCATACTCCGGCTGTGTGCGATACCCCGGATCAAGATACTCCTGGAAGTAGGAACCGAAATCAATTTCGTTGAAAGAATCCTGAGGGGTCGCTGCGGGAGCCTCCGCGGTTTCATGCTCCAAGCGCTCAAGACGCTCTTCACGTTCCTGCCGGCCAGCAACCTCATCCAACATGGGAACCGATTCATCGATCTCTTCCAGGACGGGATTTTCCACCATCTCGGCATCGATCATCTCCTTCAGTTCGACCTTGTTGAGCGCAAGTACGCTCACCATTTGCATCAGGCCGGGAGTCAACACCTGGCGCTGCGCCACTTTAACATTCAATTTGGGCTGCAGTAGCGGCATAACAGGTTCTCAATTCCCGATCAAAGTCAAACCAAGTCTAGACCGAATAAGGAGCCGCGACCTACAAGTATGGGTCCCAGTTTCACTCCAGTTCCGGATTGGGCGTGTGCGTATTTGAATTCTCCTTCCGAAACTTTGCGCAGTAGAGTCAACGTGGGTGGGATTGACCCTGCAACCTATGGGTTGGGCAACCCGGCACGTTCGGCTCACATTCCTTATCTCAAAGAGAATCCTTCTCCCAGATAGACGCGCCGCACATCCACATCGTTGCCAAGTTCATGCGGCGAACCTGCTCGGAAAATCTTCCCTTCCGCAATAATATACGCGCGATCTGTAACGCTGAGAGTCTCGCGCACATTGTGGTCGGTTATCAGGATACCGATTCCACTTGCTTTCAGCTCAAAGATGATCTTCTGCAGTTCAAGTACCGCAATCGGATCAATCCCGCTGAACGGTTCATCCAAAAGTATGAACTTCGGCTGAATGCAAAGCGAACGCGCAATTTCAACACGCCTTCGTTCGCCGCCTGACAAAGCAAAACCACGCGTCGTACGAATATGGCCGAGATTGAGCTGGCTGATAAGGCGCTCGGCACGCGTGCGCCGTTCGTCCAGGCCCAGAGGCTGGGCCTCAAGCACGGCAAGAATGTTCTCCTCGACCGTCAACTTTCGGAAAACCGATGGCTCTTGTGGCAAATAACTAATGCCGAAGTTCCGTGCGCGCAAATACATGGGGACGCGCGTAATTTCCTGTTCATCCACCATTACACGGCCCGTTTCAGGTGTTACCAGACCAACAATCATGTAAAAGCTAGTCGTCTTGCCCGCGCCGTTGGGACCCAGCAGGCCAACCACCTCGCCGCGTGAAATCTGCAGATTGACCCCCCGCACGACCTGGCGGCCTTTGTACGATTTTCCAATCCCTTCGGCGATTAGAGTTTCCATCAATCTCTCAGTCGTGCGAGTGCTTCACGGGCGGAACCACGCCTTCGGTTGTGGTCTTGCGTGTGCCGCCTTCGATACTGACGCTATCATCCGCGCTATTGAAAATCAAAGTATCTCCAGTGACACTTCCCCGGGTGGGATCGACAATTTTCGGCGGCGCAGAAGGGGTGCCTGTCAGCACAAATTGTCCACTTTCGCCCGTATAGATAAGTTGCTGGCCTGTGCCAACTCTTCCACGCGAATCAACCGTGATATCTCCTCGCAACGTGAGGCGATCGACCTGCGCCTCGCTGCCATTCTTGCCTGCGTGATTCCCGGGCGGCAGAAGATCAAGTTCCGCGCTTCGAGCACGGGCCCTCTCCTCGGCGGTCTCCGCTTGGACGAACTTCAAAATTCCTCCATTCAACCGTGCCTTTCGCTCAGCTGCTGAATATTTCAGCGAGCCACCGGTCAGTCGAATCACAGTGGGAGAAGTGGTGGCAGTTTGAGCTTGAATAGGAATTTTGTTCGAAGAAGAGTTCAGCAGCACAACCCGAACCGGGCTTGAGGCACTTGAGGTCTGCGCATCGAGAGTCTGCTTTTGCCGATTCAGCACGATTAGCGGAGCGCTTACAGAGTCAGCTCCCTGCCACAGGCGCGCATTACCATACAGGGTCGCAATGCCTTTTCGTTGATCGAGGTCGACCTTATCGGCAACAGCATGCGCGGGAGACTCCCCCCCGAATGCAACATTTCCATTGATGGTCGTGTTGGACTTGTACGGTACTCCAACTGTCAATGCACCTCGCTGCCATGTCGCCTTCACGTCACCTTGGGCTGAAGCGATGCCGCTCGCCTGTGACAAGTCA
>JAGWSG010000045.1 GCA_028876335.1 Acidobacteriota bacterium
CAGACGCAAAAACTCGCGCCGCGACCACTCTTCCGTCCAACCCGTTTTCAAGTCGTTCATCGCTTCCTCAATTAGCACAGAGTTCCTCATCCCCATTGGAGAAAGTGCATTCTCAAAATCTGTGCGCGAATACCGCACAACTATACATTTCTCTGCCGCAGGCGCGCACACACCGCTGCCCGCACAAATTCATCGTGGCCGCTCCCTTGCTCCCTGTGCTACCGTTACGGGCACATTCACTTTCGCTGCCCCCACGGCGCCCAGCTTTGCCGCAAAATTTACAAGAAAGCAAGGATCACCGTGCACGCTACCGCCACGCAGCCCATTCAGGCCGGCCCATCCGCCAAAACCGTCACCGCTCCGCCCGTGCGCAACGTCGCCGTTGACGCCTATCGCGGTCTCGTCATGGTCCTCATGATGGGTGAAGTCCTTCAGTTCGCTCGCATCGCCAAAGCATTTCCGCAAAGCACGTTCTGGTATCTGCTTGCTTATAACCAGACCCACGTCGACTGGGCCGGCATGAGCCTCCACGATACGATCCAGCCCGGCTTCACCTTCCTCGCCGGCGTCGCCTTGCCCTACTCCATCGCCAGCCGCAAGTCCAAGGGACAGCCCTTCGCAAAGCAGCTTCTGCACACCATCTGGCGCAGCGTCATCCTCATCCTTCTCGGCATCTTTCTGCGCTCCACGCACAGCACGCAAACCTACTTCACGTTTGAAGACACGCTCACCCAGATCGGCCTCGGCTACACATTCGCCTTCCTGCTCGCCTACTGCCGTCCGCGTTGGCAATGGATCGCCTTTGGCGCGCTTCTCTTTGGCAACTGGCTCGCCTGGGCGCTTTATCCCGCGCCCGGCCCCGGCTTCGACTACACCGCCGTTGGCGTCCCCGCAAACTGGCCCTTCAACTTCACCGGCTTCCTCTCCCACTGGAACAAGAACTCCAACCTCGGCCAGGCATTCGACCTCTGGTTCCTCAATCTCTTCCCGCGCGCCTCGCGTTTCGCCTTTAATGACGGCGGCTACCTCACCCTCAGCTTCATCCCCACGCTTGGCACCATGCTTCTCGGCCTCCGCGCCGGCGAGTGGTTCCGCTCCGCCGCCCCGCGCATTCCCATCCGCAAGTTCCTCATCGCCGCCGCGCTGCTCATGGCCGCCGGCCTCTTCCTGCACTTCGCCGGCATCTGCCCCATCGTCAAGCGCATCTGGACACCCGCCTGGACCCTCTTCTCCGGCGGCGTCTGCTTCACCTTCCTCGCCGCCTTCTCCTGGCTCACGGAAGTGAAGCAATGGCGCAAGTGGGCCTTCCCGCTCATCGTCGTCGGCATGAACTCCATCGCCGCCTACTGCATTGCAGAGCTCTGGAGAGACTTCATCATCCAGAACCTGCGTATCAACCTCGGCACCGCACCCTTTCGCATCTTTGGTGCGGCCTACGAGCCGCTCATCACCGGCATCGCCGCCATGCTCGTCTACTGGCTCTTCCTTTACTGGATGTACCGCCGCCGCATCTTCCTCCGCGTCTAGGCCTGTTCGTTGATCGAACTCAAAATCTTCGTGGCCTGTGGTGCGAGAGCGTTCTGTAACAGGGCCCGACTTCAGTCGGGCCGATAGCGCCAGCTTTTCTCTCGGGCTTCAGCCCCGGAGGGAAGCTTTCGCCTCCGCCGTCTCCCCAATCGCCTAAAATGACCGCACTATGATGCGCTTGAATCTTCTACCTCTGGCCGCAGCTTTCATATTGATTTCACCTTGCACTGAATCTCTGGCGCAACACATGAATGCGCCTGTGCCTTGCAATCAGCCAACGACAACTTCAGAGGAAGCAGCTTGTTTTGCAAACGACTTGAACACTGCTGACAAGGAGATGAACCGTCTCTACGCGCAAGCAAGAACCGTCCTGGATCCGGGGGAGAAGAACGATCTCTTGCAAGCGCAGCGTGCATGGCTGAAATATCGTGACCTGACCTGCACTGCTGAGTTCAATCTTTATGGAGGCGGCACCGGCGGGCCAGTAACTAAATATGCGTGTTTGGCTGCGTTAACTCATGAGCGAGTAGCAACACTCAAGACGACGTATGGGTGGCGCTTAGAGAAATAGCGCCATGCAAATCGAGTGAGGCACCAAGTGCACCATCCACTCCCGACTTCGATCAGACGTAGGGAGCAGGGGCCTTCAGGCCCGGAACACGTAACTACACACGCGACACTTCCGTCGCCGCCCCCCGAAACAACGCCCCCAGCGCCCTCCACACCCATCGGATCAGCAGAATCAGCAGCATCACCAGCACCGCCGCAATCGCCGCTTCCACATACGGATGCACCGTCGCCAGCCACGTCAGCCCGACCGCCATCACATCCTCGCCCATGCTCAGCCCGATATTCGACAGCGGCTCCGGCGAGGGCGTCACCGCCGCGCGCGCCGCCGTCTTGCCGCCATGCGCAATCAACGCAATCAGCCCGCCCGCCAGCGCCGCCACTATCTGCTCCTGCGGAGACAGCGTCGCCGTGGCCCGCCACGCCAGCAGCGCCGCCACCGGCACGCGGATAAACGTGTGCAGCGCATTCCACACCAGGTCAAACGCCGGAACCTTATCGGCAAACAGCTCCACGCCAAACAGCGCCGCACTCGCCCCAATTACCCACCAGCTCTGCAGCGGATGCAGCGCCGCCGGCAACGCAAACGTGCCAAACCGCCCCAGCAACCCCAGCGTCGCCACCGTGGCATACGTATTCAGCCCCGCGGCAAAGCTAACCGCGATAAGCAGCGCCACCAACTCCTCGGCCGGAATATGCATGGGGGAAGTATAGGATGAATCAGGCCGAAAACACTTAAAATCAAAGGCTTCATCGACGACGAAGAAGCCCCTTCCAGGTCACCCCATTTGGCCCTTCCTTATGATTCAATAGTAAAGATGGCTGTTCCCCGTAGAGACACCCCCCGCGGCCGCTGGATAGCCGCCAAGCGAAAGGCGCGCGAGTACGCCATGGTGGCCAGGGCCCTGGCCTCCACCTCCCACCCCGTCCTCGCCCAGATCGTTCCTGCGCGCTTCTGCAACCTCTCCTGCACCTACTGCAACGAGTTTGACAAGGTATCCCCGCCCGTCCCCACGGACGAAATGCTGCGCCGCATTGACCACCTCGGCCGCCTCGGCACCGCCATGATCGGCATCAGCGGTGGCGAACCGCTCACCCACCCCGACCTCGATGACATCATCCGCCGCATGCGCCAAACCGGCGCCATTGCCGGCATGATCACAAACGGCTATCTGCTCAACGTCGAGCGCATCGAGCGCCTCAACCAGGCCGGCCTCGACCACATGCAGATCAGCATCGACAATGTCGATCCCGACGACATCTCGAAGAAGAGCCTCAAGGTGCTCGATAAAAAGCTCCAGATGCTCGCCGAGCACGCCGAGTTCCACGTCAACATCAACTCCGTCGTTGGCGGCGGCTTCAAAGACCCCAATGACGCGCTCACCATCGGCAAGCGTGCCCTTGAGCTCGGCTTTGAGTCCACCATCGGCATCATCCATGACGGTGACGGCCAGCTTAAGCCTCTCAACCCCGACGAAGCGCGTGTCTACTTCGAGATGCAGAACCGCAAGAAGACCAACTACGCGCAGTTTGACAAGTTCCAGGAAGCCATCGTGCAGGGCCGTCCCAATGACTGGCGCTGCCGCGCCGGCTCGCGCTACCTCTACATCTGTGAAGACGGTCTCGTACATTACTGCTCGCAGCAACGTGGCTTCCCCGGCGTGCCCCTCGCCGAGTACACCACCGCCGACGTCAAGCGCGAGTTCCTCACCGCCAAAAGCTGCTCGCCCAACTGCACCATCGGCTGCGTCCACCGCATCAGCTACATCGACCACTGGCGCGCCCCGCAGACCAGCACCATCTCACCCGGCAGCCATCCTGAACTGGTCAATATCCAGAGCTAGAAGCCATCACAACGCTTTGCAGATTATTTCCCCTTTTCAGCGGAAAATGACTCGATGGATGGTATTCCCATGCGGCCTTTTTGAGCGTCGCACCGGGATAACCCCATATATTTAAAGATCTTATGCGTAAGTTCTTTAGAAATTCCCGGGCTGGATCAGAAATGCGGTCCAAATTCAATGGAATCAGGGATCTGCGGCTAACTGACTGATATTAAATATTTTATCCGGATTCTTGGTCTGCAAACCCATTAAAAAGATGGATTTAGCGCCAGAATCCGGATATTTTTATTTCGGTCCCTTGCACCACTGCGAGTGCATTACTTCTTCCCGATCTTCTCCGTCAGCCCCTGCCTCTTCAGGCTGGCCAGCGCCGCATCTATCATCTGGAAGAGCCTGCTATGGTCGGTCACTTCCTCATAGTGCCTTCCGCCATTGTCTTCCGTGACGATAAAAATGGTCGGAGTCTGGCTGATGCCAGTGCGGCGGCTAAGCTGGTTATCCGCTTCCACCTCATTCGCTATCTTGCCTTGCGGGTCCATGTCGAACGGCATCTGGATGCCGTGCTCTTGCGCGAACTTATCCGTGAACTGGCGCAGCATCAGCGGATTGAAGATGGACGATTGATTGGCGAAGACCTGGTTCTCGTACTCGCTGCCAAGTCCTTCCTTCTGGCTGTTAAACCAAACCGTATTGATGGCGGCATTCCGGCTCCAGTTGTGCATCGGGATTAGAAGAAAATGGCGCACCCATGGAATCTTGTATTGGGCATGGGCGGACATGAGCAGCGGATTCGCCTGGGCGCAGGCAGGGCACTGCAGATCGTCGAACTCAACAATCGCAATGCGCCACCCTGGAGGCGGCTTAAGCGCGGAGTTGTCTTTTACGTTGGTGGCCGCATGCATCACCTGTGCGAAGGCTGCAAGTACCATCAGGCTCATCAAAGCCGCTGTAAAGCGCCAGCCGGACTTCAAATCCGAACGATCGAACCGGCGGCTCACTGTTTTTCCAAATCCCATTTTTCTTTTCATCCCCGTTATCTGCTGGCTCACTTGCGCGCCACGCGTTTCGATCCTGCCGAACCCTTCGTGTCTTCCAGCGCCTGATCAATCAGCTCGAACAGCCGGCTGCGATCGACCACTTCCACAAAGGGCGCACCTTTGGAGTGTGATGTGACGACCCAGATGGTCGGTGTGTGCTCAATTCCAATCCGCTGACCCAGCGCGTAATCGGCCTTCACCAGGCCAATCAGCTTGCCTTGTGGATCGATGGCAAAAGGCATTGCGATGCCATGTTCCTTTGCGAACGTCTGCGTAAAGTCGCGCAGCCCAACCACGCCAACAATGTTCGGCTGGTTTGCAAACACGGCGTCACGATACTCGTTGCCCAGTTTCTTGCTCTTGATGTCAAACCAGCGCGCGTTCACAGCGGCCTGCATGCTCCAGTTGTGCATCGGCAAGGGAAAATCGTGGCGGACCAGGGGAATCCTGTACTTCTCCGCGGCTTCGTTCAGCAGCGGATTGGCGCGTGCACAGTCCGGACACTCCAGGTCAAAAAACTCGACGATGGCCACGCGGGCTCCAGGCGGCGGCTTCAGCGCGCTGGCGTCATGCACGGGCGTAGTCTCAGGCGCGCCGAATTGTGCATGTGCTGGTGCCCCGTTCAAGAGAAGAGCACTCAGGGCCAGCGTGGGCAAAATGCCCATCGCGGCGCCTGAAGCAAAGAAGCGAAATCGTGCAGAAAAGAGGATGAGAATTGGACGACTCCCTACTGCTAATTGTAACGGCAGGATTGCGCAGAAGTTGCGCTCGCGGGATTGTCCCTGATTACTCGCGGTCGCGCTCCGCCTTGCGTTCGGCCATCCATTTGCGCCACTTATAGTCAGCCACAAACGATGCGCCGAACACGAGAAGGACCACGACGACCAACACCCACATCATGGCAATATCTTAACGGCCAACCACAATCACCGTGAAGGATCCGGGAAGCATGGGAGGACGACCGTAGGGATTCTCCGGTGTGGGCTTCGGACGGGGCCCGAATTTTGCCGTCACCAGATAAAAGCGATCGTTCGCCGTATCGTAGGCCATCGTCCGCGCACCACGCATCGTGGGCAGCATTTCAATGGTCTTGTACGCAGGCGTGGAAGCATCCACTACGGCAAGTTCTCCGCTTCCACCACAAGAGGCAAATGCCAGCTTATGCTTTGCGCTCCAGCGGGCGGCGTCGGGGCCTTCGCCAATCGTGGCCGTGGCAATCGTCTTGCCGGATGTCGCATCCACCACGCCCATATGTTTGCCATCGCACACGGGGAACAGCCTCTTGCCGGCTGCGTCGTAGGCCAGCCCGCTTGGGCTTTCGCAATCCTTCAAAGGCCACGTGGCAGTCACTGTGCCGGTTTTTGCATCGATGCGTACAATTTCGCTCTTGTCTTCAATGTTGTCGTAGATCAGTCCATGCCCATCGGCAACCGCGAACTCCGGTTTGCCCGGCAACGGAATCGTAACTACCGGCTTGAAGGTCGCGGCATCAATCTTGGTTGCGCTGTGCCCGTGTCCGTTCCACGTCCAGATGGTATTCGTCACAGGCTCGTACATGATGGCGTCCGCTCCGGCTCCGGTCGGGATGGTTGTGACTTTCTTGAGTGTCGAACGATCAAAAACCACAACCTCGTTCGCGCCGCCGTCGGAGATGTAGCCATACTTGCCGGTCGCGTCGAACGCAATCCCGTGAATCCCTTTCATTTCGGAAATCGTGCCGATGATCTTTCCACTGTTGCTGTCGACTACGTCCATATGGTCGCCGCGCGTAATGTAAAGCCGATGCGCAGGCGGATCGACCACCAGGTAGTCCCACCAGCCAGCGTCAGGCAGTGTCCAGGTTTTTAGAATGTGATAGGGCTTCTGCGCCACAGCCGATGCAGCAATCCCAACCAGAACAAATAATCCGAGCAACACTGGAACGCGGGTACAACGTAATCTTTTCATGCGGCGAAAGCCTCCATATCCTGCAAAAGTCTCGATCGACTAACGTTGAAATTGTGCCTGAGGTTCCTTAATGCCAGCTTAAGGAATTTGAAAGAGCAGTTTCAGCAAATCCGGCCCGATGCAGAAATGCACGGTTCATGCATTAGTCTGTTGCAAATAACTCGCATGGACTTTGGGGAGAATTGTGCGCATCATCCTCTCGAACATTGGCACCTTCGGCGACATTAATCCACTAGTCGCTCTTGCTCTTGAACTCAAGCGCCGCGGCCACACACCTGTGATGGCCATTCCCAATGTTTACCGTTCCAAGATTGAACCTCTGGGCCTTGAGTTCCATGCAGTCCGTCCGGATATCGATCCCACCAACTCCGTACTCGTCGAAATGGTCTATGACGTGAAGCATGGCACCGAGCACGGCTTGCGGGACTTCCTTTTCCCGTCGCTCAAGCAGACATATGAAGACCTGATGGATGCGGCCACCAAACCAGCCCGGGCCGACCTGCTGCTACTTGGTGAATTGAATTATGCCGGTCCAGTGGTTGCAGAGAAATCGGGCATTCCATGGGCAAGTTATGTACTGGCGCCGCTCTCTTTCTTTTCCGCTTTCGATCCGCCGGTTCTGCCGCCATACCCCAAATTGGCGCGCGCGGACAGGATCAAGGGATTCGGCAGGCTCATTCGGCGCGTCGCCCGCCTGACTACCCGCAAGTGGCCGGAACCGATTTTTGCCCTGCGGCGGGAACTGGGACTGCCGCGCGGAGCGAATCCCCTTTTCGATGCAAAGCACTCTCCAAACCTAGTGCTGGCCATGTTCTCGTCGGTCCTGGGTGTGGCGCAAAAAGACTGGCCGGAGAACACCCTCATTACTGGTTTCTGCTTTTATGACTCGGACGCCGGCAACGCGGCCTTGCCGCCGCATCTGGAGGAGTTTGTTTCCGCGGGCGACCCACCAGTTGTCTTTACGCTTGGATCTGCCGCGGTGTTGGCTGCAGGCAACTTTTATGAGGTCTCCGCCAGGGCCGCGATAAAGCTGGGAGTCCGTGCCGTGCTCTTGATCGGTTCTGACCCGCGCAACAAGCCGCAGATGGAACTGCCTGAGACAATTTGCGTGGCGGAATACGCGCCCTACTCGGCTCTCTTTCCAAGATGCGCGATGGTTGTGCACCAGGGTGGCGTTGGAACCACGGCACAGTGTCTTCGTGCCGGCAGACCCATGGTGATCATGCCGTACTCCCATGATCAACCGGATAATGCGCGCCGAATGAAACGCCTGGGAGTTTCGCGCACTATACCGCGAGAGCAGTTTTCACCTCCACAGGTGGCAAAGATAATCTCCCAGGTTCTTCTAGACCATGAAATGGCTGAGCTTTCCCTTGAAATTGCCACGCAGATTCAATCCGAAAACGGCATCAAAATGGCCTGCGATGCGCTGGAGGATCTACACGCGCGCTCCGAAAGTCGGTAGGTCACCCTTTTGTCGACACCCTGGCGTCTTCTCAAGCTGCACATTGGTAACACTTTCGTTGCATTCGGTAATGGGACTCAGCAACAAAAAAATGCGCAGTTGGGCATCTACTAAGGGTATATTGATTCAAAGCCTTCGCCTGCGAGTCATCCACGTGTGCTCGGGGCTCAAAGCATCCGATTGTCAATGGGGATTCGGATGCCTTTTTACTCCGGCGGCAACCACTCAAAAAGTGTCTGCCTCCGGCGGAATGTATCAGGTTATGATGCCGAAGAGTAGGGCATCCGTGATTTGGGGATCAGTGGATGGAAAGCCAGAAATTCTGTGTCTATAACCGGACCCGCGGCACGCTGCTGGGCTTGGAAGCGGTGCAGGTGGATACTGCGACCGAAACCCTAAAGCGTCAGGTGGAGTATTTGGCCGTCCAGGCAGAAACTGGATTGTGGCTGAATCCTTATCGTGGCATCCCTCTGGTTCCCGGCATTGCCCCTTTCGATCTGGTCTGTCTCGATCAGGAACATCGCATTGTTCGGCTTATTGAATCCGTCGTGGCGGCAGAAATGCTCCCGTCCACAGGCGAGGTTTACAGCGCCATTGTGCTCCCGTCCAATTCGCTGACGACGTCCGCATCGCAGGTGGGTGACGAGCTTGTAATCTGCTCTCCTCAGGACATGAAGCAGCAATTTCCCCATGTTTCCTTGCAGAGTCGCAGCAGTGGCCGATTCCAGGCGATTCCCGAATCCAATGGCAGCGAGCCACACGTTTCGAGAATGCCGATGACTGTCATGTTGAGTGACGAGTCCAATCATCGCGCCGCGCAAATCAAGAACATTCGTGAGCAGAATCATTACGAAGACGAGATTGATTACGACGCTCCTACCAGAGTTACGTTGAAAATGCGGTTGCTGCGCTGGCTGGTCTCTGACCGTCGCGGCAACAAGCGAACGCAGAAACCTCGACTTATCGCCTATCGCTGGACGGGTGGCAATCCCCAGGCGCACCACATTGGGGACATCAGCGACACGGGCCTCTACCTCGTGACGGACGAGCGCTGGATTCCTGGCACAAAGATTCTCATCACACTGCAACGTACAGATTCCGACGGTGAAGGCGAGGAAGAGTCCATTGCCGTTGAGGCCAAGGTAGTACGTTGGGGAGCTGATGGAGAAGGCCTGGCCTTCGTAGGCGCGCATCCGCAGGAGGGTTTTGGTCAAATCTGGCCCGATGTTGGTGCGAATCGTAAGGAATTGAAACAGTTCCTGCGTCGCCTTTTTGAAGATGAGTCTGAGTACCAGGTAGCCTGAAAAGTCTTCAGTTTTCCAATACAGTTCAACCAGAGATGAGCGGGGCTTTCGGAGCCTTCCTTGTTGGGTGACCGCTTCTCCATCTGCAATTCCAGCAGGTATGCCGAGAATTTTCTAAGCAGGAGTTGCCCAAAGGCATTACCCTGTGTGCGTGCTGCTGGCCTTGATGACGCCTCACTGGACGGCGCGCATGCAATTCCTGCCAGTTGATCGCGAAAGGGAGGTTCGAATGGCTGTCTTCTCCAACATTCTTGAAACAATCGGCAATACCCCTGTGGTCAAAATCAATCGCCTCGCTCCCGACGGCATTCACTTGTACGTGAAGATGGAGGCATTTAATCCGCTGGGTTCAGTGAAAGACAGACTAGCGCTTGGTGTGATTGAAGAGGCCGAACGTACGGGCAAGCTCAAGCCGGGTCAAACCGTAATTGAAGCGACAAGCGGTAACACAGGTATCGGGCTTGCCATGGTATGTGCGGCCAAAGGATATCCGCTCGTGGTCACCATGGCGGAGACCTTCAGCATCGAGCGCCGCCGCCTGATGCGCTTTCTCGGAGCCAGGGTCATCCTTACGCCAGCTTCGGCGCGCGCTGTGGGCATGGTCAAAAAAACTGAGGAACTCGCCGAGAAACACGGCTGGTTCTTTACACGGCAGTTTGAAAACGAAGCCAATGCGGATATGCACTCGCGCACGACAGCGCAGGAGATTCTCCGCGATTTCGAAGGCAAACCCCTTGACTACTGGGTCACCGGTTTCGGCACCGGCGGCACTCTCAAGGGCGTTGCGCGCGTGCTTGCGAAAGAGCGGCCGCAGACGAAAGTGGTTGTCTGTGAGCCAGAAGATGCACCCATGCTTTCGAGCGGGATTGAGCAGGAACGCAATCCCGACGGAAGTGCCGCCACAGCTCATCCTTCCTGGAAGCCGCATCCTATCCAGGGTTGGAGCCCGGATTTTATTGCAAAGCTTGCTGGGGACGCTGTTGCATCCAAGGCCATCAGCGAAGTGATTTGCGTTTCAAATGCAGAATCGCTCGCGTGCAGTAAGAATCTCGCAAAGAAAGAGGGCATTTTTGTAGGCATCAGTGCGGGAGGAACATTCGCGGCCGCGCTCCGCGTTGCTGAGAAAGCCCCGAAGGGTTCTACGATTCTTTGCATGCTTCCGGACACTGGCGAGCGCTATCTGAGTACGCCTTTGTTCGCCGATATTGCCACAGATATGAACGAGGAAGAAATCGCGATCTCCAAGTCGACCCCGGGATGCTGGATGCCGGAAACGAAGTGAAGGAGTCAGACACAAATTCAACATTGAAGCAAACGCTGTTGGCGGATGTCGATTACTCGGCATGGGCCAACGGCGTTCTGCTTTCAGCATGCGCGGACCTTACAGAAGAACAGTTGGACAAGGACCTCGGTGCATCGCACGAAAGTATTTTGCGCACACTTCGGCATATTTATTACGCGGAGCGGGCATGGCAGCGACGACTCGCTGCAGGAGTTCTGCCACCAATGGTTGAAGTAGGAGACCAGAGAACATTTCAAGATCCGGATCCGGAGCCGGGCCTGGTCGAATTACAGCGGGATTGGCCGCGCATGCATCGAGAGCTTCATGCTTGGGTAGACAACGCCACTGAGCCATTGCTCAACGGGGAATTAACCTCGCTCATGCCGGATGGCAGCAGGTTCGCAGTCAAGAGCTGGGAGATAGTGGTGCATTCGGTCAATCATTCGACGCTGCATCGGGGGCAGATCATCAGCATGTTGCGCATGCTGGGTGCTCAGTCACCGAATCTAGATCAGTTCAGCTTTTATCTGTCGCGCGCAAAATAAATACGCTGCCCCGGAAGGGCAGCGCTTATGAAGAGAAATTTCCTGGTCGGTTAGACAAATTCGCCCGTGCTGCGTGCCTCCAACTCTTCCATTTCCTGGCGGAACTTCTTCACTTGTCGCTGAAGATCTTCAGCCTGCTTTGGATCCAACTCGGAGTCTTGCAACTCCACATACAGCGCCGCGCTCAACAGCTCAATCTGGTGCTGCCATGCCATCGCAGCGGCAAAGTTGTCCTCCGCGGTGAGAGGGATCAGAAAAGCATTCGGATCCATTGTTGCCAGTGTGAGGGTGCTGCCATCCGGGATCAACTGCTTGATATCCGATTCACTCTTGTGATGTCTGGAGTCGACCTGAAGCGTAATTGTCTGTTGCTTGCGGTCACGCAGAATGGTGATCTGAACAGGCTTTCCTTTGTTAGTGCGCAAGGCGCGTTCCCAGTCGGCGGTGGTTGCGATGTTTTCCTGCCCCACCTTCAGAATCACGTCAAAAGCCTTCAACCCGGAAAGTGCCGCTTCGCTCTTGCGCGCAACCTGCTTTACCATCACGCCGTTTGGTACGCCAAGGTAGTCCGCCATCTGCGAAGTCAGCGGTTCCACCATCACTCCCACATTCAGGCTGCTGCCGAAGAAAGGAAGATGAAAGCCTCCGGAAGAGGGCACATCGCCTCCACCACTTCCTGCGCCTCCAGGCAACATGGACATGCTGGGCCCGGGCGATGAGAAGCTGCTGCCCCCCTGATCGATCCTGTTCCAGACCTCCTGCTCCATTGCCTTGCGGTCCACCAGCTCCACGGTGATCGTCTGCTGCGAGCCGTCACGGCTTAAGAGCAGTTTCACCTTGCGCCCTGCAGGAATCTCACGCATCATGCGTCCGAACTGCTCAGCGCCTTCAACGATCTGACCATTCACCTCAAGCAGCACGTCATTGACGCGTATGCCCGCCTGCGCCGCAGGCGCGTCGTGATCGAGCAGCGTAACAACAGCACCGCGCACATCTTTAAGTTTGAGCTTTGTCGCTGAATCGGAATCCACGTCGCCGACCAGCACTCCGAGATATCCCTGTGAAGCTGTGCGCAAAATGGGATTGGTATCCTGGATAACCTGAGCAATATGTGAAAGCTGCGCCTGCATATGCGCTGGAGCTGTCAGCAGCACTGCAACGACTTGCACCCCAAGCAACTTGAGTGTTCGAATAAGTGGCCTCGAAAAGTGTTTCATTGTATTGATCTCCTGCTTGTCCTGCTGCCGGCCCCGCACTCTGATGGGTTGGCGCGATGTGCCGGCTGAATATGCACCTTTACTGAATCTCCGGTACACGGCTTAATACCTGCCGCGACACGTTGCGAATCTGCGGACTTTGATCCGTATTCGATACCGAGTACAGAACCTGACGAACGCTTGTGTCCGCTTCAACGGGTTCTAGAATGCTAATGGCCTGCGAACGAATTCGTGCATCGCTGTCGTTCAGCAGGGCCTCAAGCACAGCATCACGCACGCGCATATCTTGTGCAACATAGGGTTCAAGGCCGCGCAGAGCTTTCTCGCGAACAGCCTCATTTCGGTCGTAGCGGAGTGCGACCATCAGTGCGTCGCGAACCCCTGTTCCGTCGCAACCATTTCCGGCTCTGCATTCGGCGGCAAGAAGTCCCACGGAATTGTCGCGTACGCCGGGCGATGCCGCATTCTCTGAAGCCATCATGAGCAATTGACGGATCGAAGGATCACTCAGCGACCCCTGCACCTTATGCGGTATTACCTGGTTATAGCTCACTTCCACAAGATCGCTGCCCGGCTGCCGCGTGACATTGGAAACACTGGCCACCTGCGAGGGAATCAAGGAGACCGCTTGCGACTGAGGGGCAGCTGTCGGAGCCGTGGAGGAATCCGCAGTCAGGGTTGGGTTTGCAGATGCCTGGTGTGCGCTCTTGCTCTGGGCGACTTCGTACCCCCCAATCAATCCCGCGCCGGCACCCACAATCAGCAGCAATGCAGCTGCCACCGGAGCTGCCTGCATGCTGGCAAAGTTGTTCATCATTCGCTGCGCCAGGCGCTCATACCACTTGCGCGCCGGCAACGCGTCCAGGGCTTCCTCCAGGCGCATTCTTGATCGGGCGACAAGGTTGGCATCTGGCTCAACGACTGGAAGCACCGCTGCCAGTGTGCGCAGCGCAAGCAGTTGTTCGCGTTCTTCACGGCATTCGTTGCAGCCTACAAGATGCCTGTCCAGCTCATGCACGTGCTCATCAGACAGTTCCCCATAGGTGGCCAGCACGATCCGTTCGTGGGCAAGTTCACAATTCATTGTCCTACGTCCTTCCAGCCTCAAAAACAAGTTCGCAAAAGCGCTTTCAACTCTCCGGCTCTTCGCGGCCGGTGAGCACTTTATCGCAATTCCGCCAGTTGACTTCTCAACTTTTTTGTCGCTCTGAAGAGCGTATTCTTGGCGGTTTCTTCCGTCGTATTCAACATCTCTCCGATGGTGCGCAGGCGGAGACCCTGGTAATGCTTCAGTTCGAACACCATGCGTTCGCGCGGTGTCAGCTTGTCAAGCGCGGCTTGAATCCTGTTGCCCAGAATCTTGCGGTCCAGTTCGCGAGCCGGATTTGAAAACGAGCGATTATCGGAGACCGAAGCCAACACATCGATCTCATCACCCGAACTGTCTGTAAAAACTGCCTGATCCTCGCGGCGGGTCTTGCGGCGGCGCAACTGATCCAGGCACAGGTTGGTAACAATGCGATAAATCCAGGTATAGAACGAGCATTCAAACCTGAAGTTTCCGATGTACCGGAAAGCCTTAAGAAAAGCTTCCTGGTAGATGTCTTCGGCGTCGTGTTCGGAACCGGTCAGGTGTAAAGCCAGCCGGAGGACCTGCTGCTCATACTGGCGCACAAGTGCATCAAACGCGGCGCGTGAACCTGCCTGCGCCTCGCGAATCAGTTCCATCTCGGGAGCGCGAGCCTGCAGACGCTCGTGGTGTCCGCGGTTCGGCCCGTCCATTGCCCGTGTAGCGGCCATACCTTGAAAGGATTGTACCCTTCGAGTGGCTGGCCAGGCGACCGCCCCCGGAACAACGGCCGGTGTGGCGGGAATGCTTGCTGCGTCAGTAGCCATCTATTCTCTACTCCGGAGAGAGAATGAGTCGCACTTGTTCTGACGGTACGGAAAGGCAATGGTGAGCCGTTCACAGGTGACCGGGGTCCACCTGGTACCAACGACCGGTACACTGGAAATGCATGCATTCAAGCCTCTTTCCTGAAGCCGGTGAAGACCGCTCAGCTCACGATTGGTACACTGCCCATTGCGACGGTGGATCCCGTGGAAATCCCGGCCCGGCAGGGTTCGGCGCCGTAATTGAAGCCCCATCTGGACAGGTTGCTGCCCGGCTCAGCGAGTTCCTGGGCATTCAGACCAACAACTACGCTGAGTATCAAGGTCTGTTGGCTGTTTTGCGCTGGGCCAATCAGAACGGCATCACCCATCTGCGTGTGGTTTCGGATTCCGAACTGATGGTCAATCAGATGAAGGGCCGCTACAAGGTGGCGAGTCCGATTTTGCGCCCACTCTGGGAAGAGGCGCGGAAGCTGGCGAGTCAGATTTCCAGCTTTGAGATGCGCCATACCCTGCGCGGCGGCAACAAGGAGGCCGACAAGCTGGCCAACGACGCCATGGACAGGGGAATGGGTAAAAAACCGGCTCCAACAGAAGCGCGCCTGCCCAACACCACTAAACCCCAAGAGCGGCTGGAAGGCTACGTGAAAAATGGTGTAGTTCATTTGCTCGAAGGTGAGCTGCCCGAGGGTACCTTTGTAATAGTCCACCGCAAGCAAAAAAAACTGCCCAGTTGAAGGACTGCATCCCACCTCTTCAGACTAGTCCAAGGCAGGATTCCCATAGGGATTTCCTTTTAGTACAGACAACTCAACGCACCCCGCACGAAATCTAAGAGTTAAGTATTCAGCCAAAGGTTCTCTTCTGCTGCGGGCAACCCCTTCCGGGAGGAAATGAAGTGAAAATGAAAAATAAAATTCGATCGCCACGCCTGTACGCTCTGGGCGCAATTGCTTTTGCGTGTTTACTTACGCTCACACTCGTTGTTGTAGCTTGCAGCAGCGGATCCAACGCAACAGCATCGGGCATGGCCCAGGTTAAGGTCACGCTCAGTGACCCTGCCACCTGCGCAGCTCCCGATGGTCCCTTCCAGCACGTTTATGTCACCATTTCTGATGTTCAGGCCAACATCAGCTCGACAGCCGGCAGTAACGACAGCGGCTGGGTTGATCTCACGCCCGGTCTTTCGACTACGCCAAAGCAGGTCGACCTGCTTGGCCAGGCAAACAATCAGTGCTTCCTGGCTACCCTGGGTGACAACATGCAGCTCCAGGCGGGCAACTATGGACAGATTCGCCTGATTCTGGCTGCGACCAGTGCCAACGTTTCCGGAGACATGTGCAGCGGTTCTGGTAACTGCGTCGTTCTGACCTCTGACGGCAGCACGCATCCTCTGCAGCTCTCCAGCGAAGCTCAGACTGGTATCAAGATTCCTCCGGGACAGATCGCAGGCGGACAGTTCTCGATAAAGGCGGGCGAAACCAAAGATCTGAATATCGATTTCAACACCTGCGCCTCGATCGTGAAGCAGGGAAATGGTCAATACCGGCTTAAACCAGTACTGCATGCAGGTGAAATTTCCACCACATCGAGCTCGATCAATGGAAAGATTCTTGATGCAGGAACAGGCAACCCAATCAGTGGCATGGCAACGGTCAATCTGGAGCAACCAGATAGCAATGGTATTGATCGCGTAGTCATGTCTACACCAGTGGCAACTGATGGCACCTTCGTCTTCTGCCCGCTTCCCTCAGGCACATATGACGTGGTGATTGTTGCTACCAATACTTCGGGAGCCATCTACATTCCTGCGATTATCACGGGTGTTTCGACAGGCAGCACGATCGGAACAGTGAGCCTCAATGCGTCCACGTTTGTGCCGACAACTGCGCCTACACTTACCGGTCAGGTGACTTCCACCAGCTCACTCAATCCGGCTGCCGGCATCGACGTCACTTTGTCGACGCTGGAAACAGTCAACTCCAAGGTCTACACCATTCCGCTGCCTATGACCGCGACGCAGAGCTCTGCAACGCTGGTCGTGGAAACGGCAACCCAGTCGACGCAGAACCCCGCTTGCCCGTCAGGCACGTTCTGCGCAGACTACTCGCTGCAGGTTCCGGCGGACGCCGCGCTTGCAGCAGCGTGGAGTTCGTCAGGAGTAACCTTCACAGTTGGAACGCCTACACTGGCCACCTACACGGTTGACGGAATGGCCACCAGCATTTCAACCAGCACCTCAACCTGCACCACCAGTGAGTTGCAGTCCACGCCGCCAACCACGCTGGCTGGAACGACAACCATTACCGGTGCGGTACCGAACTTGGACTTCACGTCTTGCCAATGAAGTAAGGGTGAAAATAACACGGGCCGGAACTCGAGAGAGTTCCGGCCCGATTCTTTGTGCGCGATCTGATGACTGAGATTGCTAACGCTCTCGGCCTATTTGTTTCCGCCAAGATCATTGCGCCATTTGCGGCCATCATGCTCCAGCAGTCTGTCGGAGCAATCCGGTCCCCAGGTTCCGGCGAAGTAATTTGGGAAAACTTCAGGTTGCTTGTTTGCCCAGGATTGCAGAATAGGCGTGTACAGACCCCACGTCACTTCCACTCCATCACGATGCGCAAACAGGGTCTGGTCACCCAGCATTGCGTCCAGCAGCAAGCGCTCATAACCGTTTGAACTTGATGTGCCGAACGCTCCGGCGTAATCAAAGTCCATATTCACGGGGCACACTGCCATATTCGGGGTGTTAGGTACCTTGGCGCCAAAGCGCAGCGCTATACCTTCGTCCGGCTGAATGCGAATTGTGAGCAGGTTTGGCTGAATCTCACCACATCCGCCCGAAGACTGCATGCGATTGAAGATGAGCAACGGCGGCTGTTTGAATTGAATGCTGATCTCAGTGGCGCGCTTTTTGAGCCGTTTGCCGGCACGCAGATAAAACGGAACACCTGCCCAGCGCCAGTTCTCAATCTCGAGCTTCAACGCCGCAAAAGTTTCAGTAACCGACTCGGGATTCACGCGCTCTTCGTCGCGATAGCCAATTACCTTTTCACCCGCCACAACGCCCGGTCCGTATTGGCCACGCACTGCATTTGTGATCGGGATCTGCGGAATCGCGCGCCATGCCTTTACTTTTTCTCGGCGCACGGCCTCCGCATCGAAGCTTGAAGGCGGCTCCATGGCGACGAAGCTCAGCAGTTCCATTACATGGTTTTGAATGACATCGCGCAGTGCGCCGGCCTTCTCGTAAAACGGACCACGGCCTTCTACGCCCAGCGTTTCTGCCGCGGTGATCTGAACATGGTCGATGTAATTTCGGTTCCAGATGGGCTCGAAGATTCCATTCGCAAAACGGAAGACCAAAATGTTTTGCACAGTTTCTTTGCCCAGATAGTGGTCGATGCGAAAGACCTGGCTTTCATGGAAGATGCTGTTCACATTGCGGTTGAGCTCTTTTGCCGAATCAAGCTCGTGCCCGAATGGCTTTTCAATTACCACACCGACGCGGCCGTGCTCAGGTTGTGCCATACCCTGGGCTCCGAGATTGTCGATGATCGGAGCAAAGTATTCCGGCGCTGTCGCCAAATAAAACAAGCGGTCGGGGCCGATGTTTTTCTCTGCGGAAATGCGATCGAGCTCGGCCTTCAGGCCGGCATAATGCGAGGCGTCGTTAAAGCTCAGAGCGTAATAGCCGATCTTGGAAACAAACTCTTCGAGCCCGGGATCATTTTCTTCAACACCGCCGAACTCAATGATTCCTGCGCGCATGTCCGCGGCAAACTCATCGCCGAGCGGCCTGCGGGCCACGCCCACAATCGCGAAATTCTTCGGCAGAAGATTTGCCTGTTCAAGATGGAAGAGCGCGGGCAGAAGCTTTCGCTTGGTCAGGTCGCCTGACGCGCCGAATATGACCATGATCCCAGGATCGGGAACGCGCTCACCACCAGATTGAATATGTGAGAGGTCTTCTGGGTTGACCTTCATTTGTATAGTTGCCATTGTTGCGGCCTCCCTTTATTTCTTCCCTGTCCGGAGCCGATCATTTGTACAGATCTCATCGGTCAAAAGGGCTCCAAACTTCGAAGGTGTTCACTTGGTTTTCTCAGTCTTTCTTGATGGCATGGCCGCCGAAGGAATTGCGCATAATTGCGAGCATTCGGTCCGTAAAGTTGTTCTCTTCGCGTGACCGGATACGGCGAATAAGCGACTCGGTGATGACTGGTGCGGAGACGTTCAGGTCGATTGCTTCAAATACCGTCCAGCGTCCTTCACCGGAGTCGGAGACATATGCTTCAAAGCCTTCAAGCGTTGGATTCTTCGCAAGAGCGTCGGCTGTCAGATCAAGCAGCCAGCTGCGCACAACACTGCCATAGCGCCAGATCTCTGCAATCTGCGGCAGCTTCAGGTCCATCTCTTCTTTCTTCTCCATGATGGTGAAACCTTCGGCGTAGGCCTGCATCAACCCGTACTCGATGCCGTTATGCACCATCTTGACGAAATGACCCGCACCGGCAGGGCCCACGTGTCCCCAACCCTTGTCTGCCGCGGGTGCGAGTGTTTCAAAAATTGGGCGCAGATATTCGACTGTTTCATCATCGCCACCCACCATCATGCTGTAGCCCTCTTTCAGGCCCCACACACCGCCAGAAGTGCCAACGTCGACAAACTGAAAGCCCTTTTCGGTTACTTCCTTGTAACGGCGCTGCGAATCCTTGTAATTGGAGTTGCCGCCGTCAATCAGAATGTCGCCGGGATTGAGAAGGGGCTCAAGCTTGGCAATCGTGTCGTCCACGGGTTTGCCCTGCGGAACCATGATCCAGATTGCCTTGCGCCGGTCAAGGTTTTTAGCAAGATCCTCAAGTGAATTGACACCGACATTGCCGGATTCGGTAAGCCGTTGCACTGCGTCCGCATTAAAATCAAAGCCGACTACCTGGTGGCCGCCAAGCCGTAGACGCTCGGCCATATTGCCGCCCATCTTGCCTAAGCCAATCAATCCCAGCTGCATAATGATCTTCTCCTTCACCTTTTTAGAGGACTTCTAGTCCTGCAAGCTCGCGCCGAAGCGTAGAGTTGTCCGTAAACACAATTGATTTCATTCCCGCATCCGATGCGGCCGCGGCATTCTCCGCGCGGTCGTCAATGAAAAGTACGCGTTCCGCAGGTCTTCCAAGAATATCCAACGCCCTGCGATAGATCGCCGGCTCGGGTTTGCGTAGTCCCAGATAACACGAACTCAGTGAAACCTGTATGAAGTCACGAATCTTGAAAGTCTTGAATCTGTACTCATTCGTCTCGCGAGCTTCGTTGTTTAAAACACCGAGCCTATATCTATCGGATGCAGCCAGTTCCTTCAGGATGCTCATGGCTCCGTCTTTCAACATTTCGGACTGTGCGTACATTGCGGCGAGGAAGTCTTCCTTCGAGAAATCACGCGGTTTGTAGAACACGGTCGCCTGCAGATATTCCTTTGCCGAAATCACGCCGCGCTCCCAGGCATCATTGGGTTTGGCATGTCGCGCTTCGAAGGATTCGCGGTCAAGACCGAACTGATCCAGCACCACTGCACGTTCGCAGTGGTCCCAGCCATTTGTCAGCAGGACTCCGCCTACGTCAAAGAGGATCACGTCAAAGGGGAAGATAGCGGCCTCCAGGTCATTCATTGAGACATCAGGAACTGCCGGGTGCTTGAATCGGACTGCTAAGTGATTAGATGCTGTGGCAAGCGCAATCGACGTAATCCGCTATGCGGAATTCTTTGAGCTGTCTCCGCACATGTATTTCGCTTCAATCGCCATCACCTTGTTGAAGCGGCGGACGAATCGCTCTTCCTTTGCGATGAATTCAGCTCGGATGAATGCATCGACTACTTCAAAAGCGAGAGCGGGGCCGATAATCCGAGCGCCGAGAACGACAACGTTCATGTCGTCGTGTTCAACGCCCTGATGCGCAGAGTAAGTGTCATGGCACATGCCGGCGCGGATACCGGGCATTTTATTCGCTGCAACACAAACGCCCACGCCCGAACCGCAGATTAGAATTCCACGCTTGGATACGCCTTCCTTGATCGCAAGGCCAACCTTCTCTGCGAAATCCGGATAATCAGAAGGCTCTGCGTTGTACGCGCCAAGGTCGACCATCTCATGCCCTGCCTTCGACAAATAGGCGCGCACTTCTTCTTTCAGCGGGAAACCTGCATGGTCCGATGCGATGACAAGCTTCACAGTAATCCTTTCGATGGCGGCGCATAAGCGCCACATTGTCCCCTACTTCTTCAGAAGAGTTTTCGCGCGCGCAGCTATGTTGTCCGCGGTGAAACCGAATTCGGCCAGCACTTTGGGGCCTGGCGCCGATGCACCAAAACGATCAAGGCCAATCACGTCGCCATCAGTTCCGACATACTTCCACCAGCCGAGTGTTGCACCTGCCTCCACGGCAAGCTTTGGCACGCCTACAGGCAGCAGGCTCGCTTTGTACTCCGCGGACTGCTCGTCGAAGATACGCCAGCTCGGCATGCTGACCACGCGAGTTGCGATGCCTTCGGCTTCCAGTTTCTTCGATGCATCGACCGCCGGCCACACTTCAGATCCCGTAGCAATCAGGATTACCCGCGGATTGGCTGACTCCACAAGTGCGTAGGCGCCTTTGCTCACACCCGCATACACATCCGTCTTCGTTGTGTCGATGACAGGCACATCCTGCCGCGTCAGCGCGAAGAAGCTTGGGCCGGTGCGATTGATCGCCAACCGCCAGGCTGCGGCTGTTTCATTGGCATCCGCGGGGCGAAAGTCGGTGAGGTGAGGAACTGCGCGCAGCATCATCAGCTGCTCGATAGGCTGGTGCGTAGGTCCATCTTCGCCCAGGGCAATCGAGTCATGCGTGAAGACGAACAGCGAATGTGATTGCATCAGAGCCGCCAGCCGGATTGCAGGCTTGGCGTAGTCGGAGAAGGTGAAGAACGTGGAGCCGAACGGGATCAGACCGCCGTGCTTGGCCATTCCATTCACTGCCGCACACATTGCGAACTCACGCACGCCGAAGAAGACATTGCGCCCGGCGGGATCAACATGGAAGTTTGCGCCGGGTTTGAAGATGGTCTTGGTGGAAGCAGTCAGGTCAGCAGCGCCACCGAACAATTCTGGTACCTGCCCGGCAATCGCGTTCATAATCGCGCCGCCGGCATTGCGTGTGGCGACGGGTTTATCCACGGGATAAGTGGGGATTGCCGCTTCCCATCCCGCTTTGCGCTCGCCTTTCTGCGTGCGCTCAAACTCGGCTGCCAAATCGGGGAACTGCGCGCGATAGCTCTCAAAGAGCTTCTTCCATGCTGCTTCATCTGCTGCGCCCTTTTCACCAGCCTTGCGCCAATTGGCCAGCGCATCGTCGGGAACGTAGAAGCTATTGTCCTCGGGGAACCCGAAGAATTTCTTTGTTGCGGCAGTATCGGCCGCGCCCAGAGCCTCACCATGCACCTTGTTGGTACCGGCCTTGGGGCTGCCGTAACCGATCACCGTGCGTACGCAGATGAGTGTTGGCTTGGTTGTCTCAGCCTTCGCTTCGTCAATTGCCTTCTCAATCGCTTCAAGATCGTTGCCATCGGCCACGCGCAGAACCTGCCAGTGATAGGCCTCAAATCTCTTCTGCACGTCTTCGGTGAAGCTCAACTCAGTCGGGCCGTCGAGTGAAATCAGGTTGTCGTCGTAGAGCACAATCAGCTTGCCCAGGCCCAGCGTTCCGGCAAGCGACGCCGCTTCATGGGACACACCTTCCATAAGGTCGCCATCGCCGCACAGCACATAGGTGTGGTGATCCACCACGTCGAAGCCAGGCTTGTTGTAAACGGCGCCAAGATGCTTCTCTGCCATAGCCAGACCGACCGCCATCGCAAAACCCTGCCCTAGTGGACCTGTCGTGACTTCCACGCCGTCCGTCTCGCCAGCTTCAGGGTGGCCGGGCGTAATTGAGTGCAACTGGCGGAACGACATTAGATCGTCGAGCGAGACCTTGTATCCGCAGAGATAGAGCACTCCGTAAAGCAACGCTGACGCATGACCGTTCGAAAGCACAAATCGATCCCGGTCCGCCCACTTTGAATTCGCCGGATTGTGCTTCATCAGCTTGTGGAACAGCAGATACGCGATCGGAGAGCAGCCGAGCGGAGCGCCGGGATGCCCACTATTAGCCTTTTGGACCGTGTCCACAGCGAGCAGACGCAGTGTATCGATGGAAAGTTGATCAAGCGAAAGATCGGTCAAAGAAGGCGTCATGGCGGGGTGAATTTCCTTTCATTTCGGTGCGCTGCTTTCCTAAGTAAATCAATTTACTTCGGGTCAATCTGCACATCCACATTGTAGCCGAGCCAGCGATCCTGGCCCACCCACTGGAAGGTCCATGATATCTGACTGGCTTGCCCATACGCTGTCGAATTGATATCGGCGCAGAAGCCGGAACTGCCGATAGGTGTGGACGGAGTCCTGTGCACTGTCTTCCAATCGTCTGCCGTCCAGACAAGTTCAAACGAGGCCGGGTCAAGCAGGCGAAGAGTATAGCCCGCAGGCAGGAAGTGAATCGGCCGGCGCAGGCTTGAAAACTCAATTGGAGTGCGTCTCCTGGTGTTGTCTTCATTGGCCGCATAGCGCTGATACACCGGTTCAATCCGGTCGAACACTTTTCCATCCGTCGCAGAACGCAGCAGCTTTAGATACTCGGCATGAGCCCAGACCAAAGGCACAGCCGATCCCGCTGGTTGGCCGAGAATCAGGTGAGCACCTGGCAGACTCTCCGCGTCCCACACCTGCTCGGGCAGCATCTGGCCCATGGTGGCGAAGTCTTCAATCGTCTTGATCAGATCCGAAATATCTTTTCCTGCGGCAAGCTCATAGTGAGCGCGTTCGCCCGTCAGCAGCGGCCACACGCGGCCTTGTCCCCAGCCCTGGAAGGGGCCACCGTCGGCGCGTTGTCCGTAACCGTCCCAGTTGTAACGAAGCCAGCCCGGACCCTGTGGCAAGTCGCGCTTCAGCACGGCATCAAGCACTTTCAGTGAGTCGACGATGAGAGGATCGTCGGCGCGGCGCACGCCATAGCGGACCAGCTCCAGAAATCCGCCGTCCACAATTTCGCGTGCCTCAAACTCATAGCGAGTTCCTGGCGGCCGGTTCGCCAGTCGCAGCGTTTCGGTTCCGCAGCTCTCGCATGCATAGGCTTCGCCCTTCTCCGGTGGGCGAATTCGCATGTAATGGCGCTTTACTTCCGGCAACAGAACACCATTATTCGTCGCGGTCCAGTGCTCCAGATGGTGTTCCATCCAGTCGGCAAAGTCCTCGTAGAAGGCGGCACGCTCCGTTGCGTCATACGCGCGAGCAATTTCCGCAGCACAAATCAGGCTGGAGATTACTGCAGCCAACGTCGATGGCGAGTAGCCAGAGTTTTCTTCCCAGCGTTCCTGGTGGGTGATGGGCGCGTGCTGCACCAGGAAGCCCGCAGCTCGTTCCACAAAAGGAAAGATATCCATTGCGCCAAGGCCGTCGGCCTTCCACAAGCGCCACGCCAGAATTATTGGGAAGGCCACTTCATCCAGTTGCACTCCCTGCCAGTATGGTCGTCCATCCACCCAGAAGTTTTGTGCAAACCCGCCATCCGGCTTTTGCGTGCAGGCCAGATACACAAGCGCACGCCGGGCAGTTTCCACGCGTCCACAGGCCAGCAGGGCGCTCGCCGTTTGCACCATGTCCCGCGTCCAGACCAGGTGATATCCGCCCAGGTCGTCGTCGCCCATCACTTGTCCCCAGGGGATGGATGCCGAGGCCACAAACGCGCCGGAAAATGTCTTATCCTCATGCGCCAGAAGCACGTTGTGGCTCGCGCGCATCAGCTTTCCGCGGTCGCGGGATTTCTCAGCGAGCCATTCCGGATTGGCGGCACGCTGCCATTGTTCAATAAACCGGTCGTGATGCTGCCCAAAGGGCATGGCCAGCGCGCTCACGGTCTTTTGCAGTGCCGGGTGTGCGCCTTCTCCAATGCCAATGGCCACAGTGAACTCGCGTGCGCCATCGGCGCCGGCGTTTACCATGTTCAACTCGCCCATCACGGCAATGTTGCCTTCCGTCGCGGAGCCAAATTCCCAGCGCATGCGGTAGTTCTGCATCAGGTCGCGCCAGCCGTCGCTTTGACCCACAAAACCGCAGCTCACGCGCGCAAATCCGCAACTGGCGCCCATGGCCAGAGCCCACTGATTCTTCCATGCCAGCACCATTTTGTGCCCGGCCACGTCAATCGCGCGTGCCGTGTTGCCTTCGCCGCCACCATCCAGATGCGGCGCCAGGAGCGCGTAGACTTTCAGCCGGGGAATCAGTTCGTGATGCCCTTCGAGGCGAATATGTTGCAGGACCACGCTGTGGTGCGGATCGCAGATCACTTCCTTGATAAGACGGTAGCGGCCATCGGGATCGCTGTTCACGTACCGCACACCTAGAGCTTCAGTATGGATGTACTCGAATGTGGTGAGCAGGTCCCGCTTTTCTTCGTGGACGAACGTCGTGCCATCGGTCACGAGGAAACCCATGTCGCGCACTTGCGCACGATCAATCGTCGGGTGGTAGATCCCGTTCAGAATGCCGTGCGAGCAGGTAAACCAGACACGGCTTGAGGCCGAGTAGGCTGTGCCGATGGCATCCTTCACACTCGAAGTCCAGCGCGGCTCAAGTCCGGGCGCGCCGAAGGCTTCACCTTGCTGGTCAAGCCAGCGGTAGAGGTTGAGATTGGGCTCATTCAAGGTCGGTCACTCGTTCCTGTCTCGTGCAGGTTTCATCCATCCGCTCTTACTGAAAGGGATGTCTACGCTGGCGTGAAGGTTTCTCCATCTTCCCAGAATTTGGCACATCAGGGCAGAAATAGGGCGAAACTCAGTTGCTTCGTCCGTCCGAAACTTGAACCGAATCTTATCTCATCACGAATATGCACCCTTAACCCGCGCATTCGCATCCATCCAAACATAGAGGATGGCGCCCTGTGTGTGAAGATTGAGTGTACGCGCCAGCATGCGGGTTCCCAGTCTGAACTTGCAGGTTCCCGAGATGCGATGTGCATTTTGTCCTCAAGCCTGTGCCGATTGATGAACCGGCGCCCCATCGCGACGTACAATCCGAACGGAGGAGATTCCCCGAAATGGCTTACGAACTTGCCCCGCTGCCGTATGACTACGCAGCACTTGAACCCTTCATTGATTCTGAAACGATGCATCTGCATCACGACAAACATCACCAGGCGTACATCAACAACGTGAACGCCGCGCTGGCCAACCATCCTGACCTCGCCGCCAAGTCGGTCGACGACCTGGTTCGCGGTCTGGCCAGTGTTCCGGAAGACATCCGCGGTGCCGTGCGCAACAACGGCGGCGGCCACTCCAACCACTCCATGTTCTGGAGCATCATGGCGCCGGCAAATGCCGGTGGAGGCGGAGCACCCACGGGTGCCATCGCCGACCAGATCGCCAAAGACTTCGGCGACTTTGAGTCTTTCAAGACAGCCTTCAACGGAGCCGCAGCCAAGCAGTTCGGCTCCGGCTGGGGTTGGCTGGTCTTCGAAGGTGGCAAGCTGAAGATCATGACGACCGCCAACCAGGACTCGCCACTTTCGCAGGGCCTGTATCCCATTCTCGGCAACGATGTTTGGGAGCACGCCTACTACCTGAAGTACCAGAACAAGCGCCCTGACTACCTGGCCGCTTGGTGGAACGTGGTGAACTGGGCGGAAGTGAACAAGCGCTTTGCCACAGCGAAGGGCTAAGCCCAGGTTCATTCCGAGACAATGAAGGCCCGGCGAAAGTCGGGCCTCTGTACTTGTGCCGGATAGTAGGTGTGTCGCTGAGCTGTGAGTTAGGCCGGTGCTAGTTGCCGTTGATCTCGCGCTCGACGCGGCGTTGTTCGCTGAGCAATGCCATAGACGTCATCAGGTTCTGTACGCTGACGACGCCAACGACCCGGCCGCTCTCCGTGATGGGAATGAGTGAAAGGCCGCGGCCCGCTGTGAGGCGGCGGATGGTCGTGCCGAGCGTATCCTCGGGGCGGGCAACCTGGAAGGCGCGTGACATGACGGACTGGACGTAGCCATTGCCGTCGTTGCGCAACGCGTCCACAATGCGTTGGCGCGAGACAATGCCGACCAATTGCGGTCCGCGGACTACCGGGAACTCTTCCTGCAGGGAATGGACGCAGCGTGCGAGTGCGTCGGCGAGCGTGTCGGACGGTGAGAGCGTGGCGAAGTCTGTGAGCATGACTTCACGCATGCGCACGGTGTCTACAACCGTCTGGAAGAATGCGCCCTGGTCTTCAATCTGCGCGCTAATGAGTATGAAGAAGCCGGCCAGAACCACCCATGGGCTTTGCAGCGCTAGCCCGGCAATCATGATAGCGACGGCGATAAGCTGACCCAGTCCGCTGGCAGCTCGGCCGGCAGGCGCAAGGCCATGCTTGCGGGCAAAGTTGCCACGCAGCAGACGACCTGCATCCAGTGGATAGGCCGGCAGGAAATGGAGCACGCCGAGGCCAAATTGCATCCACACAGTGCTGCGCAAGAGCCATGTAGGTGTGATGAAGGGCTGATTGAAAAGTGCCACGTCCGGTCCTGCAGAGCCAAGAAAGGCGGCGGCGCATGCGGCAGCCGTAAGAATGTTGGCAACGGGGCCTGCAAGCGCGAGAGCAAATTGCGTAGAGCCTTCGTTCGATTTTTCCTGGCTTTCAGGGTTCCCATAGGCGAAAAATCCGCCAATGGGGAGAAGAAGCACGGCCCGCAGACGCAGGTTGTGCCAGGCTGCGACGAGCAGGCGGGCTGTTTCACGCACGGCCACTGCGGCAACGACGGCGAAGAAGAGGCCGAGGCCGCGCAGAGGGTTGTCTCCCCCCGAGAGAATGAGGCACACGATAATGAGCAGGAGAAAGAATGTGTGGATGCGCATTTCCACGCCTGCCCAGCGCCCCAACGGAATGGACCAGCCTCGCATAGGTGAATTGTAGAAGGTCGGGGCGGAAACGCGACGGTTGTATTCTTGGGAACGATGCGCGTAATAGCGGGAGAGTTTCGATCGCGGGTGCTGGAGGCTCCGGAGGGCATGGGTACGCGGCCGACCAGCGACCGGTTGCGGGAGACGCTGTTCAACGTGCTGGCACCGCGGATGGAAGGTGCGCGGGTGCTGGATTTGTACGCGGGTTCTGGCGCAGTGGGCATTGAAGCCTTGAGTCGCGGCGCTGTAACCGCCGAGTTTGTAGAGCTGGCCGATGGTGCTCTGAAGGCGCTGCGCGAGAACCTGAAAACTCTTGGATTGCATGCGCCCGTGCATAAAAGCTCGGTCGGAGCGTTCTTGCGTCGTGCGGTAAAAAATGCGGGTCCATTCGACATAGTCTTTCTGGACCCCCCGTATGAAGCGGCAGAGGAGTACGAAAGCACGCTGGGATATTTAGGCAGGGCTGGACGGGGTTTGTTGAGCCAAGGCGCTCTTGTAATTGCGGAACATAGGCGTAAAGAGAGTTTGAGCGAGCAGTACGGAAAGCTGCAGCGCACACGCGAGCTGACGCAGGGCGATGCGACGCTCAGTTTTTATGAAGCGAAAGACGAGACCACTATTGAGGAGTAGTGCGGTGCGATTGAGTGGGTTAAGAGTGCGCACGGCTGGGCTGTTGTTGCTGACGGCAGCGATTTTCGCATTAGCACAGGGGCTGGAAGCGCAAACGCAACAAAATTGGGAAATTGGTCCGTTTGTCCGGCCAGAGGTCGGCAATCCCGTAATCACGCCGCAGCCATCGTCGACCTTTGAGGACCCGATTGCGGGCAAAGCGATCCATTGGGAGGCTCTGCACACGTTTAACCCGGCGGCGATTGTGCGCAAGGGCAAGATTTACGTGCTGTATCGCGCGGAAGACGATACGGGCGCGATGGAGATTGGCGGGCACACGTCGCGGCTGGGCATGGCGGTCAGTAAGGACGGCATTCATTTTGAGCGCATGCCGGCGCCCGTGTTTTATCCGGCCAAAGACAGCCAGGAAGCCCGCGAGTGGCCGGGTGGCGTGGAGGACCCGCGGATTGTAGAGAGCCCGGGCGGCATGTATGTCCTGACCTATACGCAGTGGACCCGCAAGACGTATTCGGTGGGGATTGCAATCTCGAAAGATTTGGAACACTGGACCAAGTACGGGCCGGCATTTCTGGAGGCGGCGGGCGGGAAGTATGCGGAGCTGAAATACAAGTCTGCGGGGATATTGACAGAGCTCGACCGGAAGAAACACCGGCTGATTGCAGCGCAGATCAACGGCTTTTACTGGATGTATTGGGGCGAAGGCGCGGTGCATCTGGCGACGTCGAAGGACCTGATTCACTGGACGCCGGTGGATGGGCAAAATGGGCAGCCGATGGAGGTACTGCGGCCAAGGCCGGGACATTTTGACAGCATGTTTCCCGAGGTGGGGCCGCCACCGGTGCTGACGGAAAAGGGGATTGTGCTGATGTACAACGGCAAGAATGCAGATAAGGATGGAGACGCGAAGCTGGGGGCGGGTGCGTATGCGGCGGGCGAGGCGCTATTCGATCCGCGCAATCCGATGAATTTTTATACACAGGCCGATGAGCCGGTGCTGTGGCCGGAGCTGCCGTATGAAAAGACGGGCCAGTATGCGGCGGGGACGACGTTTGCCGAGGGGCTGGTGTGGTTCAAGAAGAAGTGGTTCCTGTACTACGGCTGTGCAGACTCGC
>JAGWSG010000009.1 GCA_028876335.1 Acidobacteriota bacterium
CCCACCCATCCTTCTCCTTCACGGCCTGGGCGGCCGGTCTGAGGACTGGATGCCGCTCGCCCCATTCCTCACACGCGCCGGCTTCCGGGTCTATATCCTCGATCTCCCCGGTTGCGGCAAAAGCAGTCGACTTGAAGACTTTTCCTATTCCATGACAGATCAAGCACATATTGTCATTGATTTCATGGATCACTTGAATCTTCGCCAGGTCGATCTTGGCGGCTGGTCCATGGGCGGATGGATCGCCCAGCGTATGGCGGCATTGCGCTCTGAGCGCTTCCGAAAGCTCATGCTCTTCAGCAGCGCAGGCCTTTACGTCAGGCCTACTTGGAACGTCGGCCTCTTTGTCCCGGAAAACGCACAGGAACTGGCCGAACTCAATCAGCTCCTCATGCCTGATCCGCCGCAGCTCCCCGACTTCGTCGTCAAAGACGTTCTGCGTGAAGCTGCCAAACGTGCATGGGTGGTGCGCCGAACTCTGCACACCATGTTTTCGGGCAGGGAAGTCACCGACCGCATCCTCCCCAAATTGCTCATGCCTGTTCTGCTCGTCTGGGGAGATCTCGACAGCATGATCCCCCTCGCTCAGGGAGAAAAGATGCACGAGCTTTTGCCCTACTCCCAACTGCAGATCGTCGAAGGCTGCGGGCACCTTGCGCCCAACCTCTGCGCCGATCAAATCGGACCCGGCGTGGTGGAATTTCTCCAGAAACAGTAAAGGGAGGCACTTCATGTGCCTCCCCCATTTCTGCCCGCATTGTTTACTTGCCGGCTTTTCTCTGCTCAATTCCCCAGTGGTAATTCAGCTCCACAAAGCCGTACTGCGCGTTGTGTCCCGCAGGGTAAATCGCGCTCACCACGCTCTTGCCGTTCGCGTGCGCATAATAGAGCCCCACGTCCAGAGACTTGGTCACGTTAAAATCCGCGCTGATGTCCGCAACCGTTGAAAGCCCCTGATGTCCATTTGAGGGGCGCCCCACAAATCCGAATACCTTACTGTCGAAGGCGCCGCCGCCCTGGTACCAAAGGTCGCTTGCTGAAGTAAGCTTCACCCAGTGCAGATCAGAGCGAAGCGCCACTCGCTTCGCCGGCTTCTCCATCACCTGCACAAAGCCATCGGTGTTGTTCATCAGGTTGTAGAACGGCATGCGTGCGTACACGCGCGGCGTAGGCAGCACACCAAAAAACGTCTTGTGCGTGCCGTCAGCGTTATTACCGTCACCGGAGGAGCGGAACCACCCACCGCGCAGCCAGGGTGCTGCGGTTTGTCTGCCGAACTTGTAACCCGCCTCAGCCGCCACCGCATCCGCGCGATGGTCGAGCACTCCCCAGCGGCCAGTTTGCACTGTCCCCCAGAAAAGCAGGTCCAGAGTTCCCGGTCCCGCTGGAATTGCGGCCATCATATCCGCGCCGAACGACCCAATGCGAATGTTCTCGTGATCCAGAGCACGCACTCCTGCAGGTCGGTTATCCGTCTTCGTCAACCCCGTGCGCCCATCGTGAAAGCCTACGCCAAATACTCTCCACAGTACGCGATTCTTCGCTTCAATCCGCGTCAGCGCAGCGTATTGGAAGTCCACATCCAGCTCCCGGTTGCCGTTCATGTTGAAGACGCCCTGGTCCGCCCGGCCTGCCGCCGCGGTCACGTCCCAGTCCGCTCCGCCGTAGTGCACATCCGCGCCGTCAATGCTGCGCTGTGCGTTGGCAAAGCCGAAGTTGCCAATCAAGCGCTGCTGCATGCGATTGGCCTGCAACCACATCAGTGTCCCATTCTTCGGCTTCATCTCTACGCCGTCCACAAACTCCATGCGTCCCAGGCGAATATTGCCCTTGTCGCCGCCAAAGTGATAACGCGCGAATGCCTGTTTCAGGAACGCCGCTGCCGGATATTGGTTTTTCCCTCCTGCGGCATAATACGTACCGCCAAGGCCTAGCTGCCCCTGTGCAGCAATCGGTGAAATTGCGTTGTCCGGCACATCCAGCACAGCCGGTTGCGACACTTCCAGCCGCCAGTCCCAGTGCCGCACGCGCTGCGCTATGCCCAGCCGCACCAGCGATTCAACATAGCCATTCGTGCTTTCTGCCAATGGAGCTTCAAACCATTGCCATGCGTCCACTCGCGTACGGTCGTTCACAAACACGCTCACAGGCGAGTTGCTCGGCTTTGATTGTTGAGCTTGAGCAAACTGGGGAAGGGTCAAAAAAAGCATGAAGGCAGCGATCGTCGCTGCACGAAGAGCGCGGTGCATTGGTTTTTATGGCCTCACAAGGATTGGAATTCAAATGCTTATCTGCGACTCATTGGAGGGCTTCGTTTTGTCCCTCACTCCATGCACTCCAGTCTTGTCATCGCCTTTGTTGGAGATGCACAAGTCAAAATCGGCAGAGACTGTGACGACAACAGTGCACAGACCTGCCAATACTTGGGTGTAATACCGGAAAGGGGAAGTAAGATCTGCATGAACGAGTCAATTGAGAATGAACGGTCGAGCCTTGGATGGACAACAAACCTTTAGATGACCCAAATCTCCACCCTGGGGTGGAGAAAAAAGGAGGCCGCCCTGAAGGCGGCCTTCCTAGACATCGATTGAAAAAGCTCTAAACGCCAATCACCGCGCAAAGCTCCTTCACGGCAGCCGCGCTCCGTTTCAGCGCCGCATCCTCTTCCGCCGTCAGCTTGATCTCTACAATCTGCTCAAGCCCCGCGGCGCCCAGCTTGCACGGCACTCCAATGTAGTAGCCGTCAATGCCATACTCGCCCTGCAGATACACCGCGCAGGGAAGAATCTTCTTCTTGTCTTTCAGAATCGCTTCCACCATCTCGGTCACCGCGGCGGAAGGCGCATAGTACGCCGAACCCGTCTTCAGATACTTCACAATCTCGGCGCCGCCATCCCGCGTCCGCTGGATAAGTTGTTCCAGTCGCGCCGGCTCAATCAGCTCCGTGATCGGAATACCAGCCACCGTCGAGTAGCGTGCCAGCGGAACCATCGTGTCGCCGTGTCCGCCCAGCACAAATGCCGTCACATTCTCTACTGAAACATTCAGCTCCTCGGCGATGAACGTGCGGAAGCGCGCCGAATCCAGTACGCCGGCCATGCCAATCACACGCTCACGGTTGAAGCCCGCCTGCCGGAACGCCGCTTGTGCCATCGCATCCAGAGGATTCGACACAATAATCAAGATGCTCTCCGGTGACTGCGCCACCACCTTC
>JAGWSG010000046.1 GCA_028876335.1 Acidobacteriota bacterium
ATCGGCGCATCTTTCTCCATTTTGTGCGGGCGAGCAATCAGATTCGCTTTCGCGGTGCCTGATTCATCTATATAGGTATGCCGTTCGGAGTACCAGCCTCGTTCTTCGAGAAACTTCGCCACCCATTCGATCAGCGGAACATTGCTCGCCGAAGAAGGCGTAGGTATGGCAACCAGCTTCTCAAGAATTTCCGCAGCCTTCATGACTACAGTTCCGCACCGGCAATAAAAACGCGAGGGCGCGCCGGGACCGCCACAAAGTAGGCAAGCTCGCGGTAATCTCTGAATTCGTGTACGAGAAAATCGGCACGTTTGCCTTCTTCCAGCGTACCAATCATTTTTCCAAGATTCAGACTATAAGCCGCATTCACCGTGCTGGCAGTCAATGCCTCCGCGGGCGTCATCCCCATATACAGGCACGCAAGCGACATGACAAACGGCATCGAGGTGATGGGCGACGAGCCCGGATTGAAGTCCGTGGCAATCACAACGCCCAGTCCCTTATCAATCATCATGCGTGCGGGTGCATACTGTGTGCGGCTCAAGGCAAACACAGAACCCGGCAACAGCACCGGCTGCACATTCGCGTCCAGCAGTCGCATGATCGTCGGTTCGGTAATTGCCTCGAGATGATCCGCAGTTTGCGCGCAGAGAGACGCAGCCAGCGCCGCCCCGCTGCCTGGCCTGAACTGATCTGCATGAATACGCAGCCCCAACCCCTTTGCCTTGGCTGCCTCAAGCACAACACGCGCTTCATCCACCGTGAATGCATGTTCATCGCAAAACACGTCACAATATTGCGCCAGCCGCACCGCCACCACTTCCGGAATCAGCTCTTTCGCAATCCAGTTCACATAGTCGCTGCGCCGGCTCGCAAACTTCGGCGGTAGAGTGTGCGCAGCCAGCAGCGTGGACACAATCGTTGCCGGTCCCTCTTCATGCAGCATGGCGAGCGCGCGCAACTGCCGCAGCTCCGTTGCATGGTCCAGTCCGTAGCCGGACTTTGCTTCCATCGTCGTGGTACCGGAGCGCATCATCCAGTTGCGATGGCGCCGCGCCTCATCCACAAGCTCTTCCAGAATCGCATCGCGCGTCTTGCGCACCGTACTCCAGATGCCGCCGCCGGAGGCCGCAATCTGCTGATATGTTGCGCCGGCAATGCGCAGCTCAAATTCTTCCGCGCGATTCCCCGCGAAGACCATGTGCGTGTGCGCGTCCACAAAACCAGGCGTTACGCAGCGGCCGTCTGCATCCACCACATCCATATGTGGCTCGATGCGGTGGCCAATATCCTCGAATGTTCCCGCTGCTTTGATGCGGCCGTTTTCAATTAGCAGAACAGCATCCTTCAGAATGCCCAGATCGCTCATCTCCGCCCCCGAACGCGGACGCGCGGGACCTGCGAGCGTAACGAGTTGGCCGATATTGACGACTGCGAGCGGACTTGGCATCGCTTCTAATTATCAGCCATCGGGATGTGAATGCCACGCTCGCGTGCGGTCTTTTGTGCAAGCGGGTAACCAGCATCGGCATGGCGTGCCACGCCAATGCCGGGGTCGTTGCGCAGCACTCGCTCAATGCGTCGCGCCGCATTTTCCGTTCCGTCGGCGACCGTCACCTGCCCTGCGTGAAGTGAATAGCCCATGCCTACGCCGCCACCGTGATGAAAGCTGACCCACGTTGCGCCCGACGCGGTATTGAGTAATGCGTTCAAGATCGGCCAGTCAGCAATTGCGTCGGATCCGTCGAGCATCTTCTCCGTTTCGCGATACGGGCTCGCAACAGATCCTGTGTCCAGGTGGTCGCGGCCAATGGCGACCGGCGCGGAAAGCTCGCCCTTCTTCACCAGCTCGTTCATCGCAAGGCCCATCCTGTCGCGCTCGCCATAGCCAAGCCAGCAAATGCGCGAAGGCAATCCCTGAAATGCGAACCGCCCGCGCGAAAGGCGCATCCAGCGATTCAGAATTTCGTTCTCAGGGAACAACTCAAGTGCCAGCCTGTCTGTGCGATCAATATCGCGCGGATCACCAGACAACGCCACCCAGCGAAACGGCCCCGCCCCCTCGCAAAACAGCGGCCGAATGTACTCCGGCACAAATCCGGGAATCAGAAACGCATCCGCACATCCAGCATCAAACGCAAAGCGGCGGATGTTGTTGCCGTAATCGAACGCCACTGCACCGGCACGCTGTAACGCAAGCATCGCGTTCACATGCACAACCATGGAAGCAGTTGAGCGCTCCACATACTCCTTCGGATTGGACTGGCGCAACTCCGCAGCCTGCTCCAGCGTGAAGCCCTCCGGCACATAACCATTCAGTGGATCATGCGCGCTGGTCTGGTCCGTGATTACGTCCACCTGCACACCGCGCCGCACAATCTCCGGCAACAGTTCAGCGCAGTTGCCTACCAGACCAACCGAAAGCGCCTCACCTTTGCGGCGCGCGTCTTCACACAACGCGAGTGCTTCATCCAGATCTTCGCTGAGCCTGTCGCAATAACGCGTATCCACTCTGCGTTGAATGCGGCTCTTGTCCACATCGATGGCGAGCACCACACCATCATTCAGCGTGACTGAAAGCGGCTGCGCTCCACCCATGCCTCCCATGCCGCCGGTCACAACCAGCTTGCCCTTCAGCGAGCCACCAAAATGCTGCTGCGCCAGCGCCGCAAATGTCTGGAATGTTCCCTGCAGAATGCCCTGCGTGCCGATATAAATCCAGCTTCCCGCCGTCATCTGCCCATACATAATCAGGCCCTTTTGATCGAGCTCGTGAAAGTGATCCCAGTTGGCCCACTTGCCCACCAGGTTTGAGTTTGCGATGATCACGCGCGGCGCGCGGTCATGCGTGGGAAACACCGCCACCGGCTTGCCCGACTGCACAAGCAGGGTCTCTTCGTCCCCCAGATTCTCCAACTCGCGCACAATCGCGTGATAGCAATCCCAGTTGCGCGCGGCGCGGCCAATGCCGCCATACACCACAAGGTCCTGCGGGCGCTCGGCCACTTCCGGGTCCAGGTTGTTCATCAGGCAGCGCAGCGCAGCTTCCTGCTGCCAGCCTTTGCAGCGCAATTGGTTGCCGCGCGGTGCGCGAATCATACTCGAGGTTGCAGTGCTCATTGGGCCTCCTCGTTGAGAAATGCTTGTTGAACTTCCTTGTAGCGCGCGCGGATTTCTTCTTCTTGCGCATGATGACTGTCTGCAAGAACCAGCCTGCCTGCAACAGCAACGTCACGCACCGCCGCGCGGCTCCCTGCAAAAACCGCCTGCGATGCAAGCGACGTTTCATCCATACCCAGCAGAGCCATATCGCTCAGATCAAGCGTGAAGAAATCAGCAGGCTGCCCCGGTTTCAAATCACCGCCATCAACACCCAGCGCCTTGTAACCCGATGCAGTAGCGCAATGCAAAAGCCGCGTGCCAATCTCTACGCCGCCAATCTGGTCCAACATGCCGCGCTGCTGTGCAATGAGCCGCAGATGATACTCGGACTGCCGGGCATCCTCCAGAATGTCAATTTGCGCCTGGCTGTCTGTTCCGAAAGCAACGGAAATACCGAGCCGTGCCGCAACATCCGCCGGAAAAATGCCGTCACCCAGATTGCGCTCCGTCGTCGGGCACGAGCAGATCGTCGCGCCTGCCGCGGACACCTCGTCCATCTCCGGCCCAGTCAGGTGAATCGCATGAATCAGCGTCGTGCGTCTGGTCAGCAGGCCGTGCTCGTTAAATAGCTCAATCGGAGTCTCACCATATTCGGCAAGGCACGCCTCATTCTCGGCAATCTGTTCTGACACGTGTATGTGCAGCGGCATTCCATGCTTCCCTGCTACCGCGGCAAGCTCTTTCATCGCGTCCAGCGGCACAGCACGAATGCTGTGCGGTGCAAGTCCCACCGTGGCATTTTTGAATCGCCCTGCAGCCTTCTGCAGAGCCTCCGCATTCGCCACAGATTTCTCTCTGGTTTCATAGAAGCGCCGCTGGCCCGCATGCGGATCTTTCCTATACCCTGCGCGCATATACGCAGAGCGCAGCAGGCAAATGCGAATCCCCACGGACTCCGCTGCGCGCATTACCTGCAGCGCCAGCTCATTGGGATTTGCGAAGGGTTTTCCCAGCGCATCGTTGTGCAGGTAGTGGAACTCGCCCACGACCGTGATGCCGGAGGCTACCATTTCAAGAAACGTCGCACGCGCCACATCGTAGAGAGACTCAGGCGTGACGAACGCAGCCGCACGATACATCTGTTCGCGCCATGTCCAGAAGGTGTCGCCGCCTACCTTGCGTCCTTCCGCACGCCCTCGAAAGAGTCGTTGAAACGTATGCGAGTGCGCATTGGCCAAACCGGGCAGCAAGGCTTTCCCGGCAAGGCGCACCACTTCGACATCCGTCCTATCCGTGCGCGCAGCAATCGATGCCGCGTCCAAAACTTCCGCAACGTTGCCGTTGTCATCCACCCGCAAGCCGGCGCCGCGATGCACGCCTCCATTGGCCAGCATCAGCTCCGGTAAAAACAGTTTGCTCATGGCATTTTCCGCGCTCAAACAGGATAGTACGTGCCACCAGACATGTCCTCAACCCTGAATCAACGGTAGAAATTATGCAATGTGGTGGATTCTCCTATACGGGAACATCCCTGCCACTGAATGTTGATACTCCGGCGGTTTCTGCACCTTCTTTCGCGGGCACAGTCACTAGCGGCAAGCCCGCCTCTGCTCGCCGCACGCAATGCATATCGCGCAATGTTCATCTCAACCTGCATCGCCTTGCGGATTCGCCGCAGACTGTCTCGCCGCAAATTGTCGAAGTTTGTGCGGATGCACAGTTGTGTCGATCACAGCCAAAGCGGTTCGCAGAATGAGTCCCACATCTTTCACAGCATTTGCTCGTTGCATGTACTCCCGCGAGATGCGCAGCTTCTCCGGCGTCACCACGGTTTCAAAGTAGGCAATCGGGTCCGGAACCAGCGCCAGCAATTCAGACTCGCGACAATATTTGAGTGAAGCCGGGTCGGTGAGTCCCGGCCTCACCCCGAGCAGAACTTCGTACTCTCTGCGAAAGTCGAGCGCAATCTGCGGAACCACCGGGCGTGGTCCCACAATGCTCATCTCGCCGCGAAGCACATTGATGAGTTGCGGGAATTCATCCAGCTTCATCCGTCTCAGCCACGCGCCCAGCCGCGTAATCCGCGGATCGCCGCCCACCGTGTAGTGAAGCCCCTGCACGCCACAGGCCATGGTTCGCAGCTTGTACAGCCTGAACACTCGGAAGCCACGCCCCATCCGATTCTGCACAAACAGAACCGGTCCGGGCGACTCAAGTTTGATGAGGATTGCGCACAGCAAAAGTGTCGGCGCGGCAACAAAGAGAAGAGTCAATGCAAAACAGATGTCGAAAAGGCGCTTGAGCACGTTGTCCTCCGCGGCGCCACAGGGCGGCCGGCGTCTCTGCGGGCGTTGATCGCTCGCAAAGCTGCACGGAGAACAGAGACTGAGTTTCTGCGAAAGACGTTCATTACCTAGGCTGGACCTCCGGGGTGTAGGATCTGCCCTGGCGCTTGCGCAATTAACTTCAGTCGCTCTCGGTGCGACAACGCAGAAGGGGCGTTCGGGAAAACGCCTCAACTTCTTTACTTCTCAGCGTGGTAAGAGAGTAGCAAACCTATGCGTGCATTGCGAGAGAGAGCGATATATTTTTTCAGACTTAATCCTTCTCTACCCATCACCCCAATGAGCCACCCGAATCAAGACGATATATCGTCACTTTTCTTCCCTTACTTGTGATCCAACTCACATCCTGAGTGAACAAAGCTCGCAGATACACCTGCATCAGGTTCTGCCTTGCACAGCGGCGCGTATCTCAGCAAAGCTGCCATACTGTCCCCATGTTCCGCTTCTCTCCGTATCCAGACGCAAAAGTTGAGAAGCACCTCCAGGTTGCCGCGCAACTTCCGCCTGCCCCGCTCCGCTTTCTCACCATAAGTGGATACATTCTTGCTGACCCGCCTCCCATTGGCTTTGTGCGTAACACTTCGCAATCGCAGCTTGGGGCCGGACCTCAAGTCTGGAATGCCGCCCGAAAAGCAATGGCAAGCTGGATCCCCTTCGACCTCGGCTGGGTATCAGTCCGCAACGCCCAAGCCCCCATCCAGCTCGACGAACTGGTCGCTGTGGAAGCCCACACGCTCAATCTCTGGTCGCTCAACATCAGCCGCATCGTCAATGTTATCGACACATCCACACAATTCGGCTTCGTCTACGCCACCACTCCGCTGCACGTGGAGGATGGCGAAGAGCGCTTTTTCCTTGAATTCGATCCAGAGACCGGCCGGGTCACATATTCCATTCAAGCCGTCTCACGGCCGCGCAGCTGGCTTGCCCGTCTCGGCTACCCCGTCACACGGGCATATCAACACCGCTTTGCACGGCACTCGCATCAGCACTTGCGCGGAATCATCAACTCCGCCAACAGTTCCACGATTGATTGACCGGCTTCCTGCTGGAAATCTTGGCACGCCAGCCGTACCGCCCGCCTGATACCCTTGATGCATGAAATTTGGCGTTCTGGTCTTCCCCGGCTCCAACTGCGATCACGACACCTACAACGTCATTGCCGAAATCGCGCATCAACCCGTCACCTTCCTCTGGCATGACTCCGAGGACCTTCAGGGCGTAGACGCGGTGCTCGTACCCGGCGGCTTCGCGTATGGCGATTACCTGCGCACCGGCGCCATTGCGCGCTTCTCCCCTGTCATGCAGGCCGTCAGGAAGTTCGCCGCATCCGGTGGTTATGTGCTCGGCATCTGCAACGGCTTTCAGATTATTACCGAAGCGGGCCTGCTCCCCGGCGCGCTCATGCGCAACGCGGGCCTCAAATACATTTGCAAGCAGGTGTACCTGCGCACGGAGACCACCAACAGCATCTTCACCCAGGGGCTGACCAAAGGCGAAGTGCTCAAGATTCCCATCGGCCACATGGAAGGCAACTACTTCTGCTCTGAAGAGGAATTCGCACGGCTGCAATCGGAAGATCGAGTAGCCTTCCGCTACTGCACCCCAAAGGGCGAGATAACGCCGGAAGCAAATCCGAACGGTTCGCTGTCCAACATTGCAGGCGTCATTAATGAGGGCCGCAATGTGCTCGGTATGATGCCGCATCCTGACCGTTCCAGCGAAGGCCTTCTCGGCTCTGCTGACGGATGGAAGATTTTTGCGTCGATGATAGAGGCAATGGCCGCGCATTAATGTGCAGGGGACGCGAGGCCGCTAACCGGGAAACCGATGATTGACATTCACACTCACCTGATCTTCGGCGTTGACGATGGATCGCCGGATATTGACACTTCCGTTGCCATGGCGCGCCGCGCCTATGAAGAAGGCATCACCCATATCGTGTGCTCCCCACACGCCAGTGACCGCTACCCCTACATTCTCCCCGTCATCACTGAGCGCCTCACAGCCCTGCGTGAGCGGCTCAACGGCCTCGTCGAACTCAGCCTCGCATGCGACTTTCATCTCAACGCCAACAACATCGACGACGCCCTGCGCCATCCCCCGCGCTACTCCATCAATAACAAGGGCTACCTGCTCATTGAGTTTCCTGACGAGAACATTCCTCTCGCCATGAACGCCGCCCTTAAGAAGTTGCAGCGTGTTGGCTACACGCTCATCGTCACGCACCCTGAACGCAATCCCAGCGTGCAGCGCAATCCAGATCTGCTCGTCGAGTGGATGCAGGAAGGCTGCCTGGTGCAGGTCACCTCTGCCGCGCTCTACGGGCGCTTCGGGCGCATTCCCGAGAAATTCGCCAACGTGCTGCTTGAGCGCGACTGGATTCACTTCATCGCCAGTGACGGCCATCATCCTGACTGGCGTCCGCTCACCCTCAAACGTAGTTACGACTACGTCAAGCAAATCAAAGGCGAGGAAACCGCGCAGCGCCTCTTCGTCGACAATCCCAGGGCCACCCTCACAGGCGCCAAGCTCGGTCCGCAGCCCGAACCTCAAGGCCTCTGGACCGACGAGCCCTTCGACTACAGCGAGTGGATGCGCCCCAGGGCATCCATCGACGACCTGAACGGCGAAGGCAACGGTGGCAAAGGCTTTTGGGGCAAACTGTTCTCCAAGTAGCGGACCGCCCGGTTCTGTGCCGGCGCGCCTCGTTCGCTAAACCCCCAGCCCGCCATCCACACTCAATATCTGGCCGGTCACAAATCCTGAGTGCGTCACGAAATATAGCACCGCATCAGCAATGTCCTGCGCGCTCCCATTGCGCTGCATTGGCGTTTGCGCGCGGCTGCGCTCTGCGGCATCGGGCTGGTCCGTTTCAAAGGCAATCCACCCCGGCGCAATCGCATTCACACTTACTTCCGGCGCAAGCGCCTTCGCCATCACCCTGGTCAGCATGTGTACCGCAGCCTTCGACGAGCAGTAATGCGCATGTTGCGGCCAGGCCTGCAAGCCGCCCAGTGAGCCCATATTCACCACTCTCCCCTTCACCGCGCGCAAATGCGGAATCGCCTCGCGCGTCATCAGAAACGGTCCGCGCACATTCGTCTCATGCACCGCGTCCCAATCTTCCAATGTCAGCGCTTCAAGCGGAGTCGACTGGAAAATCGCCGCATTGTTCACCAGCACATCCAGCCGTCCGTGAAAGGCCACCATCGCCGCCACCGCTGCCTTCACATCTGCTTCCTTGCGGATATCGCAATGCACAGCCTGGCCGCGCCGTCCCAGGGCCTCAATCTGCTTCACCACCTCGGCAGCCTCAGCCGCAGACCCGCGATACGTGATCGTCACATCCGCACCAGCGCGTGCAAGCTCCAGCGCCACATACCGCCCAATGCGCCTTACCGCACCCGTCACTAGTGCCGATTTGCCCAGCAGAACCTGATCAATCATCACACTCGTCAAGATAGCAGGCCCCACACGCAACAAAGCCCGGACGCATGCCCGGGCCCCGCCGCCGTATTCAAATTGTTCTCTTACTCTTGCGGCTTGCTGTCCGTCTGCGGATCGGGCTTCGCATCGGTCGTGTTGCTGGCAGGCGCAGGCGTATTCACTTCGTTCCCGCCGTTTTCCTTGGCCGCTGCCTTCTCCGCATCCGCATCCAGCTTCTCTTCGGCAGATTTGCCCGTTACAACCCGGGCAGTGCCACCAACCCGGGTATCTGAGGCATGCTCGTCGTATATCGAGTACTGATGCCCCGGCCGGTTCAGTGTCACTTCAATCGCCATTTCCTTCTTTTCCAGGTCGTACGCCTGGCCAAATGTCTGGTAGCCCTTGGCAAGTATCTGCAGCAGGAACTTTGACCCTGTCGGAAGCACGTCGATAAATGCCTTGCCGTCCTGATCCGTCTTCAGTTCCATGTTGCCCTTGTCGTCTACAAGCTGGAAGATCACCGACGCATTCTCCACCGGGGTACCGTCATCGGAGCGCAATACCAGCACGTCAACCCGCGAAACCGGCGGTGGCGCCTTATATTTACGGCCACGGTGATGGCCACTTTGAGCCACTGCGCCCAGCGGCAGCATGGCCACTAGCGCAACAAGTGCGACAAGACGAGAAGGACTACGGAAACACATACTTCTATTGTACGATGACACGAATTTGGCGCGCCACCCGGCCGGCACGGCTCTCCGGACTCTGACCCCTGACCCCTGACAAACGGTACACTAATACTGAGGACCGTATGCCCGAAATTCAGCGCCGCAAAACCCCCACAGTCAAAATCGGCCATGTCCGTGTCGGCTGGGAAGTTCCCGTCGTAGTCCAGTCCATGACCAACACTGACACCGCCGACATCCCCGGCACCATCGAGCAGGTAGCCGCCCTCGCTCTCGCCGGCTCTGAAATCGTCCGCGTCACCGTCAATAATGAAGACGCCGCCGCCGCCGTGCCCCATATCGTCGAAGGTCTCGACAAGCGCGGCATTCGCGTGCCCATCGTGGGCGACTTCCACTACAACGGCCATCTGCTCTTGAAGAAGTACCCCGCCGCCGCGCAGGCGCTGGCCAAATACCGCATCAATCCCGGCAACGTCTCCGTCGGCCGCAAAGACGATAGCAACTTCCGCACCATGGTCGAGTGCGCCGTTGAAAACCAGAAGCCCGTCCGCATCGGCGTCAACTGGGGCTCGCTCGATCAGGCTCTCCTCACCCGCATGATGGACGAGAACAGCAAGTCGGCCGACCCGCAACCCGCGCGCGACGTCATGATGGAAGCCATGGTCGTCTCCGCGCTCGACTCCGCCAAAGCCGCCGAGCAGTACGGCCTCCGCCACGACCAGATCATCCTCTCCGCCAAGGTCTCCGGCGTCCGCGACCTCATCGACGTCTATACCTCGCTCGCCGCACGCTGCGACTACCCGCTCCACCTCGGACTGACCGAAGCCGGTATGGGGTCGAAGGGTTTGATTGCCTCCACCGCCGGCCTCGCGCCGCTTCTTCTTGCTGGCATCGGCGACACCATCCGCGTTTCGCTCACCCCCAAACCGGGCGGAGACCGCACGGAAGAAGTCCTTGCAGCTCAACAGATTCTGCAGTCACTCTCCATCCGTTCCTTTATGCCTCAGGTCACAAGCTGCCCCGGCTGCGGACGCACCACCAGCACCTACTTCCAGGAACTCGCCGAGCAGATCCAGGGCTACCTCCGCACATCCATGCCAGAGTGGCGCAAGAAGTACCCCGGCGTCGAAGAGCTCAAGCTCGCCGTCATGGGATGCGTCGTCAACGGCCCCGGAGAATCCAAACACGCCAATCTCGGCATCAGCCTCCCCGGCACGTTTGAAGACCCCGTCGCCCCCGTCTACGTCGACGGCAAACTCCACACAACCCTCCGCGGCGACCACATCGTAGCCGAGTTCAAAGACATCCTCGACAAGTACGTCGTCAGCCACTACGGCCAGGGCGCCAAAAGCGAAGAACTCGTCGGCACCCACTAAACCAATCTGTAAATCAAGAAAAGAGCGGCAGCCCAATGGCTGTCGCTTTCATTTGCAGCGAAGCATCCACCGTGCCCAATGACGCGCACTTCACACGCAACTCAGCCACCACAAGCCCACGTGTCGTTACTTTTCGTTACATGATGCGCACCAACCAACTACATCTGAATGCGGGAAGTGCCTTTCACATCGGCTTCATTGTTCGATGGGTTTCTCGCCAATCACCAGGCGGCACACCTTCCCAATTCCGAAACGCGCGACCAAATGAATTGGGATCTTCAAAGCCGAGCAGATAGGCAGCTTCGTTTAGTTCAAGTGCCGAATTGCTGAGATAGTACCTCGCCATCTGGTGCCTGGCTTCATCTAGGACGCGCTGGAAATTCGAGCCGGAATCCTGCAGCCGGCGCTGGAGCGTTCGCGGTCCCATGTGGAGTGCTTCTGATACAGACTTGATCGAAGGGCGATGACCTGTGAGCTTGTCCTGTATCGTGCGCCGAACCTGTTCCAGAAAGCCATCCTCCTCTGTGTATTGGCGCAGTTGCTCCTCAAATTGCGGAGCCAGCAGATCGAGCAGTTCGGCATTTCTTGTCACGAACGGCCTGGTAGCGTCGGAAGAGCGAAAGACGATCACGTTACGCGGCGCGCCAACAACGACTTCACACCCCAGGCTGCGTTCAATCAGTCGCACATTCGGCCGCTGTTGTACATACTCAACTCGGAGTGGGTTTAGAGAAATACCGCTTCCGTGCCGGGCCAGAGAACGCATCCAGGAGAAACAGTAGTCCGTGAGCGTCCACGGCTCAGTCTCGACCGCGAGAAGCCAACGAAAGCCCACGACAAATTCTTCTTTATTGAGTTCGACAATGATCTCTTCCGGCGCAGTGAGCTTTTTATAGCGCGCCATATGCTCCGATGCCGCGACAAGATTCTCCGTGGATAGGGCAGCAATCGCCATCGGATGAAATCGTTCTGTCTTTGTTTCCACTCCAAGCTTCAGCCCAACCAATGGATCGGCGCTCACACTATCGATCGCTCTCCACAAGGCGAATAGCTCACTCGTTGACACGAGTATTCGAGTCTGCTTGAACAGATCACGCGGCAGGCCCGCCTTGCGTAGTACCGTGGAAACGGGAATCTCCAATTCCTCCAATTTGACGGCAAGTCGTCCCGGAACCCTGAAGTGCTTGAGCACGGTTGATCCTCCTGCTTCAAGGTACCGAAACAAAGGTAGGATCCGCCATGCAATAGACGACAAACACCATACAAAAAGCGTCACCTTCTCAGAAGCGAAGTTTGTCGCGATTCGCAGCAACAATGTCGTGTCTGGCAGGGCGACGCTTCGGCGGTTGCTTCAATCTAGTTGAAAGCCTGAGCTTCCGGCGGGTCCACTTCGCATACCAAGAGGTGTCCATGAAAACCTTGATTTTAAGTCTGTTCTTATCGACTCTGATCGTGCAATCATCCCATGCACAGCAGCCTCCGGGGCCACCCACAGAAACCATCGCAACTGCCGCAACTCATACTCCAGAACAGCAGGAAATCATCAGGCTCTCGCAGCTGAAATGGGATTGGATGGCCGAGAAGAAGGTCGATTCCCTGCAGACACTTTTCGATGACAAAGCCATGTTCACTCATATGGGAGGAACTTGGGGCAAGTCACAGGAGCTGTCCACTATCAAGAGCGGCGGCATCTGGTACAAGAAAGCTGCGGTTTACTCGGTCGACGTTCGTATGTTTGGCAACACTGCGGTTCTGCTCAGTGATATGGACTTGGTAGCGGTGGTCGGTGGAAATGAAGTCACCAACGCTTTTATGGTGACCGAGGTGTATGTCAAAGACAACGGCAAATGGAAGTTGGCTCAACTCACTTTTTCCCATCTCCTTCGCCCAGTCAAAATGGACATCAACAAGAAGTAGTTGCACACATCGAGAGAGTAGCTATGCAGAAGCGCATATTGGGTAAGGACCTTGAAGTTTCGGCAATTGGCCTCGGCTGTATGAGCATGACTTCGGGCTACGGGCCGCCAGCCGATAAATGCGCCATGATTCAACTGATTCGCACCGCGTACGAACAAGGTGTCACCCACTTCGACACTGCTGAAGCCTACGGGCCATATGCAAATGAAGAGTTGGTCGGTGAAGCTCTTCAGCCCATCAGGGACCACGTGGTGATCGCTACAAAGTTCGGATTTGACATCGACATACAGACAGGACAGCGCCGTCCAGGGACAAACAGCCGGCCTGAGCAGATCAAGGCAGTGGCAGAGGCCGGCCTGAAGCGCCTGCGCACGGATCGTATCGATCTCTTCTATCAGCACCGCGTCGATCCCAACGTTCCCATCGAAGATGTGGCTGGAACTGTGAAGGAGCTCATTATCCAGGGCAAGGTGAAACACTTCGGTCTTTCTGAGGCGGCCGTTTCCACCGTTCGTCGAGCACACGCTGTTCAATCAGTAACCGCAGTGCAAAGCGAGTATTCGCTCTTCTGGAGAGAGCCGGAGAAAACACTTTTGCCCGCACTGCAGGAGCTTGGTATCGGTTTCGTTCCCTTCAGCCCACTCGGAGCTGGTTTCCTCACAGGTCAGATTGATGAGCATACAAAGTTCGATCCAACCGACTTTCGAAATCTCGTTCCCCGCTTCTCTCCTGAGGCCAGAAAAGCCAACATGGTGCTAGTCGATCTCGTTCGTTCCATCGCTCAACGAAAGGGTACGACGCCCGCACGCATTGCTCTTGCCTGGCTCCTTGCGCAGAAGTCCTGGATCGCGCCCATACCCGGAACAACAAAGCAGCAACGGCTTGAAGAGAATCTCGGCGCTGCGGATGTTGAAATGACATACGACGATCTCAGGTCGATCGATGAAACCACTTCAAAACTCAACCTTGAAGGGGCACGTCTTCCAGAAGCAGCGCTGAAGATGACTGGTCTTTAGATAAGACCAGAGAATCGCCCGCAAGTGGCACACCCTAATCCTCTAAATCACTTCCCCCAACCCGTAAAAAGCCTGCCCCATCCATTCCGCGCACTCCGCGGTATGGGTGGGAACCACAACTCCTCCCAATTCCTGAAGAGGCCTTCCTCAATTTTCATTTTGAGCTAAGGTCTACGGAACGGATTCTCCACACGCATTCCTTCAATCTTCCGCCCGTGCTGAAAATCCTCGCTGTACAGCACATCGCAGCCCGCATCGAGCGCTGTCGCCACAATCATCGCGTCATAGATTCTGAACTTGTGTCCAACCGCCAATTCAACAGCAAGGCGCTGTGCTTCGGCCGTGAGTGGAAGAGCAGATCCACAGCTCAACTCGATCGCACGTAGAAGATTTCTAACCTGTCGCCAGTCTTGCTTGAATTTTCGCCGGGCAAGGTCAATGAACTCGTTCAATACCTGCACACTGACTATGCCGCCATTGGTCAGTAGAGTCTGCGCTTTCTCAATCCGTTCGGAGCCACCGTCCGATTTGTCCTGAAGCGCCGCATACACCAGCAGATTCGTATCGAGGAACGGTCTAGTCATCGTAGACTTCGTTGCGGTCAAATTTATACGCATACGGAACCTTGATTCTGTTCTCCCGCAGCAAACGCAATGCCTCCGCGCGGCGATCCTCGTAACGAATCTCGATCACGTTATCCCGCTTCCACTCAAGAATGGCCTCGTCGCCATCCTTGATTCCAGACTTCTCCGCAACATCCGCAGGAATCCGCACGGCCAGACTATTGCCCCACTTTGCCACCTTCATCGCACACTCCCCGTATATCTTCTCGTAATGGATACATATGTCATTGTATATCCATTATTGATGTGTATCCACTAAATGCAAGATTTACGTATCTCACCACTTCCCGGCCGCTGGCACCCCCTTCGCCTCCAACCCACTTCCCAAACCCACAAAAAGGGTGCCCCATCCTTCGCAAAGCGAAGGGTGGGAACCGGAACTCTCCCGGGCTGCTTCCTGCGATAACAGCGCAACTTCACAGCCTGCCGAAAATACCACCGTGTGTCAGGTCACGAACTGACTCGTGCCGAAAAGACATCAAAACAAGCTCTGGGCGTTAGCCCCTGAGTTGCTCAAAACCTCATTCGTCGTAAATCTCGTCGCGGCTAAACTCACAACCATCCACAAATTGAATCGGCAATCTCATAAAATCGCCCACCCAATCTTGCCGATCATTACCCCCAAATACCCCACAATAGACAAGTACGGCGGGCCCGCTCAGCGTTACTCCAACCCGCTTCAACCGGGTTCCGCTTTCAGCAAACCCCTTTGTTTCCCTGTACGAACTCCTAACCCCTTTAGATTCAAATACAATGCCAGGGGGTCATCGCGCAACATGCTTCACATGAAGGATTTACGGGAAAAAACACATTTTTTTTCAAACGAAGGAGCCCTCACCACTTCCCGCAATGCTCTCGCAGCATCTCCAGCGGATAATACGTTCCCCGCCAGCGAATACCACCCCGCACCAGTGTCAGCACCATCGACCGCACAAACGCCACCGCCACCAGCAGCACACAAGGGACAAAGAACACCGCCATCCACGCTGGAGCCAGCATCAATTTCCGGTTCGCCCAGTACGTCAGCCCAATTCCGCCCCAGGCCACCCAGCCTCCCGCAACAATCCACACAGCGTGCGGCAGCCCGCTCCACCCTGCCAGAACCGCAGCCAGTGGAACAAGCGCAACCAGGGTCATCCCAACTGCAGCCAGCACATGAAAAACTGTCCGGAAGCGAAATGTGGCAAAGCTGTTCTTCTCAATCAGCTTGAACACGGACAACGCCCCGGCAATCCACCGGATGCGCACCAGATCGGGCCCCAGCGCCACCATCGCTCGAAAGCCCGCGCGCTTCAGCTTCCACCCGATGCGCAGGTCGTCCAGCACTTCCATTGGCATCGACTCAAACCCGCCAATTGCGCGATAGGCCTCACTCCGAATCAGGTTGAACCCGCCCACACCCACAAAATCCCTGGCCTTCGGGTCCGACACCTTCCATAGCCGAATCGACCACTGCGCCAGCACCTGCATCGCCGCCTGCAGCGCCCGCTCCGCCACCGAGTGCACAATCAGCGTCGGCACCAGCACAAAATGGTCCGCGCGCTTCTCCCGCGCACAACGCAGCGCGCGTTCCAGCGCATCCGCCGCAAACATCACATCGCCATCGGTAAACAGCAGCCACTCTGCTGTCGCTTCCGCCGCAGCCGTCGCCATCGCATGCGGCTTGCCCAGCCAGCCCACAGGCAGCGCATCAATATGGATCGCCCGCAGCACATGCGGCCCCGCATTCTCCGCCGCAACTCGGTCAATAATTGCGCCCGTCGCATCCGTCGACCGGTCATTCACTGCCAGAATTTCAAGCCGGATTCCCCGCGACCCAAGCAGCGACCGCAGCGAAGCCTCAATCGATTCCGCCTCATTGCACGCCGGCACAATCACGCTCAATTGCGGCCCCGCACCATCCGGCAAAGCCTCCAGCGCATCCGCATCAACCCGCGTCAAATCCGGCAGCGTCGGCATCCCGCGCAGAGCAATCCACCCCTGCCAGAACCACGCCGCTGCATAGAACCAGCTCACAACCACCAGCGCAATCCACACAGCCTGCACATGCCCCATATCCACAGTATCGCCGGGCAGCCCTGCTATTCCGGCTCTTCCAGCGGCGGCGCAAACCGCGCGCCCGCCAGCAGAATCGCGCAGGATAGGAACAGTGTGATCAGCGTGCAGCCAAGACCATATCGAAGATTGGACCGGTCGGCCACCGCGCCAATAATCTGCGGCGA
>JAGWSG010000047.1 GCA_028876335.1 Acidobacteriota bacterium
GGTTGCCGGCTCGCCCGCCTTCGCAGCATCAGCCGTACCCTCTTCCGCCAAACGGCCAAGCTCGACGACCAGTGCGCGCGGACGCCGCAGCGTTGCAATCTCATCGAGTATCCGGTCGGCCAGAGCACGCTTCGGCATATCCGGCAGCTCTATGGAGGTGGAAGGCGTAAGAAACGTGACAGCATTCCGATCGGCATCGATCCCGGTCTTATCGCCCGAAACATCGTTCACCACAATCGCATCGGCGCCCTTGCGCATCAACTTGGCGCGACCATTTTCACGCGTATTTTCCGTCTCCGCCGCAAAGCCGATAATCAGCTGCCCAGGGCGTCTAAGCTTCGCCACTTCGGCAAGAATGTCCTCAGTCGGCGCCAGCTCTAATGTCAACGGTCCTGAGCGCTTTAGCTTGTGGTCGGCTACGGCCACAGGACGATAATCGGCCACTGCAGCTGCTTTGATCACCAGCGTGGCCTCACCCATCTTCTCCAGCACAGCTGCACGCATCTGCTCGGCCGTTACAACCTTCACCACTTCGCAATGTGCGGGTGGATGCAGCGCCGAGGGCCCGCTGATGAGAATCACGCGCGCGCCGCGGCTCTGCGCGGCATCGGCGAGTGCATAGCCCATCTTTCCACTGGAGCGGTTGCCCAGGAATCGCACCGGATCAATCGCCTCGCGTGTCCCGCCGGCAGTCACCAGCACAATCTCTCCTGCAAGATCATGCCTCCGCCCCAGCGCGTTCAATACCGCGTCGGCAATTGCCTCAGGCTCCGCCATGCGTCCCGGACCAACTGTTCCGCAGGCGAGCAGCCCTGTTCCCGGTTCCACCACACGCACGCCGCGCTGGCGCAGAATCTCCAGGTTCGCCTGCGTCGCAGGATGCTCCCACATGTTCGTGTTCATGGCCGGCGCAACCAGCACCGGCGCCTGCGTGGCCAAATAGAGAGTGGAAAGAAAATCGTCCGCAATACCGTGCGCAAACTTGGCCAGCATATTCGCCGTCGCCGGAGCAACCACCAGTGCATCGCCCCATTGTGCTTCACCGATATGCTCAATGCTCGAGTCGCTCGGTGATTCGTCACCCGTGCCTTCCCACAGTCCGGTTACCACCTTGTGACCCGTGAGCGCTTCAAACGTAAGCGGCTGAATAAACTTGGTAGCGGCCTCGGTCATCACCACATGCACTTCCAATGCCTGCCGTTGCAGAGCACGCACCAACTCCGCCGCCTTGTACGCAGCAATCCCGCCCGTGACGCCTACGGTAACTCGCATAATTTGATTGTATTCCGTGCCAGGTTGGAGAACCGCCGCGCCGTGAAGGCGCGGCCAAAATTCTAAGAAAGAATCGGGATTCCGCGATCTTCTACGAGCGGCCGTGTAATTGGGCCCTCGTTCTTCACGTAAGAGATTTTTCCGGCTTCAATTTCATCCTGCGCAATGCGGCAGGCCTTGTTGGATTGGCTGGCAACGAGCGCGGACGATCCGCTCTGTAACTGGCGCGCGCGACGTGCTGCCACCAGGACCTTGCGATAATTCGAATCGAATGTGGTCTCAATCGTCATCGGGGTCATCTCCAAAAGGTAAATGCTGCTGGCCGGAATTTCCTTCAATACCGAAGGCTTCCAGCACCGGTTTTAGCCGCTCCCGCGTATTCTCTAGCCTGCAGGCCCCAGCCACTTCCAACACCCTGCTTGAACGGACGGCAATTGCCTCGCCGTTCCGGTAGTACCGCTCGGAAAGCACAATCGCCTCCAATTGCGCTACCGCCCTGTCCAGGATGTCATTGACCAAAATATAACCGTATTGGCGGTAATTCTCAATTTCCTTGCTGGCCTCACTCAGCCTCCGGTAGAGTTCCGCCTCATTCACAACGCCCTCTGCCCGGCTGCGATTGCGCAAACGCGTGCGTAGAACCTTCGGGGTCGGCGGAAGCACAAAGATGCTCACCGCCTCCGGCATCGATTCGCGCACCTGTGCTGCGCCCTGAACGTCGATATCAAGCAGCAGGTCATACCCCTGCTTGCGCGCATCGTCCAGAGATTGGCGCGCTGTCCCGTAGTAATTGCCGAATACCTCCGCGTGCTCCAGGAATTCACCAGCCTGAATTTTGCGCTCAAACTCCTCACGCGTAGTGAAGTGGTACTCGCGGCCATTCTCCTCAGAGCCGCGCGGCGCGCGCGTTGTCCATGAAATAGAAAACTCGACGCCCGTTACCTGTTTGCGCAGTTCCGTAACCAGCGTGCTCTTGCCTGACCCGGAGGGCGCCGAAATGATGAAAAGAATCCCTGCCACGTTGAAATATTCCCTTTCGACTTTTTGGAGTGCGTTTCCTCACGCTTTACTCCACGTTCTGAATCTGTTCCCGAGCCTTTTCAATATGCGACTTCATAGCCAGTCCAAGCTCCGTAATTTGCGTCCCCTTGCCTCCCACGCCACCGGTCTTGGAGAGAAGCGTATTCGCCTCCCGGTTCATTTCCTGCAATAGAAAGTCCAGCTTTTTGCCGATTTCTCCACCATCGTTCAAAAGTTCCCTGAAGTGCCCGATGTGCGTCGTCATGCGCGCCAGCTCTTCGGTTACATCGCTTCTATCCACAAGAACAGCTACTTCCTCCATCACGCGTTGCCGGCTGAACTCATCGCCCACTGCTGATGTAAGACGCTGCGCCAAACGCTCCTGGTAGCGCTTTTCCACCTCGGGACGCAGCGCCCCAACCTGATTCGTAGCTTCCGCCAGATTATCGAGCGACGCATGCAGTATCGCTCCCAGCGATTCACCTTCCCGCGCGCGCATTGTCTTCAATTCGGAAAGCAGCGGTCCCATCGCGCTCAAAACCGCATCGGAAATTGCTGCCGAATCGTCGTCATTTGCGGCGCGATTGTCTGACTGCAACGCCAGCGGCAGGCGGAAGATGTTGTTCAGATCCGGTTCTCCAGTTAGAGAGAACTCATCCTTTGCGGCCGAAAATGCCTGCAGATAATTGGCTACCAGTTCGCGATTGTACCCGGCCTTCTGCTGCAAAGAACGATCGATGGAAAGCATTACTTCCACATGACCGCGCGCAAGATTCTCCTTCAAGGCGCGGCGCAGCTCCATTTCGAGCGCGTCGAAACCAGAAGGCAGACGAAGCTGCATATCGAGAAAGCGGTGATTCACGCTCTTGATGGTCAAAGTAAAGGCCAGTTGGTCGTTCATCCGCACCTGCGCGCGGGCAAAACCGGTCATTGAATAGATAGGCATTTTTGCTATTCCCCTGCCTTCGTGGCAAGCGGTTGTTCAAACTCCAGCGGAATCTGCGCACTCGCGTCCAATGGCGATACAAGGTGCTCCGGCGCATCCACAAACTGCAATTGATAAAGGCGCTGATACGTAGCCGATGTTGCGAGTAACTGTTCGTGCGGCGCAATCGCCGTGATGCGTCCGTCTTCCAGAACTGCAATGCGGTTGGCACGGCGAATGGTCCCCAGACGATGCGCAATCACCACAACAGTGCGGTTCTGCATCAAATTGGCAAGTGCCGTCTGCACCAGCGACTCACTTTCGGCATCAAGCGCGGACGTGGCCTCATCAAGAATCAAAATTGGGGAGTTCTTCAGGATTGCACGCGCGATGGCAATGCGCTGGCGCTCGCCGCCGGAAAGACGGAAGCCCTTCTCGCCAATCACCGTGTCATAGCCCTGCGGCATGCGCATGATGAAGTCGTGAGCCAGAGCCGCACGTGACGCCTCTTCCACCAACGCGTGCTTCATGTCCGGTTGTCCATAGGCAATGTTATTGCGCACCGTATCGTTGAACAGAATCGTCTCCTGCGTCACCTGCGCCACCTGCCTGCGCAAAGATGCCAGCGAGAGATCGCGAATATCGATGCCATCGAGCAGAATGCGCCCGGACGAGACATCAAAAAAACGTGGAATGAGATTCACCAGGGTCGACTTGCCCGCGCCGCTCGGCCCAACAAGCGCCAGCACTTCTCCCGCTTCCACTTCAAGATCCACGTTGTGAAGAATTTGCTGTTCACCCTTCTCCGTCGAGTACCAGAATCCCACGTCCTCAAAACGCACAGATTTCCTGAAGCGTTCAATCTGCTTGGGATGCGAACCTTCCTTTACATCGTCCTCCGTATCGAAGAAGGCGAAGATGGATACCGAAGCGCCCATCGCCTGCTGGAAGGCATTGTAGAAGTACGCGAACTTGCGCACAGGATCATACAGCTTGAAGAGCAGAATGATGAATGCACCGAAAAGGCCCATGGTCATGCGGCCGGATAGAATCTCCGTCCGGCCAATCAAAAGAAACATGGCAATGGCAATCGCGCCGATCGTGTCCATTAGCGGCGAACTGATGGACTGAATGCGCACACTGCGCAGGTTGGCACGAAATAGTCGCCGCGCCGCCTTCTGGAATCGCAATATCTCCCACAACTCCGTATTGAACGCCTTGACAATTCGATTACCGGTGACCGTTTCATGCAGGATGTTTTGAATTTCGGCCAGCTTGTCCTGTCCGGTGCGTGTTCGCGAGCGAACCTCTCCGCCAATTTTGCGAGCCGAAGTGATCACCACCGGAATAAACAGCACCAGTGCCCAGCTCAAATTGCCGCCCAGGCGAATCACCAGCACGATTCCAACAATGAACGTGAAGAACTGCTGAAGAAAGTCTCCAATGACAGAACTGAGAGCAAGCTGCACGCGGTCCACGTCGTTGATCAACGTCGAGAGAATAGTTCCCGTCGCATTCCTGTGAAAGAAGGTCGACGAACGGCGCAGAGTAATTTCGTACAGGTGATTGCGGAGATCGGTGATGGTTCCGAAGCCAGCGTAATTAACCAGGTATGTGCCCAGGTAATCGCAGATACCTTTCCCGAACGTCGCCAGCACCAGAGCAATGGCAACCACGTTCCATGCGTTGTGAACGTGGAATGGCATGAGACTGCGCAAATCGACATGCCACCTGCTATTACGCATTCCCAGAAGAATTGGCCCTTCCGGCGCATCCGGACGCAGTACCTGATCAAAGATGGGTTGCAAAAGGAGTACGCGGAAAGTATCGAGTGCGCCGCAAACAGCAAGCAGCAGCACACCGGGAACCCACTGCACGGTGTACGGCACCCCGTACCGCATCAGTCGTAAAAAACGCGTCATGCGCGGTTCTCCTCAGGGCAGATAATCACGCTCCTAGGAGTACCGGGGATTGAGTCCATCCACGTATTGTAGCCGCCGGAGCAGGCGCCTGACTTACCAGGCATGCAGGTCTGCTATTGCCTTGAAGATGAACTCCGGTTGGGGCAGAATCTCGTCTTCCAGCACTGGCTGATACGCCACGAATGTATCCTTCGACCCAATCCGGCGAACGGGCGCATCCAGCAGATCAAATAGCTCATCTGCAATGCGCGCGGCAATCTCTGCGCCGTAGCCCCAGCTCTGCATATCCTCGTGCGCCACAATCACGCGGCTGGTCTTTTTGACCGACTCGGCAATTGCTTCCCAATCGTACGGATTGAGCGTGCGCAGATCGATAATCTCTGCATCTATGCCGTTTTGCCGATGTGCCCGCTCCGCGGCCTGCAGAGCACGCGGCACAATGGCGCCATACGTAATAATGGTCAAATCCTTACCCGGACGAACGGTCTTCGCCTTGCCAAACGGGATGCAGTAATCGGGTCCCGGGTACGGTGCGCGCCCAAACGACTCGCGATAGAGGCGCTTGTGTTCCAGGAACAGGACCGGATCGTCGCAGCGAAGCGCCGTGCGCAACAGTCCGTTGGCGTCCAGCGCGTTCGACGGGAACACAACGCGCAGACCAGGAATATGCGTAAACATCGACTCACCTGATTGCGAGTGATAAATGGAACCACCCGTCAAATAACCGCCGATGGGGACACGCACGACCGTCGGCGCAGCCCATACGCCATTCGAGCGCCAACGCATCACCGAAAGTTCGTTGCGGAACTGATGCATGGCAGGCCAGATGTAATCGAAGAACTGGATCTCCGGAACCGGCTTCATGCCCCGAACCGCATAACCGACCGCGCGTCCCACAATATTGGCTTCAGCCAACTGCGAGTTAAACACGCGGTCCGCTCCGTACAGTCTCTGCAGGCCAGCGGTTAGTTTGAAGACTCCGCCCTTCCCCTTCACTTCACTCAGTGCAGACTCGCGGCTTGCGTCCGCCACGTCCTCACCAAAGATGACGATGCGCGGATCACGCGCCATTTCATCTTTCAGGCATGCGTTAATCAACTCAGCCATTGTTCGAGGCGTAGCGTCAACGCCATGAGCCGAACTTAATCCCGCAGATTCCGTATCGAAAGCTGCGCTGGTCGGATCGAGGTCCTCGCTGTACACGTGGAGCGGAATGCTGGCAATCTCGGGCAGTGGCGCTTCAACAGCACGCGCGGCGGCCTCTGCGGCTTCAAGGTCGCATTTCTGTTCCAGCGCCGTAATTTCTTCAGCACTTAGAATGCCCTCGCGTAGCAAACGCATCTGCATCTTCGCCAGAGGATCGCGCAAGGCATCAGCTTCGCGTTCGGAAGCCGTGCGATAGGACTTGTCATCGTCCGAGTAGGAATGCGAGTAGGGCCGGATAACATGTCCATGAACAAGCGCAGGCCCCAGTCCAGCGCGGCAATGCTCAGCAGCTCTCTGAAACGCCCTCAGGCTCGCTTCAGGATCGGTTCCGTCCACTTCCTCAAAATGAAAATTCGGGAAGCCCGTGACCATCCGTGAGATATTGCCTTCCGGCGTATTCACTTCGACCGGAGTACTGATCGCGTACCCGTTATCTTCCACGCAGAAAATCACAGGCAGCTTTTTGTTGGAGGCAGTGGAGAGCGCCTCCCAGAATTCGCCCTGCGAAGTGGAGCCTTCGCCCAGCAGGGTCAGCACAACCTCATCTTTGTGGAATACAACATCGTGGAAATCGCGATAATCTCCTGTTCCCTTTTTTGCGGCGTCAGGATAGTGGTTGAAATACCGTCCAGCTTCCGCGCATCCCACCGCATGCTGCACCTGCGTTGTTGTGGAGGAGGATGTGCTCACAATATTCAGAGCGCGGCTGCTCCAATGTGTAGGCATCTGCCTGCCGCCGCTGGCCGGGTCGGCTGCGGCACCCACCGCCTGCAGAAACATGTCATACGGCGAAACGCCAAGTGCCAGACACAACGCACGATCACGGTAATAAGGAAAGAACCAGTCCACACCCGGGCGCAAAGCGAGCGCGGCGCCAACTTGAAGCGCCTCGTGCCCAGCGCATGAAATCTGAAAGTAGATTTTTTGCTGTCGCTTAAGGAGAATTTCCCGGTCGTCAATGCGACGGGAGAGAACCATCAGCCGATACATCTCTGTGAGCTGATCGGCGGTGAGACTACCCAGAAATTCCGTGCCATGCAGGCGAGTTCCGGAAACCGCAAGTCCCATTCCCTTTACTCCCCAGTCTTGAACTTAACCCAACTGGCACATTGATTGTATCAATCTGAAGTCAATCTGTGCAGTACGCAATAGTAATCCGATTACTGCTTCGATTTACTGATCGGCCCGATACAAAGGATCGCGGAAAGAAGGGGCTGGGTCGCCCGCTTCCCACGACATGTTTTCGCGAACTTTCTTCGCCAGTTTTTCTATTCGGATCAGCTTTTCCACCTGCAGCGGTGTCGGCCTGGTAAAAGACTGCGAAATCATCTCATTATGCAGCTCTCTGGTTGCCTGCAGAAGCTTTTGGGTATCTGAGAGCAGTTCCTTCTGGCGCTGCTCGTTCAAGGTCTTTCTCTGGTGTGCGCGAATACGTGGATCGTCCAGCGGATCTGAGCCAAATATACCGCCGGATTGGCTACCCACCTGGTTAGGGATCATCTGAGCCGCTACCCTCATCCCAGGGCGCGACGGCTGCACGCAAAGAATCGTCAACAACAGCCCGGTTCCGGCCAAGACGCGCACCATGAGACGCCCATTCATCGCAGCAATCCCGTTCCAGTTTCCGTCAAATTGATTGCCTTCATCATCCCTTCCAACACCTGACGCGAAATCCTGTGGCAGCCGACTGGAAGTGAAGCCCCGGTGCGAATCTCAAAAGTTCATCAACTCTGCCCCACAACCAGCCGCATCTTCAATCGAACATCGTGGGCAAGCTTCTCGATTTCAGCTGCTTTCTTGATTACTCCAACGGACAGTGTGTCCTTGTCGGTCTTGTCCATTTCGGTCTTCAACTCTGTCGCCAACTCCAGCA
>JAGWSG010000048.1 GCA_028876335.1 Acidobacteriota bacterium
CCGGGTGCTTCATAAATGCCGCGGCTCTTGGCTTCGATGATGCGGTTCTCAATCTGGTCACTCATGCCCAGGCCGTGCCGTCCGCCAATGCGATTGGCCTCAAGCAGCAGTTCCACCTGGTCAGTGAATTCCTTGCCATTGAGTGCAACGGGGTGCCCCTCGTGGAAACGCACCGTGACTTCTTCAGCCTTCACGGGTACATCTTCACGCCAGAAGGCCACGCCCATAATCGGCTCCACAATGCGCACATTGCTGGAGAGGAATTCCAGCTCCTTTGCCTCGTGCGTTGCGCCCAGTAAATTCGAGTCAGTGGAGTAGGCCTTCTCTGCCGACATCTTGTACTCGAAGCCCGCCTTCTGCATGTAAGCTGACATCTCCGCACGTCCGCCAAGCTCATCGATAAACGCCGCGTCAAGCCAAGGCTTGTATACGCGCAGATCGGGATTCACGAGCAGGCCATAGCGATAGAAGCGCTCAATATCGTTGCCCTTGTAAGTGGAGCCGTCGCCCCAGACGGAGACGTCGTCTTCCTTCATGGCTGCAACCAGCATGGTACCGGTGACGGCGCGTCCAATGGGCGTGGTGTTGAAGTAGGCTACGCCGGCGGTAGTAATGTGGAATGCGCCGCTCTGCAGCGCGGCCAGTCCCTCGCGCACCAGTTGCGTGCGGCAGTCAATCAGTCGCGCCTTCTCCGCGCCGTACTCCAGCGCCTTGCGCGGAATCTCGTCGTAGTCCTTCTCGTCCGGCTGGCCCAGGTTGGCGGTATAGGCGTAGGGAAGTGCGCCCTTCTGCTTCATCCAGTGAAGCGCGGCGCTGGTATCCAGACCTCCGGAAAATGCGATGCCGACCTTTTCGCCGACAGGGAGGTTCTCAAGAATGTTCGACATGAAATTGCTGCCCTTTGCGGGTAAATTCACCACGACTTGTTCAAAGAGGTGGAAACTTTATTGTACGGTGTTGGCTCAGTTATCTTCCGGCCGCACGCGTTTGGCCAGCGCCCACTTCAGTTGCTCAATGCCTTCGCCCGTCACTGCGGAAATGGCATGAAACTCAAGCTTCCTGCGCTTGGCGTGCGCCTGCAGTTTCTTCAGCTTCTCCGGATTCGCGGCATCAATCTTCGTGGCCACCACAATCATGGGCTTCTCGGCCAGCGTCTCCGCGCTTTCGCCCACCGTAAAGCTGTCGAGCTCCTTGTTGATGACTTTGAAGTCTTCCACGGCATCCGGCCTGCCTGAAGCGTCGGACACATCCACCAGATGTGCCAGCACGCGTGTGCGCTCAATGTGCCGCAAGAATTGCGTACCCAGTCCGTGGCCTTCATGCGCGCCCTCAATCAAACCCGGCACATCGGCCACTACGTACGAGAACTGCTCCGGCTCCTCGCCCACTGTAACTACACCTAGGTTTGGTTCAAGCGTAGTGAACGGATAATCGGCAATCTTTGGCTTGGCCGCGGAGATGCGCGAGATGAGCGTTGATTTGCCCGCATTGGGATAGCCGACGAGGCCAACATCCGCCAGCAGCTTCAGCTCCAGCCGGAAGGCGCGCTCTTCGCCCGGCCGCCCCAGTTCGTGCTCGCGTGGAGCCTGATGGGTGCTGGTGGCAAAGTGCTGGTTACCGCGTCCGCCGCGCCCGCCCTTGGCCACGATGATGCGCTCGTCCGGAAATTTGAAATCATGCACAAGCTCGCCAGTTTCCTGGTCATAAACCGCGGTGCCCACGGGCACCTGCAGCACAATGTCCGTGCCATCCTGCCCGGTGCAGTTCGATCCCATGCCGTGCTCACCGCGCTTGGCCTTGTGCTCGGGGTTGTAGCGGAAGTGAATCAGCGTATTGTGGCGCTGCGAGGCTTCCATGATCACATCACCGCCGCGGCCGCCATCGCCGCCAGACGGACCGCCACGCGGAACAAACTTCTCCCGCCGGAAGGCCATGCAGCCGTTTCCGCCGTCGCCCGCCTTCACCCTGATTTTGACTTCATCGATAAACATGATTTTTCGGGGGCCGAAGGCCCAGTCTCCAGTCTACAGAAGACTGGCCGCGGCTACCCGGCTCAACCATGATTCATACCGCAGAGTGCGCTATATCACTCCATTTGGCACGGATTTCCGGTTAGAATCTCCCAATCTTTGCTGCCAGCTCTTCCCTGTGCCGGAATTGCCTGCTGAGGCAACCCGGCACAACGGCAACCTGCAAGCGGACCTGCCCCAAGAGCAGGCCGGGTGGCAAAGCGTATTTCTTCCCAGATTCTGCCGCGAGGGGGTTGCCTCGGTGGCGAGTCACATTGGGGTCAAATACTGCAGTCTTCTCGCTCTGCTGCTTGTTGCGCAGGCTGGCGCGCTTGTGTGCGCGCAGACCGGCCTCGGCGCACTGGCGGGCCGCCTCACCGATTCGCAGGCCCATCCACTGTCCGACGTAACGGTCATCGCGCGCAATCAATCCACGGGCGTCGAGATGCGCACCATCGCCTCGCACAACGGTTCCTACGAGTTCAAAGATCTTCCGCCCGGCCCCTACTCGCTTCACGCCATCAGCTCCACGCTTGGCCAGGGGGAAATCGAAGGCATTCTCGTTAGCCCACACCACACTGCGCACGTGCAGGTGGCGCTCAACATGGCGCCTGTCGCGATGCATACATCGTCATCTGTGGAAGCAGCAACTCAACCTCAAGCGTCGCATCTGCCGGTACCGGCTCGAATCGACCCCCAGAGCAGTGCTTCTACCGTCGCTTTGGCACACGCACCCATCGCCACGCTTGGGCCACCCGCGCGTCCTTTGCCGCAAGCTTCGCCCACTGCCGCAATGGAGATAGTTCTCCCACAAAAGCCGCGGATCGACACGCAAGCTTTGCCGGAAATTATTGCTCCACTGCAACCGTTCCGTGGCGATACACGGCTTGTGCTGGCGGAATCGAGCATTCCGGCCCATCCTGCAGCGCCGCGCGCTGCATTTGTCGCGTCGCAGGGTCCATCTATTGAACCCGCGCTCGATACAGTTGCAATCCTGCTTTCGCCAACCGACCAAAGGGCAGCCCTGCATATGCCCGCGCTCGGCTCTCTTCCTGTTGCCCCATACGCGCTCACCGCCCCGCGCATGCAGGCAGCAATAGGTTCAACCCGCTTGATGTTTGCAGGGCCGTTCATGATTCAGGTCGCCATGGGGGCAGCGCGTGCGGCCTTGCGGCTCACGGCGGTTCCCCCGGGTTCCTTGCTGGCAGTGGCACAAGCCGGACTTGAAAATGACGACGCTTCCGATGTGCTGACCGCAGAGCAATTGCAGTCGCTTCCTATGCGTGATGGTGATGTGCAGCGTGTTGTCGCGGGTGGCGCAGGCTCGCTGGGCGACGACAGCGAGCAGTCAAACAACGCAACTCCTGGGTCGAGCCCAACTGAAGTTTCGATGAACGGAGTTACGTCCCGGTTTGCTTTTCAGGGCAACAACCTTACTTCGCCGGGTCGTGGCCACTCCTATTACGACGGCCCCATCAGTCCGCAATCCGCTATCCGCGCCGTGCGCATTCTCTCTCCCAATCGAGTCAGCGGTGACCGCCAGTTTCTTGGCGGAAGCATCGCCATGGAATCGCGGCATGGCGGTGTGGGCATCCATGGTCAGCTCTCTCTCTATGCTCGCCAGGATCTCTTCCAGGCACAAAACCCATTTGCGCAATGGATACGCGAGAGCGCGCCCGCTTCCTATGCCGCCATACCCTCCTTCACTGCCGAGCCATTCTCGCCTTCCTCGCATAATTTGCGCGGCGGCGCCGGAGTGGGCGGTCAGTTCCATTACGGCCGCTTCGGCTGGTTTGTCTCCGCGGACGCATCCCATCGAAGTGAACCTGCCGTAGCCACCGTTCGCGAGGCCGACACTTTCTTTGCCCGTCCCACCAACGACCAGATGCAGGTTCTCTCTGCCAGGCTGGCTCTCAGCGGTGTGGATCCGGTTGCCGAAGGCCTTGCTGCCTACTCGCCCGTTCTTGAACAGATTGCAGGCCTGCTCGGTCCCACTCCGCGTTCTTCCACCCGCATCACCGGTTTTGGCCGTGTGGACTGGCGGCTCTCTGATCGGCAGAGCATCGCCGTTGTTCTGTCGGACAGTTATTGGAATTCCCCCGGGGGTGGCCTCAGTCGTACGTCGGAGTTCTACGGCTCCCACAGCTTTGGTTCCTATCGCGGCGACGAGCAATGGGTTACCGGCCAGTGGCGCGGATTTCTCACGCCCAATCTGATGCTCGTCACGCAAGGCTCGTTTGGCCGCTACCGGCATCTTGCGCCGCCGCCCGTGCCATCCGCGTTTGAACAAAGCTTCAACATCAGTACATGGAACAGACTGCCGCAGATCATCATCGATTCGCGTTATGGCTTTACCATGGGCAGCCCGTCGCGCTTCGGCCCCGGCTCTTATCCAGACGAATCCAATATCGATCTTCGTCAGCAAGTGGACTGGGCGCGCGGACAATTTCTCCTGAGTGCGGGATTTGAATTTCGCCACAGCATGGATTCAAGTTCTCTCCTCGCCAATCAGGCCGGCACCTATCAATACGCCAGTGTTGAAAACTTCATTTCGGATGTTCTCTCCTTTGCGCACTTTGGTCTCACCGGGCAATTGAATCCATACGACCAGCACAATTGCGATGAAACCGGCACCGTCTGGCGCGACTCCTACGGTCAATTGCACGGGCTCGGGTATTTGCCCTGCTATTCCACGTATTCGCAAACCATCGGTCCGTCCGACTGGTGGCTCGCAACAAATGACTGGGCCGGCTCGGCAGCCGCACGATGGCAACCCGCACGCCATATGACTGTGGCCGTTTCCATGCGCTGGCAGCATGAGCAACTTCCACCACCCATTGCCGCCATAGACAATCCCGACTTGCCCGGCACTGAGCGAACCCCGACTCTCGGCAACGACTGGGCACCAAGCTTCAGTCTGGCGTGGGGCAGAGGTGAGAGCCTGATACCTGTGCTGCGGGTCGGCTACGGCATGTTCTACGGACGCACGGCTAATCTCACCTTCCTCAGTGCGCTCACCCAGACCGGATCGCTGAATGGCGATGTCGACTATGTCTTGCGCCCCACGGACAATCTCTATAACGGTGGTGCGCCGCCGTTCCCTTATGTTCTTTCTGGAGCTCCCGGCACAACAGTAAAGCCTGGAGCGGTCGAGTTCGCTTCCAGCTATCGCAATCCTGAAGTGCACCAGGCTGCCGTCTCGCTTGAGGAGTCGCTGCCCGCCCGGTTTCACCTGGAAGCGGGTGCCTCTGTTGCGCTCGGGCGCCGCCTGCCCACCACCATCGATGCAAACGTCGACCCCGCCATCAATCCACAAACCATCACGTATCAGGTGGTCGACTTCACCCAGCAAGGGCCTATCAAGATGCCCACCGTTACCGTACCTTTTTACGGCTACACGCCCTCTGCATTTGGAACGATGGGCCGACTCTATCCCGGCTACCAACGCATTCTCCAGATTCAAAGCCGGGCCAACTCATCCTGGCAGGCAGGCTCGCTGCAACTCAGCCGCAATTCCCGCACCTTCACGTTGCGCGTGCGCTACACCTACTCGCATGCATGGGATTGGAACCCAGACGGAAGCCCTACCCTCGGGACACCCAGCGTCTTCGATCCCTCCAACCTTCGCCTCGATTACGGCCCCGGCAATCTGGATGCGCGCCACTTTGTCAGTGGCTTCTTCTTGTGGCAAACCAACTTTCATCTCTCTGGCGTTCTCAGCCGAATTGCAAACGGCTGGCTTCTCGCTTCCACGGGTACATTTCGAAGCGGCCTGCCGTACTCCATGCGCACCGCGGGAGTGCTGCCAAAGCAGTTTGTCAATCACAGTGCGATTGTTGAGGGGCTTTCCTACGGAATGAACGGTTCCGGCGGCGCACGATTTGTCTATGGAGTGGGTCGTAACACTTATAGGTATCAGCCGACCTGGAACGCCAATCTGCGCCTCGCCAGAAAGTTTGACTTGGGCGCGCTGCGCCAGCTTGAAATTCTTGCCGAGAGCTTCAATTTCTTCAATCACTCCAACGTCACGCAAGTGGAGACGGTTGGATACACAATCAGCGCGGGAACACAGGCCGGCGGGCTTCCCACGCTCACATTTCTTAATGGCATCCGCACAGGGCAAACCGCATTTGGCAATACACTCAGCGCGAACGCAACCAATTACTACCGCCCGCGTGAATTGCAATTTGGACTCATCTTCCGCTTCTGAATTGCGAACACCTGCGCACAGATTCTTTCACTCATCACCGCCGTTCGCATCCAGGCCACAAAGCGCACTTGCCCGGATGGTGCTTCCGTCCAGTTGGAAGCAGGTCGCGCCATCGATGTCAGTGCTCATGGTTCTCACATGGCTCTCTTCAAGTGCGTGCAATACTTCTTCTCGCGGATGCCCGTAACGATTGTGCAGCCCGCATGAAATCACGGCCCACTGCGGATGAATCGCTGCCAGAAACGCCGGTGTGGTGGATGTTACGCTACCGTGGTGGCCCACCTTCAGCAAGGTACTCTGCAGGTCGGCTTCGTTCAGCATCGCGTGCTCCTCAGGAGATTCCGCATCGCCGGCAAGCAAAGCCGAAGTCTTCTCATACGCCACTCGCAACACCAGCGAGTCGTCGTTTTCAGGCTGTGGCCCGGGTGTGTAATTCGCTGCAGGCGCCAGCACATGCACACTCGCATCGCCTAGTTCCGCCTCCTCGCCCGCATGGAATCGACGAACTTTTACACCCAGACTTCGCGCCTCATCCAGAAGCGATTCGTAATCCCTTACTGGCGGATTTTCGCCCACCCACAACTCCGCCGGCCTGAAGTTTTTGAGTACGGAGGGTAACCCGCCCATGTGGTCGCCATGCGCATGCGTCAAAACCACAACGTCCAAGTGTCGAATGCCGCGCGCCCACAGTGCAGGTGAAACCACTTCCTCACCCACATCGAACCACTGTTTTGCCTGAGGCATTCCTCCGCCCATGCCGCCGCCGTCCACAAGCATCGCCTTGCCATCAGGAGTAATCAGCAGCAGGGAATCGCCCTGACCCACATCGAGTGCCTCCACCAGCAGCGCGTTGCGAGGGTGCGCAACAGGGCGGGGAAGCACGCACACAAAGCCGCCACCCAGCAGCAAAGCAACCGCACCATACTTAGATGTGCGACCGCCATGCGCCAGCGCCACAGCGGCAGCCAGAGCCAGGCAAAAAACTGCGTATTGCCACGCCAGCGGAGTCGCAACCCGCAAGTCGCTTCCCACCATCGAGCCAAAGAACCGCACAATTCCCACGCCGGCATGCAGCAGTGTCGCTGTAACTGTGGCTGGAACCACCGCTGCCGAGGGCCAGATCAACAACACTGCTAGCGTGAGCAGTGCGGAAGGCAGCAGCAGCGAGAGAAGCGGAAGGATCAGTACATTCACCGGCAGTGAGAATATCGTCACGCGATGAAAGTAAAGTGCCATGGGCAAACTCATCGTCAATTCCACCACGCACGCAATCACTACCACTTCCACCACACGCAACGCCGTGCGCACGCACCACGGAAACGTCTTCCATCCAAATCGCGCTGAGAATCTTTGCGCACACGTCTCCGCAAAAAAGCGCAAGTCCACGCGAAATGCCGCAATCCGCGGCTCAAGCTTCGTGTCGATCGCAGTGAGTCCAATATCTTTCGTCGAGCGCAAGTAAGGTTGAATGCTCTTCTCCAGCAACGGTACGCCCACACCTGCAATGGACAGCACGGCGAGCAGCGTCATCTGGAACCCCGGCTCAAGCAGTACGCGCGGACTCGCAGCCATCATGCCAAGCGCCGCAAAGCCAATCGCGTTCAGCGCATTCCGCTGCCTGTAGATCAGGCGTCCAATCAGATAAAGAATCACCATCCACAAGGAGCGCTGTACCGGCGTTGCGAACCCGGTAAAGAGCGCATATGCGACCGATCCGGCAATCGTCAGTAGAGTGGCCGGCACGCGCTTGATGCGTAACGCGCGCAAAAACCAAAGCAAACACCCGGCCACAATGCCTATGTGCAACCCAGATACAACCAGCATGTGAAAGGAGCCTGTTCTTTCAAAGCCGCGCCGTAGCGGCTGCGTAAGAAAGGTCCTGTCTCCAGTGGTCATCGCTGCCAGTAGCGCGGCATCTTCATGCGTAATGCGCAGGAAGGACGGCAACCTCTCCATAGCCGCAGGCAGGGCAAGCAATTTGTGGCTCACAGCCTGTTGTGCCGCATGGAGCCTGCAACCCACAAGCACCCTTTCTCGTGCCAGCCAATGCCACCCCGCTGCACCGCGCACATCCGCGACATTCAACCGTGCTATGCGTGCGATCTTGACGCTCCCAGTTGCGGTAATGTCCTGGTCCAGCAGATAACCAGCGCGGCTGAAAGCTCCCGCGTCGCGATAGTCGGCTGGCTCGAGTAGTTGAACGCTTGCATGCACACGGTCACCGCAATGAAATGATTCCGCGCTCGCGCGTTCTTCTGCGTCCACTGGCCACCTGACAGTCAGTCGCACTTTTCCCGTCACCGGCTGCATACGGTCAACGCTGTCGGTCACGAACTCCGCGTCACGCAGTTCAACATCGAGGACTTGCGTGGGTGCGTCCGGAGTATCGTCCAGCTCATCGGTGATTGCATTACTGCGCAAAGCATCCACGTTCACAATTGTGCCGTCCAGCTCGCGAAGCAGCCCGTTTGAGAGAGCGGCAAGTTGCGGCGCGGGAGCCGGCTGTGGCTCCATCTGCGCACACCATGCGCCAAGCAACAGCCACATTGCCGCCATCGGAAACCACGAAATCCGCTCCGCGCGATAAACAGACAACATCCAGAGCAAAGCAATGAGCAGCAGCGCACACAGCAGCCAACTAGGTCGCAGATACAACCCATGCGCCAGGACGATGCCCAGCGCGAACAACCATGCGGCATGAAACAGCGGTATTCTTCCTGCGCGCAAGCTTAAGTGGTTCGCATCAGGATGTGAAACGGCATACGAGGGAATTTCCTGCTGTGTAGGCATGGCGAAGGCTGTGCGAGAGTTTGCACGGCCATTTTCCACGGATGGCGCGTTTTATGCAGTGCCTTGGAGCACTCAGGTGAGTTTGAACATAACCTTAAGCTTTATCGCTCACGCAATTGGACAATCGTCTCAATATGAAAAGTCTGCGGAAACATATCGGCCAGCGTCACTGAGGCGAGTTCGTACCCCGATTCTGTCAGCACCTTCAAATCGCGCGCGAGAGTCGCAGGATCGCACGACACATATGTAAGAGAAGTGGCTCGAATCTCGCCGAGCTGTGCGGTCAGTTCTGGACCGAGCCCGGTCCGCGGTGGATCCACAACAATCGCGTCCGGAGTTGCGGTCCTATTTTCCCGCGCAAATGCCAGAGCGTCTTCCGCAACCGGTTCACCATTGGTTCCTCCCAGATTGTGCGCCAACGCAGCAGTGGATTGCGGTGCCGATTCAACCGCACACACACGGTCGAATTTCTTCGTCAACTGCTTTGCAAACAGCCCCACGCCAGCATAGAGGTCCCACGCAGTGTCTCCCGCGAGCCCATCGGTCACGCGCTCTGCAAGCTGGTCCACCAGCCAGCGATTCACCTGGAAGAATGCGCCTCGGTCTACGCGATAACGTGAACCCGCCGCACGGTAATGCAGCGCGGCCTCACCCCATTGGGCCACAATACGCGGAAGCCTTCCTCCGTCAGAGTTCTGTTCAAACTGCACACCACTCAGTTCCGCGATTACATCTGACCACATCGCGGCCAGCGCCAACCATTGCTTCTCACCACCGTCACGGACTGTCACCGAGCACAATAACTCCGTTTCATCGTCATTGCAGAAGAGAGTGATATCCTCACTCGACAAGCTGAGCTTTTTTGTCAGATTCGCAAAGGCCATTGCAGCTCGCACCAGCAGGGTCGCAGCAATCGGACACTCAGCAATCGCAACGAGATCGTGCGAGCGGCGGCTTCGGTATCCGAAATTTCCGTTTCTGTCCGCGGCCAGACGAATTCGATTCCGATACGCCCACGGTTCTGCTGTAAGTACTTCTATTTCGCGGTTAAATTCAACTTGTCCGCGCTGCAGAGTCTCGCGCAGAATGTCCTTCTTGAATGTGACCTGCTGCTCGTAGCCAGTGTGTTGATAATGACAGCCTCCACACACGCCAAAGTGCCGGCACGCGGGCTCAATGCGCTCTGCCGCACGCTCCACAATCTCTTCCACTTCCGCATGGGCAAAGCTCTTGCGGTCCTCCACCACGCGCGCACGCACCACCTCACCCGGAAGCGTAAGGGGCACAAAGATCGCTTTGCCATCCACCCGCCCCAGCGATGCGCCCCCATAGATGGGCTTTTCCATGCGCACCAACTGCGGCTTTGCATGCGGCACAGAGCGCGCAGAAGCCCTTTCCTGTGGGGAGCGCCGGTGCATGCGATTCTTCTTCATTGCTGGCTCATGTAGAACAGGCTCAAGCGTGGCAGATCGTAGTAGACCAACAGTTGTTTTCGTTCAAACTGATCTTTTACTTGTTGCAGTTGTGCGGCGACCATGCGACTCCGATAGGGTGCCAGTTCTCGGTCCGCATGCTCTTTCAAATCGGTCAATAACTTCTCAGGAGCCGCGATTTTGATCGCGCCATATAACTTGTCTTCCAGTACGGTCAGCGTACGTTCCAGCGATTCCAGGTCCCGCTTTCCCTCGGTATCCTGGCGTATGTCCTCGGCAAGCTCGCGCAGACGTGTCGCTGTAGCCGCGCATGCTTCGTGCGATGCCTTTGAAGTCTCAAGTGCCGCTGCCGCCGCTTCCAGGTGAGCCGCCACGCGGTCATGCTCGAAGCCTTCAGGGGTCTCCTTCTCGGTTTTGGCGGCTGTTCCGGTGGCTGCCTCGCGCATCTCTTCGGCCGATTCCATTACTGCCTGCGCGCACCACGCAAGCCCGTTAATGCGCTGCATGCGCGCCTTGCGTTGCCGCGACTCGTACTTATCGAAGGCCGCATCGATACCGCGCAACACCGCCTCAAGAGGTATTCCCGCCTCGCGCCATGTCTCAATCAGCGCCCAGTCAATGGTTGACAGCAGGAGCAAAGCTCCGCGGCGCTGCTGAAAGCGCTCTTCGATTTCCGTGAAGTAGTTGAAGTAATTGCGCATCTCCGCGCCTTCAGTGCGCGCGGCCGCGCGAGCGCGCCATGCGGTTGCGCTCGAAGAGAATCAGCAGGCCATTCAGCGTGAGCATTTCGTCAATCTCGCTAATGTAGCGCGACTCGGCTGCCATCAGCCTTGCCAGTCCACCCGTTGCAACCACCACCGGTTGCTCGCCAAGCTCACCCATCATGCGATCGAGAATTCCGTCCACTAAACCTACATAACCGTAATAAAGCCCGCTCTGGATATGTGTCACCGTGTTGGTGCCGATTACTTTTGAAGGCTTCTTGATATCCACGCGGCCCAGGCGGGCAGCGCGCGCAAACAGCGCATCTGCACTGATGCCGAGCCCCGGCGCAATTGCGCCGCCCAGATACTCGCCCTTCTTTGACACCACATCGAACGTTGTAGCTGTGCCAAAGTCCACAACCACGCACGGTCCGCCGTAGCGCTCAAAGGCCGCAATGGCATTTACAAGGCGATCGGCGCCCAGCTCGGCCGGATTATCCACCAGCACCGGCATGCCGGTCTTGATGCCCGGCTCCACAAACATGGGCTGCACATCGAAGTACTTTTCGCACACCTGGCGCAGCGTCGTCTCAACCGGCGGCACAACCGACGAGATGATAATGTGCTTCACCTCGCTCGGAGCCACGCCCTGCAGCTCAAACAGGTTCACCAGAATAATGCCGTACTCGTCGGCTGTTTGCGCGCGATGCGTGGTAATGCGCCAGTGCGTAATGGCTTCAGGCTTTTCGCCACTTACCCGGTAAAGACCGAACACCGTATTCGTATTGCCCACATCCACTGCCAGCAGCATCGTTTCTTACCCTGCCTGCGCCGCTCGAATTCCTCCAGTTTGCACCGTCGCAATTCCGTCAGCGGTACGCACCCTGAGAAATCCGTGCTCGTCCAGGCCTTCCGTGATTCCTACGCATGCCTGCGGTCCATGCACTTCTACGTGGCGTCCACGTATCCATTTGGAAGCCTCTGCAACACGCGCCGGGACGGTCTTGACGGCCTCTGCATCGAGCAGCAGACCGTTCTCGCACTCCACAGATTTTAGCAGGGCAGCGAGCAGGTCTTGCCGGCTCACCGTACGCCCCGCTTCCAGATCAAGAGATGTGGCCGGAGTCGCCAGGTTTGCGGCGAACGCGCGCTGATGTACGTTGATCCCGATGCCGACGATTGCAAAGGCAATCTCCTCGCCAGCGGTCTTGGACTCCACCAGAATCCC
>JAGWSG010000049.1 GCA_028876335.1 Acidobacteriota bacterium
AAATCTGTGCGCATTCAAAGTGATAAGAGCGGCCATCTGAGAAGGTGAAGCCGTGTTTTGAACGCAGGGGCGAGAAGGTGCCTTGCACGGTAGCGGCCAGTTTTCCGCTCGCTTCGGTGATTTCCAGATGGTCACTGAAAGAGAAGAATGCCTTACGTGCTGCATAGGTAATGCCGCCCGCAGTGAAGTCATACTCGGCTGTAAACGAGAGTTTCTGTTCCTTGATGATGAATTCCAAGACAAGGCTCCGAAGATGGGGTGAGGTTGTTGGGTTGTCTGTCTGCCGCTGTGCCAGCCTAGCATGCGAGGACGAAGGAAAGAGGTTCAATTCCGGATTTATTGACAGCCATCTGCATTCATGTCAGTATACTGACATGAATGTAGGAGAGACATCCGGAGGGCTGCGGGCACGCCAGATGGCGGCCACCCGAGAAGCGATTCTGGAAACGGCAATGGAGATGCTGGCACTTGGCGAAGATCAGGGATTTTCGCACGAGTCAATTTCAGATGCTGCCGGGATGAGCGCGCGCACGGTCTATCGGCATTTCCCTGACCGCGGAAGCCTGTTGCAGGCGCTGTGGGAGCGGTTGCGGGAGCAGACGAAGACGCGCTTTCCTCAGAGCGAAGGCGAGATTGTCAGGCTGACACGAAAGGCTTTTCAGCAGTTCGACGAGAATGAGCCATTGATTCGGTCGGTACTGAATTCATCCGCAGGCACAGCGGTGCGCGAGCGTGGCGGCGCGGAGGGCAGGCCGGCATTCACGCATAGTCTGGGCCCCCTTCTGGCGGGTAAAAGCTCAAAGGAACGCGCGCGTATTGTTGCGGTTTTCCTGGCGCTCTACAGCGCTCCGTTCTGGAATTTGCTGCGTGATCGCGGCGGCCTGAGTGGCCCCGACGCGCAGGAGGCCGCGGTATGGGCCATGGAAACTCTGCTGGAAGCTCTGCATAAACAGAGCAGGAAAGGAAATTAGGACATGCAGAAGACAAATCAACGGATCGACATTTTGGGTGCGGAGCTGAAATGGCTCCTGCCTCTGGAAGCAACTGGCAACAAGTACTGCCTGCTGGAGGCGCGCATTGCGCCTGGCGTGGGCGTACCGCCGCATCAGCATCCTGATCAGGAATCGTTCTATGTGCTTGAGGGAGACCCGGAGTTTGCACTTGAAATCAATGGTCGATTGAAGTGGCAATCCGCTGTGCCAGGGCAACTGGTGAATGTTCCACCGAATGCGATCCATGGATTTCGCAATACGAGTTACGACGAAGTCCGTGTGTTGATCACAGGCACGGAAGGGCTTGGAAGATTCTTTGAAGAAGCAGGTCTGGTGCTGGCAGAGGGTGAAAGCGCGTGCGCAGAGCCATCACCGGACACCATCCAACAGGTGATTTCGATTGCGGAGAAGCATGGCCAGCGGTTTCTGGGACCGGCATAGAAAGAAACTTACCAGCCAGCGTGTGCTAGCGAGACGAGATGGACGGAGCGTTGGTAAGGGCAACAGAGGACAACCAGCTATCGAACTCGACCAGCGCACGCTCACACTGGATGCGATGACGCTCCTTCTTGTCGCGGACCCTTTTGCGCAGTTCTTCCTCGAGCGGGACAAGCAGATCGAAGGTGATGTTGGCGGGCTGGAATTCTTTGGGATTGGCTTCCGTAATGTAATGCACCAGCGAGCCGATAGCGCTGCTGCGGGGAGCGAGTGCAGGTTCTCTGCCCTGTGCAAGGTTTGCTGCGTAAATTCCGGCAAGCATGCCGGTGGCGATGGATTCGGTGTAGCCTTCGACGCCGGAGAGCTGGCCGGCGAAGTGGATCGATGGGTCAGCCTTGAGGCGAAGGTGCTTGTCGAGCAAAGCGGGCGCGCAGATGTAGGTGTTGCGGTGAATCTGGCCGTAGCGAAGGAATTTGGCGTTTTCAAGGCCGGGGATGAGGCGGAGAACGCGCGCCTGTTCGCCCCACTTTAGGTGATTCTGAAAGCCGACGAGGTTGTAGCTGTCGGCGCGGAGATTTTCCTTGCGCAGCTGGACGACGGCCCAGGGAGTTTTCCCGGTGCGCGGATCACGCAGGCCAACGGGCTTCATGGGACCGAAGCGAAGAGTGTCGCGACCGCGCTTGGCGAGCACTTCAATAGGCAGGCAGCCTTCAAAGTAGTCAAGCTGCTCCCACTCCTTGGCTTCGGCGGCTTCGGCTTCGACGAGCGCGTCGAAGAAGCGGTCGTACTCTTCACGCGACATGGGACAGTTGATGTAGTCGGCGGTGCCTTTGTCCCAGCGCGCGGCGAAGTAGACGCGATCCATGTCAATGGTTTCCGCATCGACGATTGGCGAGATGGAATCGTAGAACGCCAAGTGCTCAGATCCGGTGATGCGCTGAATCTCTGCGCTGAGGGCGGGAGAGGTGAGGGGGCCGGTGGCCAAGATGGTGATGTACTCTGGGCCGTTCCCGTCCTGGACAAGGGAGGTGACTTCTTCGCGGATGACGCGAATACGCGGCTCAGCGGCGATGGCTTCAGCGATGCGGAGGGAAAACTCAACGCGGTCGACGGCGAGCGCGTGGCCTGCCGGGACTGCCGTTTCGTCCGCGATGCGCAAGAGTGCGGAACCGGCACGACGCATCTCCTCTTTCAGTAGCCAGGGCGTGGTGTTTGGAGATTCGCTCTTAAGAGAATTCGAGCAGAGCAGCTCGCCGAATTCGATGGTCTGGTGCGCGGGGGTAAGGCGTGGCTGGCCATTGACGATGGCGCGCATCTCATAGAGATCGACATCACACCCCAGGCGGGCAGCGGTCAGAGCGGCTTCCGGGCCGGCGAGTCCACCGCCAATGACGCGAATCTTCATGAGGGTGCGCCTGCTTCGGCGATTGCATCATCTTTCTGGCCTGCGAGCGCCAGCAAGGACTTTCCGGTGATACGAACATTGCGCCATTCATCGAGGAATTCCGCACCCATGGCTCTGTAGAAGTCGATGGCAGGCGTGTTCCAGTCGAGGACTTCCCACTGCAGGCGGCCACAGTTGTTTTCAACGGCAACCTGTGCCACCCGCTGAAGCAGAGCCTTGCCAACGCCGAGACCGCGCAGCTCAGGCAGGACGAAAAGATCCTCAAGATAAAGGCCGGGACGGCCGAGCCAGGTGGAGTAGTTGAAAAAGTAGAGTGCGAAGCCGGCGGGACGGCCGTCCTGCTCGGCCATCAGGCATCGATAGAAAGGTTGAGGCCCAAATCCGTCGCGCAACAAGTCGTCCAGAGTCGCGTCTACAGCATCAGGCTCGCGTTCGTACTCCGCAAGGGCGCGGATGAAAGCCAGAATCTGCGGAGCGTCTTCGCGGACAGCGGGACGAATGGTGATTGCCATGAGACCATTGTAGAGTGTGATAACCGCCACAAAAGGATGCTTCAGGCGGGCAGTAGCATCGTGGAGCAGGCCCCGCTTAAGAGCACGATTATTCGCCGGATGCGAAGGCAGGGCGCAACGTTGTATCGTATTGGCTGTTGGCTGCCGTATGGCGCAGGTCGGGCTGGCCGTCGCATTGACCGCGAAATCCGAACCTTTCCCGGCGGGCTGGCAAGACATTTCAGGACCGAATCCGCGGGCTTTTCGGTAGGTCCGCGCCTCCAAGGAGAACACATATGAAACGCACACTTGCACTTTGGTTGGGCGTTCTGGCACTTTCGCTGACGCCCGCTTTCGGGCAGGCGCCGGCTGCTTCTCAAGCCCAGGCCATGGGCAAGATTCACGGCCAGATCACCAACCCTTCTGGTGCGCCGCAGACCACAGGCAGCGTGAGTCTTTCGACCGATGGTGGCCACACCGCCAAATACACCTTTCCAGTGAATTCTGCCGGACAGTATTCCGGCGAAGCAGCACCGGGAACGTATATGGCGATTTATCGCCAGCCTGACACGCCGCCGGACAAAATGGTGGACTCATTCAACAACGTCAAGATTGTTGCTGGTGAAGACACATTGCAGGACTTCGATATGTCGCGCGCGGAGTTCGTCGCCAAATTGCCGGAAGAAACACGGAAGCAGCTGGAGGATATGCGAAAGCATAACTCCGAAGCGTTGAAGGCGAATGAGGTGATCAAGCACCTCAATGAAGATTTGAGACAGGTGAACGAGGACCAAAAAGAGGCCGGTCAGGCGCAGCAATTGGCTCAGCAGCAGTTGGGTGCCAACGCCTCCAGGGCTGATCTCGAAGCCAAAGAAGCGGAGATCAAGACTGCCAAGTATACCGACATGGAAACCCTGATGACCAAGGACACGGCAGCCAAGCCGGATGCGTCGATTCTTTGGGCTCAGCTGGGTCAGGCGAAGCTCGGGCTCAAGAAGTATGACGAGGCAGAGACCGCCTTCAAGAAGGCGCTTGAAGTAGACGCGGCATCCAAGAAGCCCAACCCGGAAATCGTTGGCATGGCAGATGCCGGTCTGGGCGAAGTGTATGCACGCACGGGCAAAGTTGCCGAAGCCAACGCGGCGTATGACGCGGCAGCAAAGGCGAACCCCGCGAAGGCTGCCATGTACCTTCGCAACGAGGCGGTCATCTTCTTCCAGGCGGGCAATGGGGATGCCCAGGTTGCAGCGGCTCAGGAAGCCATAAAGACATCCCCTGACGATGCGGTGCTGTATTACCTCATCGGCCAGGGTCTGGTGCAGAAGGCGACGGTCGATCCGAAGACTCAGCGGATTGTGCTTCCTCCGGGTTGTGCGGACGCCTATCAGAAATATCTTGAACTTGCGCCGGATGGTCCTTACTCCGCCGACGCCAAGGGCATCTTGCAGCAGGCGGGAGAGAAGATCACCTCCTCGTACAAGGCAGGTAGAAAGAAATAGCCGCCAGTTTCCGCTGGAAACAGAAAGGGCGCATCAAGCGATGCGCCCTTTCTGTTTGTTGTCGAGTTTGCGCAAATCTCCATTGCAGACCGCTCCGGATTCGTTACGCCCTGCCAATCCTCTTACAATCGGAGGCATGACTTCAGCACTGCTGAGCTACGAGGATGCGGCCCTCCTGGTGCAACGTTACGCGGAGCAACTCGCTGCACGCCCGAAGAAGACGGCGCACGTGAAGCTGGCAAATACCGCAGGCAGAGTTCTTGCTTCACCATTGTTGGCGGACGAAGACCAGCCTTTGTTTCCGCGATCCACGCGGGACGGATACGCGTGCCGTATTGAAGAGATAATGCAATTTGATTGGCTCCCTGTTGCCGGATCGACGCAGGCGGGACAGGCCCCTGCGAGCAGCCTTCCATCAGGTGCAGTATGGGAAATCATGACGGGCGCGCCGGTTCCCAACGGGGCCGATGCCGTTGTGATGCTCGAGCATGTGGACCGCGAGGAAAATCGCATCCGCATGCAGCGAGAACGCAAACTCCAGGCTTGGGATAATGTGGTCCCGCGCGCTGCGCAGGCGATGAAAGGCGATGTTCTTCTAGAAGCCGGTACGCAAATCGGCGCATCGCAGATTGCCCTTGCTGCCACCTGTGGAGCCGCGGTACTGGATGTCTGCGTGCAGCCACGCGTGGCCATCCTTACCACCGGTGATGAACTGATTCCGGTTGAAGCTGAACCGGGACCTGCGCAGATTCGCAATTCCAATGCGCCGATGCTTGCCGCGCTGGTTGCCGAAGCAGGCGGGGAACCGTGGATATTGCCGGCGGCTGCCGATACGGCGGAGGCAATCGAGGGCGCGCTTCACAAAGTACTCCAAGGAGAGAACGGGGCCGACATGCTGCTGATCTCCGGTGGTGTTTCCGCAGGCAAGTTCGATCTGGTGGAGCCGTGCCTCGAGAAGCTGGGCGCTACTTTTCACTTTACGGGCATTCGCATTCAACCGGGAAAGCCGCTGGTCTTTGGAGAAGTACCGCGTGCCGGTGCGGAGCCTTTGCCGTTCTTCGGATTGCCGGGTAATCCCATCTCTTCTGCGGTCACGTTCCGGCTGTTTGCTTCGCGTGCGGTTGGTGCGCTGGCAGGCAATCGTAATGCCGGACCTTCCTTTGCGCTTGCTGAACTGCGTGAAGGAACCAAAGGGCGCGGCAACGCGGGCCTCACGCGCTTCTTTCCTGCGTATTGCGATTTTCATTCCTTCACGGATCGACTACCACGCGTGGACACAGTTCCGTGGCAAGGCAGTGGTGACCTGGCTGCGTTTGGACGATCCAATTGCTGCGTCATTGTGCCGGAAGGAACGGCAAGTCTTGACGCGGGCGCCGTCACACGAATTCTCTTGTTTTAAGGAGTTGTCGATGACTACGGATTCAGGCAAGCTTTCGCACTTTGATGAAGCAGGCGATGCGCGCATGGTGGACGTGAGCGCAAAGCAACTTTCGCGTCGCACTGCCACCGCTTCCGCCTTTGTCGAGCTCTCCCAGGAAGTTCTTGCGGCTCTTCCCTCCAATCCAAAAGGTAACCCGCTGGAAGTGGCTCGCTTCGCCGGAATTCAGGCCGCGAAAAAAACATCCGAATTGATTCCGATGTGCCATCCGCTGGCGCTGACCCATGTGGATGTAACGGCAAGCATTGAGAACGACGGCGTACGTATCGTCGCATCGGCGGCCACAGTCGGCCCCACCGGCGTAGAGATGGAGGCGCTCACGGCCGCATCTGTTGCAGCGCTCACTGTATACGACATGACAAAAGCGCTGGACAAAGGAATTGTCATCCGGCATATTCGGCTGGAAGAAAAATCGGGTGGCAAAAGCGGCGACTTCCGGCGTGTACCATCTTGAAACTGAAAGTCAAAAGGGTTGCCATCTTGATGCGGGGCGAAAAGAAACGCAACAGTAACGGGAAAAGTGTGTTTCTATTCGCATAAGCAGTCGCGAGGTGCAACATGAAACGTTATCCCCAATTTGAAGTTGCCATCAGCGATGCAGACCGCGCTGAAATCGAAGCGATCTATATCGAGCTCATGCGTGAGCGCGATCTGGCCGCAGAATCCGGCTCTGATACCACCGGCACATCGTCGAGCGATTTGCCGGGTGACAGCGAAGCGCACTAACGCTGCGAGGGACTGCTTCCCGTCAACAAAACGATTGCGCCAGCCAACGCGCTGGCGCCCGACTTGCAACATTACGCAGAAGGCGTAGCATTTTTCTTTCGCATGAAGGAGAGTCTATGCTGCGTTCTAAGTTGCTTTTGTCTGTATTTGTTTTGATTGGCGTTGCGGCACAGGCACAGAAGATCGAAGTCTATCAGACAACTCCGGATTTGCTTGAGACTTTGTCGCATCGGGCGAACCTGCACTTCCACGGGAAGAATTCAAAAGCGGAGATGCCGGTCATCAACGTCGATGACAGCCAGCGTTTCCAGAAAATTGACGGATTCGGTGCGTCGCTCACCGATGCAGCGGCGTGGCTATTTGCGAAGAAGTTGCCCCCTCGCCAGACCGACAAGACTTTTGAGCAGCTCTTTTCGCCAGAAAAAGGAATCGGTCTGAGCTTTCTTCGCCAACCGATCGGTTCATCGGATCTGGCCGTTACTTTCTACTCCTTTGACGACCTCTGCAAACAGAGCACAACGGCCTGCACAACTCCGGAAGGAGTGACCGATCCCCGGTTGGAACACTTCTCTCTCGCGCATGATGAGGAATACATTCTTCCACTGCTGAAGAAGGCAATTGCGCTCAATCCCGACCTGCACGTCATGCTTTCGCCATGGAGCCCTCCCGGCTGGATGAAGACAACCCGCACCATGCTCGGCTCAAACCCGGAGACGAAAGAGGAATCGCACCTGAAGCCGGAGTTCTACGCAGCGTTTGCTCAGTACCTTGTGAAGACGATTGAGGGCTACCAGGCGGCGGGCGTGCCTGTGTGGGCTATCAGTGTGCAAAACGAGCCGCTCTATGCGCCGCCCACTTACAGCGGCATGCACATGGATGCTGAAGAGCAGGCGAAGTTTCTTGGCGAGGACCTGGGACCGGCGCTGAAGGCGGCGCAGTTATCTCCGAAGGTGATGGTGTACGACCACAACTGGGACCGGCCCGACTATCCCGAAACCGTGTTGAAAGATCCAAAGGCCGGCGCGTTGGCGGCAGGTACTGCGTGGCACCACTACGAAGGCAACCCGGCGGTGATGACAAAGAATCATGAGGAATTTCCGAGCAAGGGGCAGTGGGTCACGGAATCAAGCGGCGGCACATGGCAAAAGGGTCTGCATAACAATGGCAACATTCTGGCGGAAGAGGCAGCGGAACTGATCGCCGTGATGCGCAACTGGTCACGAGGCTATGTGCTCTGGGCACTGGCGACTGATCAGAACCATGGCCCGCATGTGGGTGGGTGTGACACCTGCCGCGGCCTGGTGACGATCGATTTGACGGTGCCGAAGCATCCACACGTGAAGAAGGAACTCGACTTTTACGTACTCGGCCATGCGAGCAGATTTCTGGAGCCGGGAGCTGTGCGCATCGCCAGCAATGAGCCCAAGGACTCATCGCTTAAGGATGTTGCATTCAGTAATCCCAGCGGCACAGTTGTTCTCTACGTTCTGAATGAAGGATTGAAGAGCCAGTGGTTTCAAATTCTCTTCCATGAAAAAACAGCGGCCACCTTAATCCCCAAGGGATCGGTGGCCACTTTTATCTGGAAACCGTAACTGCTACGGCGAAACACTAGTGCTGCGGGTGTGGAGCCTGCCCTGCAGCCGGTGGCGGTCCATCATGGTGCTCATGATGCTCCTCTGGCGGAGCTACGAAGGGCTCCGGACTGAGATGTCCGCGATGGCATGTTCCACATGAGACAGGCATGCCGGAGTTGTCGACCATGCTGATGTAGTTCGAGTTGATGTCATGCACCATCTTGACCATTAATCGGGCGGTAGCCTTCTCCGGTTTTGCATCTGAAGCAAAGTCCAAACGTGGACGTCCGTTCGGACCGATGTTCTTGGGGTCTGCCGCGTGGCAGGTAGAGCACTCCGTGCCAAGTTCAGCTTCCCACTTGTGCATGATTTCGTGCACCTGTTCGCCAGTCAGGTTCTTAGGAAGCACCTGAAGGTTCTTCGGTGGCGGAGGAACAAAATGACCATGTCCTCCTGGTGGCGGCGGGCCCGGTTGTTGCGCGTGCAAAGCGGTTCCAATTCCGAATGCAAGCAATGCGCTTGCTGCAAGGGCAAGGGGAAGAGCAGTCGGTTTCAATGGAGTGTTTTACCTCACTAGTAAAATGAGCTTCATTTGCATGGACGGAATTCTACGGTGTGAAGATGCGCTTTGGCGCGAGATTTCTTGGACCAGAGACGCATGTGTGACCGCTGATTGTGAAACGCAACGGTAAATCAACAGCATTGCGTATGCCGATGCGCACAGTGACCGCGACATCACAGATAACATTTTTGTCATCTATGATCTGGAGCGGCGAATTGCGCTTAGTCAGATCGAGCCCGTTGTGCGCCTCACGAGTGAGACCCAGCGCCTGACAGAGTCGACCAGGACCACTGGTGAGAAGGCGCTGCGCGGCATTCACTCCCAGACCTCGATTCCGCGCCATCTGGTGCAGTCCCACAACCGGCTCCAGCGCGCGGATGAGAATGCCTCCAGCAACACCGTCGACATCGCAGGTGACGTTCATGCAGAAATGCATGCCGTAGATTGCGTAGACGTAAGCGTGTCCGGGTGGACCAAACATCACCTGATTGCGCGGTGTAGGACCGCGATACGAATGCGAGGCGGGGTCGGGTGTGTTGTGGTGCGGGCCAAGGTAAGCCTCCACCTCGACGATCCGTCCGGCGATGACCCCACGCGAGGTGTGGTGGGCGAGCAACTTGCCCAGCAGGCACGGCGCCACCAGCTCTGGCGAAGCCTCATAGAAGCTGCGCGGCAGCAGCCGGCCCTTGATTTGACGCGCCGCCGCGCTGCGACCTATTTTTGCTTCTTTTTCCATTCCTTCAGCAAAGCCAGAACCTCTTCGGCGTGGCCCTCCGGTGTGACGTCCGGGAAGATATGCAGCAGTTTCTGGTCCGGTCCAATCAAAAAAGTTGTGCGCTTGATACCCCAGACCATCTTGCCGTACATGTTCTTTTGCTTCATGACGCCAAACTGATTGCAGACTTTTTCGTCTACATCAGCAAGGAGTGTGTAGGGGAGGTCGTACTTGGCGCGGAACTTGGCCTGGGCTTTCGGCGTGTCACGCGAGATGCCCAGAACCACGGCGCCGGCAGTCTGCAGTTTTTTAAAGGTGTCGCGAAAACCGCAGGCTTCAATGGTGCAACCGGGGGTATCGGCACGCGGATAGAAGAAAAGAATTACGGGCTTGCCCGCATAGTCTGACAGGCTGACGGTTTTGTCCTCGTCCGTTTGCAGCGTAAAGTCGGCAACCTTCTTATTGAGTTCCATGGCGATATCCTTAATCAGCGGTGAAGTGAACCGAACGTCCTTCTGCATTATTCCTGAGGTGGGTTGGAAGTGTCATTGGTGCGTATGAATTCGTCGAAATGGGCTGCGTGTCTCGTGTTGGGGTTTGGCGCGGGTTGCTGTTCTGCATTGGCTCAATACCCCGGTCAGGTCAAGGCTCAAGACAAGGACCAGCCCATTCTGCGCGCTATCTCTGTACTTGAGTGGACGGGCGAAGCGGGCAAACCCAAAACCAGCCGCATGATTCCGGTGGCTGTCTTCGATGGCCAGACACTGCAGGACGGCGGCATCTATCTGGCACGGCCTGCGCCGCTCGCCCTTGAAAGTGAAGTGGAGTACGAACTGCGCGAGAACGGCAAAAATGTGGGAATTTATGTGATACACGGCGCGGGCCAGCAACAGGGCTCGTGGGTGGGCTTTGGCGCGTGGAAGCCGATGCCCACACCAAAACCGCCATCCGTCGCAAAGATTGACGACAGCTTTAGCGATAAGGACGATGATCGTCCAACCCTGCACCGCAAGCACCAAAAGGGTGACAAGGGAAGCAGCAACGACAGAAGCAGCGCACCGCCACCTGATCCGGACCGGCCTACGCTTCACCGGACGGAGACGGGCAGCAACTCTTCCACTGCCGGTGACGATACAGACCGCCCGACATTGCATCAAAAGACTTCGTCCAAATCCGGGAGTGCGAACTCAGACAATTCCTCATCGTCCGCATCGGGATCGACTGCCTCATCCTCTGCTCCTGCACCCGATCCAGATCGCCCGGTGCTGCATCACTCGTCCACCCCCGAGCAGGTCACGAATGCTTCAGCCACCAATCCCCTTCCGGCAATTTCCGACCCGGATCGTCCTCGTTTGATTCGTGGTAAGCCTAAGGAAGAAGAATCCATTGAAGCCCCCAGTCTGGTTGGTTTGCCGCAACAGATGCACCAAATGGTCGCCGTCTCTGATGCGCGCAACCGGCCTGAGCACATATGGACCTACAGTTGGTCGAATCCCGAAGATGTGTTGCACCTGAAGGCGGAGCTTGAGCAAACCGCACGCGAGGCGCTTGGATTGACAGCCCCCGTAGCAGCGACCAAGCCCAAGGTCCCGCATACAAAGTCGAGGGCGTCAAAGGCCGCACATGCAAAAGTGGCGGTGCCGCCCGAGCCGCCACAGCTTGTGGACGAAGACTTCCGCGTCTTCCAGCTCACCTACGGCTCCAGCGCGACCATGGTGCTGACGGCACACTCCGCCGGCGACCTGGCCGACCAGAAATTCGTCACGCTGATTGCGCAGCCTGACCTCTACGGAAACATCCGTATTATTTTCAAGAACTTGACAGACGGCCGCCATTTGGATGTAACACCTCACATGCGCCTGGTCGATGCGGTGGACGCTCTCTCAGACAATCGCGGCGAACTGCTCTTTGAGCTCCGCGGACGCACTCAGCGCCGGTTCGCGCTCTATCGTGTTTATCGCGGACAGGTGGAGCAGATCTTCTCCACGAGTGGGGAATACATCGCGGCGGCGGCCGGAGAGTGACCTAACGCACACTCAAAGTGGCATTTATTGCCCAAATCAGTCCCTTAGCGTGACTTTTGTGGTGAGATTGCACGTTGATGCGTGAGAATATCTCCATGTCTTATACAATTCAAAGTGTAAGAGTGGGATTTAAGCCACTCTTCGAGGATCTTTCTGAAGAATGGCTTCTGTCGTAACTGCACCTCCCCTCGAGGGGACCAATGAGTCCGCGAACTCTCAAGTCGGCTCCACGTCTACACCCCAACAGCACACCGTTGCGGCGCATCGTCTGCTCCGCATGGGGCGCAAGGCAACCGTTGGCGCGGGCCTGAACTGGCTAACCGTCACCACCGTCACGCTGTTTCATATTGGCGCGATTGCAGCCTTCTTCTTCTTCACCTGGCAGCGTTTAGCCGTCATGACGGTACTTTATGTGCTGGCAATTAATGTCGGCATTGGCATGTGCTATCACCGCCTGCTCACACACCGCGGCTACAAGACGCCCAAGTGGGTGGAATATGCCATGACCGTGTGTGCCACGCTCTCGCTTGAGGGCGGACCGATCTTCTGGGTGTCCACGCACCGCGTGCATCACCAGCTCAGCGACCAGGAAGGTGACCCGCATACCCCGCATGAAGGCGGCTGGTGGGCCCACACCGGCTGGATTTTCTTTGGCGAGGCACTCCATGCGCAGACCGAAATCCTTGCGCGCTATTCTCCGGACCTGAGCCGCGATAAGTTCCACGTCTGGCTCAGCAAGTATCACTGGCTGCCCATTACCGTCAGCGGCCTGCTGTTGCTGGCTGGTGGCTGGTACTTTGGCGGATGGGAGAGCGGCGTGGGCATGGTTCTGTGGGGCGTTCTGCTGCGCGTTACCCTCGGCCTGCATGCCACCTGGCTTGTAAACTCAGCAACCCACATGTGGGGCAGCCGCCGGTTTGAAACGCGCGACGACTCGCGCAACAGCTGGTGGGTGGCTCTACTGACCGGTGGCGAGGGCTGGCACAACAATCATCACGCGCACCCTGTGAGCGCGCGCCATGGGCTGAAGTGGTATGAGATCGACCCCAACTTCTGGGGCATCTGGCTGCTCTCCAAGGTGGGCCTGGCCAAGAAGATTCAGGTGGCCAAATACGATCCCGCCGACCCCAAGCCTGCTGGCCTGTAAGCACAACACTCTAATCAACTAAAAGGCCATCCCAATGTGGATGGCCTTTGTATTTCACCCCCCGAAACCCGGCTAACCTCCGCCCGAAACAACGGGAAGATGCGCCGCCTCCCATGCTGCAAGGCCCCCGGCCAGTTCGGTCAGGTGGGTCAGACCATTCTGGTGGAGGACACCTGCGGCCACAGATGAGCGGTAGCCGCCCGCGCACATCACCATCATGCGCCGGTCGCGGGGAAGCTCCGCCACGCGCTCCTGCAAGCGATTGAGCGGCACATTCAAGCTGCCTGCGATATGTCTGGCCGCGTATTCAGTGGGGGTACGCACGTCCACCAGAAGCGGTGGCGCGTTGGATGCCAGATCTTCCGAAGCAATCAGCACTCCGACACGCTCGGTAGGCCATACGAGGTCAGGCCTGCCCGCCAGAGCCGCCATACCGTCTTTGAGGTACCCGCGTACATGGTCAAAGCCAATACGCCCAAGCCGTACCGCAGCCTCCTGTTCGCGTCCCGGTTCGGCAATAATGACGATGGGCCGCTCGTGATCGAGCATTGTTCCGGCCCACGTTGCGTATTGCCCGTTGAGCCCGATATTGATGCTGCCGGCAATGTGTCCTTTGGCGTATTCCTCGGGTGCGCGCACGTCGAGCAGTTGAGCTCCCTTATCGCCCAGAGCAAGAATCTCCTCCAACTCCACAGGCTGCAGCACTTTCTCCAGCGTCTGGTCCAGGGTGCCCCGCTCACGCGTATTCAAAATGGCGTCGTAGGTAAAGTAGGGCGGCGCATCCGGCTGGTCTGCCGTCACCAGCTGAATAAACTCTTCCTTCGTCATAGGCTTAAGCGCGTAGTTGAAGCGACGCTGCTCGCCCATGGTTGAAACTGTGTCCGAGGAGAGGTTTTTGCCGCAAAGAGAACCCGCTCCGTGCGCGGGATAGACCAGCACTTCATCGGGCAGCTTCAGCAGCTTGTTGTGGACGGACTCGTACAGATGGCCGCCAAGTTCGCTCGCCGTCCATCCCAGCGAGGCGCGCAGATCAGGCCGCCCCACATCGCCGATGAAGAGCGTGTCGCCCGTCAGAACCGCATACGGTACGGTGTCACTTATTGCGCGGTCGTAGACAAGGATCGAAATCGACTCGATGGTGTGGCCCGGTGTTTCCAGAATTTCCAGCCGCATGCCGGGAAAGCTGAGCGAATCGCCATCCTTCATTGGCACAAACGGATACTCCGCCTTACCCTGCGCGCCTAGACGAATATCTGCGCCGCAGCGGTCACGCAGTTCCAAATGACCGGCGAGAAAATCCGCGTGGAAGTGGCTCAGGAATACATGGCGAATAGAGAGGCCCAGTTCAGCCGCGGCCGCAACATACTGCTCAATGTCGCGCTGCGGGTCGACAATAACCGCGGTTCTGCTTGCTTCGTCGCCCAGCAGGTACGAAGCATGCGCGAGGCATCCCAGGTAGTACTGTTTCAAGATCATGAGTGTCCCGAGTCTAGCACCGGGTCGGTGCAACGGGTAATTGCGACAAGGTCAAAATTTTTGGAGATGGTTTTGTAGAAAACAGAGCCTGGAACAATCGTTCAGAAAGTGCAGAACTCAGAGAAAGCGCTTCAATGTCTTCCTATCAACGAGATCTCCAAGCATGTTTCCGTAGAGTGCCTGAATCTGCGGAGTGGAAACTATGAACTCGCTTGCTACTCCCCCTCTATCCACTCGAATTACTTTCGACCATAAGGTGATGGCATCGCCATCATTGTCGCCGGAGGTTCCAACCTTTTGCAGGGTCAATCGCAACATGGTCCCCGGCATCCAGCGTTCACGAGTGTGCAGGTAAAACCCTGAAATACTTATATCCGCGACTTCATGTGACTGTGGAGCCGATCCAGTCCAGTAATAAGCGATAAGTCCGGGCTGAAAGCGGCGCCGGGCGTTGCGGCGATCCCGGGGCTTGGTCGCGCTATTCAGCCAGGTAGACACGTGCATTCCTGCAGCGCCAGCCTTGGTGGCTGCAAAAGCAAGCGCATGTCTGAAGTTTCGCGCTATGCCGGAGAGTGGCGAACGCGATTGTCGCGGCTGTGTATCCGGAGTTGGAGCGCCGAACTGTTCAAAGTCTGTGATGCCGCTTGGCGACGGGACAGACGATCGAAGTCGATGAATTGAGCGCGAAACAGCCTGCGGTTCGGAGTGAGATTGAGCCAACTCAATCGCGAGTTCCCTCTCACTTTGATCTTCTTCACCGCTTACTCCGGATTCTGTCTCCGTGTGCGAAGACATTGCATCCAGCTGCTGTTTGTAAGTGTGCAATTCCGGTGAGATGGCACCTGGATTCTCGGCTGCCATCGTTGGTTCGGCGGGCTTAATCACAGGTGATTCAGTTACGGGCGGCGCTTCATCATGGGAGGAAACATAAGATTCCGCAACGGGATTGGAAGTGGGATGCGTACTTTGCGACTGCTCGGAGGGCTTTGAAGATTCCAACTTGAAGCTGCTGACCGGTGGGCGGCAGAACAGCCCCAGATAGCGCTTCATTTCGCTTTGAACTCCAATAACAAGCTCATCGCCGGCACGCGTCTCTGTCAGCTGGATTGAGCGGCCCGGAAGCACCATAACACTGGAAACCTGAGCAAGCGCCAATTCTTTTAGATGGGGGGAATTCGACTGAGGGGTTGCGATTACGTGATTTTCGGAGTCGAGGTAGAGTAGGTCAAAGCCTGGGGCGCCGGGAGGCATGTCGAAGCTTCGAAAAGGTTTTAGCCAGATGCCACGATCTGTTTCCTCGCAAATTTGCTCGAGCAGTTTTTCAATATTGGCTGAGGCGCTGTCCACCATCGTGGCACGAAGGCTCACGTAGCATTTCCGGGTCAAGTTGTAGACACGGAACAGATGGGAATCCAACGCTCCCCCCTTCCCGATAAACGCCAACGGGCCCACCCGATGGACCCGGCAATTTACGTTCCTCAACCAGACTGTCAAATTGCCATCTGAGAGGTTGGGGAAATGGTTTCGAATTTGCAGAAACCGTTGAATTACTGCTCAATCTGAGGAAGGTTCAGCCCTGTCGAGGAAATAAGCTCCGCAAGCCGAACGGGGATCTACGGGGAAAACCTCAAAATCAAGCTGCGGAGATTTTACTTCATCATTTTTGCGCGAATCCAGAGTGTGGCAAAAAACGGCAGCGCCACGGCCAGCACAATCACGCCAAGCGGGAAGCCGACGTAGAGGTAGCTGTCCGCATAGTTGACCGTGTGTCCGCCGAAGATGTTCCAGGCCATCAGGGAGAAGATGGCCACGCAGGTGGTGAAAAAGAAGGTAAAGGCTCCAGAGGCAAGCGCGAGCAACATGCTCTGGAAAAGGCTGAACCCTTTCAACGGAAATCCGAAAATGGTCCCACCCTGTTGATTTGCGGCCGCGGTGCTCATCTATTTCACTCCCTCTCTCGTCTAGAATAGGACTGATGGCAGGCACAGCACAAATTGACCTTTGGCAGGCTGAGAAGGTCGCAACTCAGGTCAACATGGCCAATGCGCAGAATGGGCTCCGCTACGGCGCATGGGGTGAGACACGTCTGCCTGAGACTGATTTGAGCCGAATGGTGGACGCTGTCCCCTCCTCGCTGGCTCCCGCGCTCAGCAGCCGGGCTTATTATTTTGTGCCACTTGCAATTGCCGATACGGGCGAAACGCTTATCGCGCCCAGCTATGCTGTCGATCTGGGAGACCGCGCAGTCTGCCACCGGAACGCAGTATTCGGTTCCACAGAGGCCGTCTTTCTCTCGACGCGTCTGGTGGAAGACCGTTTCGGCCTGGCCTTCGAGTTCTTTATCAATGTGGCACACAATTTTGTGGATGCCGCCGGTGTGCCCGAGAGTTTCAGCGAGTTGGTCTGGTCGCAGGCCGAGGCGCAGGTGCGCGGCGAGTCCAGCCAGGATGCGTGGGAAACGCGCCGTCGTATGCACGACTCGCAAAACGGAACCCGCATTGTGGATGAGCGCGCACGCAACGCTTACTTTGAAGCCACCTTCTCTGACGCGCTGGCCATCTACATGCTCTCGCTAGCGGTCGATTTTGATTATCACGACCTGCGCGAGCGCGAGTATCCGCTGTTGGCCGCGCCGGCTCTCGCCGAACGTCTGCGCCACGTGGCCGCGCTGTTCCCGGCTAATCCGGGTTACGAGTTTCAGATTCACTATCGCCGCAAGGGTTAAAGCAGAATAATGCGAACGCTGCTGGCTTTCGTCATCACCCTCTCGGCTCTAAGCGCAGTGGGGCAGAAGCCAAAGCTGGAAAACTGGCCGAAACTAATCGATTCCAACAAATGCAAGGATGCGGAGCAACTCTGCTCTCCATTCGCAAGCTCATCACTCGTTACGGAGAAGGTTGAGGCTCAAAAGTGTTTGGCGAATGTAGCGTTGTGTGGACACAGTGCTCTTCAACTCCAAGGCGATGATACAGGCGGCGGAAGTCTTGGCGAGGGGTATGACCCCAAAGCAGTGGATGCGGCCCTCACACATCTAAATGCAGGAATTCAATTGGCGCCGCAAGATGCAACGCTCCACGAAGGACGCTTGCATGTATTGGAAGTTTCCACCCGGTACGAGGAGATGGTTAAAGCTCTTGATGAGAGCTGCACTGTTTACAAGGGGAAAGATGCTCCCGACATCTGGCTCGCATATGCGCCAGAATTGATGGACTTGCGCCAGTTCAAGGTTGCTTTGGAATTCATGAAAGTGCTCGACAAGCATTACCCCAATTCCCCAGACATCCTGGGAAATATTGGTGCGTTTCTAGACATGCTCAAGCGCGATTCAGAGGCTATACCTTATCTCCAAAAGGCAGTTGCGCTCGCTCCCAAGGATCCAATCAACGTTTGGGATCTGGCCCGCGCCTATGATTACGAAGGACAGACTACACTTGCAGATAGCTGGTATCAGAAGGCTCTACCCCTTCAGTCCGACCCAAAGCAAAAGGCTGAAATGTCCTGCCTCTATGCAAAGTTTGTTGATCAAAAGCTGCATGACACCGAGCGGGCCTGCAGTCTTGAGAAAAGCAACTGCAACACCGACGACCAGAGTGCGTGCCACTCCACTCAAGTTCCAGTCCCAACTTCAGCCCCTCCGCGCAGCAAGTGATCTTTAGCTTGAGTAAAGATTCTGCTCCAGGAACTCGTTGCGGAACTTTCCCGTCGGGTCGTATTTGGCCACCATCTCTTTGAATGCCGCAAGCTTGGTATAGCGGCTCTGCAGAGTTGCTGGAGCCAGCGTAAACAGCTTGCCCCAGTGTGGACGGAAGGCGAATGGCTCGAGCGCCGACTCAATCTGCGGCAGCAGTGCTTTCACCTCTGGCCACATCGGCTTCCACGTAAAGTGAATGGCAAGCGTCGGGCGCTGATACGCCGTGCTCATCCACAAATCATCTGCAGCAACGGTACGCAGCTCAGTGACAAACAGCAGCGGCGTGATCTGGTCGCGCAATTTTTCGACCGCAAGTATGGCTTCGTATGCGTGTTCGCGTGGAACCAGATACTCCGTCTGCAATTCACGACCGCTGGATGGCGTGAAGCCGATGCGGAAGTGCGGCAGGCGGTCATACCACGGGCCCGGAATGCCCATCTGGTCCGTGCAGCTTTCCGCGGGATGACCGGTAATTGGATGCATCTTCTCCATTGCCATGGTGGCGCCGTGGAATTCCGGCTCCCACACGTTCGGCTGATTGGGATCGAGCTTGCGCTTGATCCATACCTGCGTGGCCTGGTGCTTCTGCCAGTCCGTAAACAGGCTTACGCTATACCCCGCGCCAAAGATCGCTTCCAGATTGTGTTCGAGCTCATTGAAAGACAGATTCAGGTAAACGCTCTGCGCCACTTCATACGTGGGCAGCATGTTAAGCGTGACGCGTGTGACCACGCCGAGCGCTCCCAAGCCTACTACCGCTCCCAGGAATGCATCGCCGTCTTTCTCGCGCGAAAGATGAACCACCTCGCCATTGGCCGTCACAATTTCCAGCGCAGAGACTGGGGTTGCCAGATTGCCGTTCTGCAAACCAGAGCCGTGCGTCGCCGTGGCAATAGCGCCGGCAACGGAGATATGTGGCAGAGACGCGAGGTTGTGCAGCGCAAATCCCTTTGCATCGATCGTGGGTGAAAGAAGTCCATACGTAACGCCGCCATCCACGGTAACCGTGCTCGCCTTCTCATTGATGACAATGTCGTGCAGAGCGGCGAGTGAGATCTGTTCCACTTTGCTGTCGGCAATGGTGTTGAAAGAATGGCGCGAGCCGAGTGCGCGCAACTTGGTAGCCTTCTTCACCATGGTGCGAACTTCATCCAGCTTCGCGGGCATCTGCAAGTTGTCGGTGCTGTACGTAATGTTGCCGGCCCAGTTTTCTCGGGGCGCGGCGTGCTGCTCAGCGGGTGAAAGTTTGGCCATCATGCTTCCTGCTACAACCGCTCCGGTGCCTTTCAGAAATTCGCGCTTGGTCATCTTCATGGGCATATCCTTGCTGCCGGCCAGCGAGACACAAACTGCATACACGCGTGGCCTGAAGTGCGGGTTAAGCATATGCGCCACGGCGCTTGTGCCGCAACCATCTGATTGAATCCGGTCGCGGACTCCAACCTGAACAATCGATTTCAAAACTAATGCGCGCATTTACAGTGAAGGTTCGCGTACACGCTTCCGCCTTCATTTCCGCGTGACAGTTGAGTACGCTTAAGAACAATGGCTCGTTTATCGTGCCGTCGAGAGGAGGAAGTCCCATGGCTGAAACGGTGAAGAAACCCACAACCCCGAGAAAACCACGCGCCACTGCCTCTGCTGCAACACCTGCAGCTCCTAAAAAAACCGCTGCGCCGAAGAAAAAGACCGCGACAAGGAAGGCGAAGGTCGTTTCCATCAGCGTAACGCACGAACAGATTGCCGCTCTGGCGCATCGCTACTTTGAAGAGCGCGGCTACGCGCACGGGCACGATGCAGATGACTGGCTGCGCGCTGAAGCAGAACTGCTGGGCAAAGCAAGCTAAGAATTACTCACTTACGTACGCAATTTTTCCTTCACTGATTGTCCAGCGTACTTTGCCCTGCATAGCCCAGCCGTCAAACGGAGTGTTGCGCGACCTGGATTTGGTCTCCGAAACGCGATAGGTCCACTCTGCGTTTGGATCGAAGATGACCACATCGGCGAAGCTGCCCACGGCCAGCGTGCCGCGGCCCTTAAGGCCCAGCAGAGCGGCTGGCTGTGCGCTCAGCAAACTGAGCACACGCCCGAGTGGCAGCTTCCACTCTTTATGGAGCCAGCGCAGGCAGAGGCCCAGTGCCGTCTCGAGACCAGTAATGCCGTTCGGCGCGCGCTCGAATTCCACTTCCTTCTCATGCACCGCGTGCGGCGCGTGATCAGTTGCGATTGCGTCCACCACGCCATCAAGAATGCCCTCGATCATGGCGTCTCGATCGGCTGCTGAGCGCAGAGGTGGATTCATTTTGGCATGCGTGGAATACATGCCGACATGCTCTTCCGTGAGCAGGAAGTGATGCGGCGCAACTTCGCAGGTGACGCGGAGACCATTGCGCCGCGCCTGCCGCACAGCGGCGACCGCAGCGGCAGTGGATGTGTGCGCGACATGAAGATGCACTCGCGCATCGCGCAGCTCCTGCACCAGGCGGATGTCGCGCTCAACAAGGCTGGACTCAGCTTCCGGCGGCATGCCGCGCAGGCCAAGTTTGAATGCGGTTGGCCCGGCATTCATGCTGCAGCCCTGCGTCATGCGTGTATCTTCCGCGTGCTGAATGACGCTGAGGCCCACGCGTGCAGCGGCGGCCAGCGTCTCACGCATGATGCCGTCTTTGAGAATCGGATGGCCGTCATCGGTAACAGCAACAACTCCGGCGGCTTTGAGCGCGGCGAAATCGTTGATGGCTTCACCCTTCGATCCACGCGTGGCCGCGCCAATGGGGAAGACGCGAATGTGCGCGCCACGATCCGGCGACTGCATCCAACGGGTTACGTCAGGCGTGTCATTTACGGGGGTGGTGTTGGGCATGGCGGCGACGGAGGTGAAGCCTCCAGCTGCTGCTGCGGCGGTTCCGGATTCAATTGTTTCCTTGTGGCCCTGCCCAGGCTCGCGCAAATGCACGTGGATGTCGATCAGGCCCGGCGCAACCGTCAGGCCCTTTGCGTCGATGACTTCAGAGCCGTTGGGCTTGATTTTGCCGGCGCCGGCGATTTCAGCCACGCGGCCATCCTTGAGCAGAATGTCTTTTGCGCCTTCGACGCCTGCACCGGGATCGATCAGGTGGCCATTCTTAATCAGTAGTGAACTCATGCCTGACCTCCCTTTGCCGTTAACGCCCGCTCCACCACAGCCATGCGGATGGCCACGCCGTTTTTCACTTGTTGCAAAATTGCGGACTGCGGACCATCGGCCACATCGGCCGTCAGCTCAAGTCCGCGAATGATCGGCCCCGGATGCATGACCACGGCCTTCGGCGCGAACTGCGCAAGACGCTTCACTGTGAGCTGATATTCAGCTTTGTACTGATCGAGATCGAGCTGCAAGCCGGCCAGCCGTTCAGCTTGAATGCGCAGCATCATCACCACATCAGACTTCGCAATCGCCGCTTCAAAGTTGCGCTCAATTTCGATTCCAGGTCCCTCAGTGGACGCAATCTCCGGCAAAAGAGGCGCAGGACCGCAGACCACGACACGCGCACCCAGCCTTGGCAGCAGCAACATGTTGGAACGTGCAACGCGACTGTGCAGAATGTCGCCGACGATGGAGACTGTCACTCCAGCAAGCGTGTCTTCCGCAACGGCTTTCGCCTTCGGCCGCAGATGCTGCAGGATTGTGCGCAGATCGAGCAATGCCTGCGTGGGATGCTCGTGCATGCCGTCACCCGCGTTGAGTACGGGCAGGTGTGTAGACTCCTCCAGCAGCCATGGCGCACCGCTTGAGTTGTGGCGCAGAATGATTGCCTCCGCGCCGAGCGCGCGCAGTGTCAGGCCCGTGTCCTTCAGCGTCTCGCCCTTTTCAATGCTCGACGAGAGATTCGAAACCAGCGTGGTATCGGCTCCCAGGGCCTTGGCGGCAAGCTCAAAGCTGGTGCGCGTGCGCGTGCTCGATTCATAAAAAAGCAGCGCCACACGTCGCTTGAAGAAAAGCCGGTCGCGCTCCGCCGGGTCCATCTCTTCAAGCGCAGTGGCACGCTTCAGCAAGTGGCTTACCGCGTCAACCGAAAGGTCATTCACGGAAAGAAGAGATCCGGTGTTGTAAGGAAATGGGGTGGCAGGAGCGTCAGGATGTTTCAGATTTCGGCGGACGGGTGTTGCAGTTGCATTCATGTGGAGCCTTCGCAACCTTTTTCTGTCTCTGGGCGCGCATGTGCGCGCCTGTTATGGGGAAGAAACCGTTAATCGACGCGTTCGACAAGCAGAACCTGCTCGTCGTTATCTACTTCCTGAAATTTCACTTCAATAATTTCGCGACTGCTGGTGGGTATGTTCCGGCCCACATAGGTCGCTTCAATTGGCAGCTCTCGATGTCCACGATCGATCAGAACGGCAAGCTGCACGCGGCGCGGGCGACCGTGATCGAACAGCGCATCCAGTGCGGCGCGAATCGTGCGGCCGGTGTAGAGCACATCATCACAAAGGATTACGTCGCGACCGTTCACATCGAAGCCCAGTGCGCCCTCTTTGACTACGGGTCGCGGCCCGGCGGTCGAAAGATCGTCGCGATAGAACTGGATATCGAGCACGCCGGTGTCGACCGGGTGCTTTTCAATCTCAGAGATCAGCTTGGCAAGGCGCTCGGCCAGCGGAACGCCGCGCCGCTTGATGCCCACAAGGGCCAGGTCCGCGCTGCCGTTGCTCTTCTCTACGATCTGGTGCGCCAGCCGCACCAGCGTCCGCTCAATTTCTGATCCGGACATGAGCCTGCCCTTTTCGCGCAGGTTCGTTTTTCTGGGCTCTTCGCTCATCGTTACTCTCTTGGTTTGTTCTCAGTCTCTCGTGGATGATACGAGTCTCGGCTGCATGGGGCAAGCCACCCTGGATTGAGTTTATGGAGAAAATTGCAAAAACCTAACCTGAATTCTGCAATTTACCGCTGGTTGATTTTCTTGCATTCAAACTAAATTTCCGGTCGCCGGCGGCGTGCCATCAGCCGCGCACTGATTGCGCCGCCTATGGTAGCAAAGAACAGCAGAAACATCCCATTGAAGACAAAACCAAACGTCTCAATACCTGCGTGTCCCCATGGCGAGAGCATCCATTTCTTTTGCGCATCCAATTGGGACTGATCACCGCTGCCCATCTGCGATACAAGTTGCGCGGTCATCTCCTGTGTCATGTCCACCCGGTGCGACCATTCCGCGTCCACCGCAGCGCCGTGGTGCAGCACATAACGCTGCGTATAGAGCGCTCCACCGCTTACCGCAAAGGCCAGCCAAGCGGCCAGAATGCCCGTCACCAGGCCGATACGCGCTCCGGCTCCAGTTGTGACCCATGCTGGGTGTCCGCGCCGCACATACACGGACACTGCCCACGCGCCTGCCGCAGACATCCAGAAAAATCCGAGCAGCCCCAGCGGCGAATATCCATTGCAGAGAATACCTGCGGGGATTCCGAAGATCGCCGCGTACTTGAGCGCCACCTTCCAGTCCACCGAACTGGCATCGCGCACCACCGGCATGCGTGTGCCGTTTGGCGGCGTGGCTGTGCCTTCTTCTGCGGTATAGACCAGCTGCGGCAATCCGCATGAGGGACAGTAGCAGCTCTCTTCCGGAATTGGCTGGTGACAGCGCTGGCAGGTGATTTCCATCGTCAGTAAAAGCCTATCGCATCCGGCCGGGCCGGACGGCGCATCTGGATTCGATTAGAAGATCGGGAAGAGTGAACACAAGCCTGAGTCCCATGGTTCAGCCGGCAATCTTTTTCATCACAATCTTCTCGGCCTCGGCCACCACTTCGTCCAACGTCATGTTGGTCGAATCAAGCAGGATTGCATCGGGGGCGGCCTTCAATGGGGAGTTCTCGCGATTGCGGTCGCGCTCATCGCGCGCGCGCAGTTCGCGAATCACATCTTCGGGCTGTGCGGTCTGCTCGGGCCCCATTTGGTCAAAACGCCGCATGCCGCGCACTTCCGGCGCCGCATCCAGAAAGATCTTCACCTGCGCATTGGGAAACACCACGGTGCCTATATCACGGCCTTCCATCACCACTCCGCCCTTGCTGCCCATCTGCTGCTGCAGGCGCACCATCCAGGCGCGAATCGGCGGAAACACGCTAACCCGCGAAGCGGCATCGGTAACGATGGGATTGCGAATCTGCCCTGTTACGTCCTCATCGTCGAGCAGAACACTGTTCTCCTCGTCGCCCGACTCAAGACGAATCTCCGTGGCTTCTGCAAGACGCTCAAGGCTTTCCACATCGTCGAGTGCAGTCTTGGTGCGCAGCGCCTTCAGCGCAAAGGCGCGGTACATGGCTCCCGTCTCAAGATTGAGCAGGCCAAAATGCCGTGCCAGATGCCGCGCAATCGTGCTCTTCCCGGCTCCGGCAGGTCCGTCAATCGCGACGATGATGCTGGAAACGGGCAGTTGCGAGGAGGTAGCTGCCGTGCTCATCCGCGCTTCTTGGATCCGTGGCTTGGGCGAGCCTTGAAGCCATAACGCTTGGCACTGCCCGCGCCCACACTGGCTGCACTGCGTGCCGGCTTACGAGCCGGACGAGCCGAGCGCGCGTCCACGCGGGAGTCCTTGCGGCCTGTCGCTGCAACCCGTGAGTTGCTCGACTTCACACCCGGCTTGCCCGTGCTCTTGTGCCCGTTTGTCTTGCCCCAGGTGGAGGACTTGGTTGCCGGCTTGCCGGCGCGATGTCCGTTACTGCTGGAGCTGCCCGTTCCGTTCGAACGATGCGTACCATTGGAATGGCTCGAAGTCGGACGCGAACTGCTGCCGTGCGAAGATTTCCGCACGCTGCCGCTCTTCGGTTTGGCATTGCTCCAACGGGAGGAGCTGGCGCCGGGCCGTGCAGCTGGTGCGCGCTTGGCCGCTGGGCGGCTGTCATTGCTACGTGGGGCAGGGCGGCCAGAAGCATTGTGGCTGGGCCGGCGATCACTTGTCGCGTGCGCACCATTGCCATTGCCATGCGTATGAGAGCCGTTTCCATGCCCGTTACCGTTATTGAAGCTCGGCTTCGGCGCTGCAGCAGCATGGCTGTCTCCGGTTGCCGACGGTGCGGGAGCGCGATGTTCAACAGCTGGCGCCGCGTGCGACCCAATCGGCCTGCGCGGCTCAAAACGGCCCGGATGCAACGGAGTGAGCGAGCGGGCGGGCGAGTGCAGCGAATGAGTCTCTTCCTCTTCGCTCAGGAAGAAGGATGCAGACGACATAGCTGCGCTTGAGTAAATGGACGAAGCCGGCGCAAATTCGGGCAGCGTGCCCGCCACATAGAAATGCGGCGAATGACCCAGTGAGATAGTGTGAACCTGCCGCGTGGCCACAAGTCCGCGAATCACTTCGCGCACCTTGCTGCGCGCAGTAAGAGGCGAGAGGAAGACTTCTACCTCTTCCATGCTGGCTGCGATAACTGCCTGCAAATAGATGGAAGCAAGAACCGAAATCGCGGTCACCTGAGAAGTGGAAGCGCCTTCAGCAATGGCCTTCTGGAAGCGATGGCGCAGGAGCTGCCATTTGGCGGCCTTACCGGGAGCTGCGATGACAGGGATGATGCGCAACTGCTGCCAGAGCTCAGTAATGGCGCGAACCACGGCCGATTCAGTCACTTCACGGCCAAGGGCATGCTTGAGCTGCGAGACAGTGGCGTCGCCCGCCTCAAGCTGCTTATAGGCCTGAATCGCCAGAGGCGAAACCTGACGCGAACCCGTCAACTGCGGGCTGCGACGCCAGTCGCGATCGCCGCGCAGAGCATACACGTAGGGCAAAACCCAGGAGGCCACCACAAAGTCGGGCTGCTCGCCCGGTTGGCCCAGCAAGTTCAGCCGGACTGCAACTCCGTCCAACTCCAAACGAACCAGAAGTTCTTCTGCCGCAGCAATTTGCTTCTGATTGGGAGCTTCCTCGTGATGGCCTGAAATTGCCTCAACAAATGAAGGCGTAACCGCGGAGGCAAACTGCTTTCTGGGCAGAAATAGACACAGACCCGTCTCCTCAATCCAAGTGCGAGCATCCTCGAAGGTGAGTGTCCCAAGACCGTTTTGGCGCAGCCTTTCGGCGCGCGCTGCTTCCAATTGCTCCGATGTCAAAGAAAAACCTCGCTTCTAAATTGGCGCAGGGGATAGGCAGCTCGCTCACTGAAGGGCGGACCACTGCCACCGGAACCAATTCTAAATGCGAATTAGATTCGATGGAAGGCCCGCAGGATCTCCTTCCAGGAATAGCGCAGCGCAATCGGCCTCCCGTGCGGGCAACTTGTTGGATGCTCAGTCTTTGCGAGCTCTCCCAAAAGCCACTCCATGCGCTGGGGATCGAGGGGCGTGTTCACTTTAATGGCCGAGTGGCAGGCCAGCGATGCCGCAATGCGGGTCTTCAGGGCTTCCAAATCCTCGTTTTGGCGGGCTTCTTCCGTGGGGCTTCCGGACTGCTCAATCACCTCGGCCAGCATCCGTTCCAGCTCCCTGCCTTCCAGGCCCACAGGCGCAGACTTGACTGCAAGTGTTTGAGGACCAAAGGGTTCTACATCAAAGCCGTTCCGCTCCAGCTCCTCGGCTATGCGCGCGAAGACTACCATCTGCCACGGCTTCAGCTCCACTAAGAGGGGCATCAGCAGCCGCTGGCGTTGGATGGACTCAACTTTTCTCTCGCGCAAAATTTTTTCAAATAAAACCCGCTCGTGTGCCACATGCTGGTCAATAATCCAAAGTCCGTCCTCGCCGGTGGCCAGAATAAATGACTCGCGGAGCTGTCCCAGCGGCTTCAGCGAGCCCAGATGGTTAAGCGTTGCCGCAGCCTGTTCTGCTTCCACCTGCTGCGCGGCCTGGGTGGCCTCCGCAGCCTCAGCAAGAGAAGCTTCTGGGGCTGGTCCATCCAGCAAAGCTGCGGCTGTCTGCTGCCAAACAGCTGCCTCAGCGCTAGAGGCAGCTGCCCCAAAATCCAGCCTGCCGGGAACAGGCGTAATGGGCTTTGGTGTCAGCTCGAAGGACTCGGCACCTTGCGCAGTGATCGGAGCCGATTCCGGCGAACCCGGTAGGGGTGAAATGCCTGGTGGCATCAGTGACGGGCTCGCCACTGGGGCTGAATCAAGTGCTGCGCGAAATCCGGCCGCTGGGCGCGCCTCAACGAGAGCGCGCCGAAGGCTGTCGCGCACAAAGTCATGCACCATGCTCTGCTGCCGGAAGCGAACCTCGGTTTTTGCCGGGTGCACATTCACGTCGACCTCTTCAGGCGGCATCTCGAGGAAGAGCAACACGACGGGAAAGCTAGTGGGCGGAATGATGTTGCGATAGGCTTCCGTGATTGCGTGCAGCAGGAGCCGGTCGCGGATAAGACGCTTGTTGATGAAGATGTAGATCGAATTGCGATTGAGCTTCTGCAACTCGGGCTTGGAGTAGAACCCACTCAGCCGCAACATGCCCGGCGTGGGCGCCGGCTCATCGGGGTCCTTCTTCCATGGCGGAGGCTCGGGCAGGCCCACGCGCTCAAAGCGCGTCTCGGCAGCCACGGGCAACAACTGCTCCAGTGTTTCTTTACCGAAAATTTGATAGATGCGCTCCGCCGTTCGCGTCACCGGCGGAGCGGAGACCAGCGTGTGTGACGCAGACACCAGCTCAAAATGCTTTTCCGGATGTACCAGCGCGTAGTGTGTCACCAGCGCCGTTACATGCGAGAGCTCGGTTGACTCCGCACGCAGAAATTTGCGTCGCGCGGGTGTATTGAAGAACAGATCCGAGACAGCGATCGTCGTCCCGCGAGAGAGCACGGCATCATCTACGTGCATTATTTTCCCGCCGGAAATTTCGATGCGCGTGCCGGCTGTATCTTGCTCCGTCGCGGTTTCAAGTGCGACGCGCGCCACTGATGCAATCGACGGCAGTGCCTCTCCGCGAAATCCGAGCGTCGCAATCGATAGCAGGTCATCGGATGTGCGGAGCTTTGAGGTTGCGTGCCGCTCAAAGGCGAGCAGTGCATCATCGCGATTCATTCCATGCCCGTCGTCGCTGATGCGGATCAGCTTCCGTCCACCTGCCTCCACCTCGACGCGAATCCGCGTCGCGCCGGCATCGAGCGCATTCTCGAGCAGTTCCTTCACGACAGAAGCCGGCCGGTCGACAACCTCACCGGCGGCAATCTGATTGGCAACGTGATCGGGAAGTACGCGGATGCGGCCCATAGGTCTCAGCCTAACGCACGTCCGCTCTTGTGCAGGTTGAAAACCGGGCCTGATTTGCCTTCTTTCCCAAACGCAAAAGTGCCGCCCGCGGCGGCACTTTTGGAGAGAAAACTAAGGCTTTTTAGACGCCGACGCCGAACTCGCTGATTGGGTTCTCGCCCGCGTTGGAGTAGAAATCGTAGGGCGTACGCTGGCGGAATTGATAACGGTTCCGCATCTCGCGGCCTACGTAAAGGCCAATTGCTGCCACAGCCATACCGACCGAAAACCAGCCAATCACACGCAGCGCGTGGCTATCGTTCTCTTCCTCTACTTGCAAGACGGGTTCCAGTTCGGTTGACATCAGGGGAGCACAGCCTCCTATCCGCATGATAGCGTACTTCGACCAAATCGCTCTCCCTCTTTAGGGTGAGAGGAATACAACTTAGGTACTTCTGAAACCTTTCACGCTTAGGGTCGCAGACTCGTACCAATCCGGCATCGCCGCATGCGGGCCACAGCATCCCTCGACCCCTAGTTCGCCGCATCCACGCGTACCAGCCAGGCCTTGCGCATCTCGTCCGGCAAAAAGCTTGCCTCCAGCGAGTTGGCAGCCAGGCACCGCAAATCCTCGCGCGTAAAGCCCTGCAGCTCGTACGCATTCACGTACTCGTCCAGAACATTCGCGCCAAAGAAGGCCGGATCATCGGAATTCAGCGTAACCAGCAGGCCGTCGTCAAAGTACCGTCGCAGCGGATGCGATGAGAATGAAGGACATACCCCCGTGCGCACATTCGATGTCGGATTCAGCTCCAGCGGAATCCGCTTGGCGCGCAGCTCCTGCATCAGCGATCCGTCGTCTATCGCGGAAAGCGCATGGCCGATGCGCTCAGAGCCAATGCGCAGCGCCTCCCAGATCGCATCCGGCCCTGTTGTCTCGCCTGCATGGTTGGTCAGCCGGAGACCAGCATCCCTTGCCTCGGCATAGAGAGCACGAAACGGCTTTGAACCGCAGCGCCGCTCGTCTCCGCCCAGGCCAATACCAACAATTGATGGATATTCATCGCGCATCTCCGCAGCCTTGCGAAAGACCCGTGCAGCTTCCACAACGGTGAAGTGCCGCACCGCGTCAAAAATCCAGTAGATAGAGAGCCCCAGATCTCGTTCCGCTCTCTGGCGGGCACGCTCCAGGCCCGCAAATATGGGGTCAAACGCATGCGGGTCGTGGTTGCGCCACATGTAAATGACGCCCACCGAGATATAGACCTCTGCATGCACCACGCCCTGCGCGTCCAACTGCTCGGCCATGCGCCAGGCGGCAAGCTCGTAGTCTTCCGGATCGATCAGACGCTGCGTCACATTCCGGAATGCGTTGATGAACCCGGAAAAGTCGTTGAACTGGTAAAAGGCCTTCGCTTCCTCCAGCGTGAGCGGTGGATGATCGTGGCGGTGGCTCAGTTCCACCAGAGTGGACGGCGCAATGGTGCCTTCAAGGTGCAGATGGAGCTCAGCCTTGGGCAGGCTGCGAATAAACTGCGCAATTTCGGTCACATTTTGAGTGTATCCGCGAAACGCGCCAAGCGCAGTCTCTCTTCAGCCGGAAAGAAAGCAGGTTTGCACGCAACGCTTTCCTGGCTTGAACCGTTTGCTCTGGGAAGCGTCAGGCAAGAAAACAAAATTCAAGCCTCAACCTCGTCAGAAGCCCTCACGCGCGCCATTGGCCAGCGCTAACTCTATTTTGAGAACAAGCTTGATCCGCCTCGGTTGTAGACCGTAGCCGCCTTGTGCGCGGCACGGTTGGCCATGCGATTCAGCTTTTTGCCTACAACCAGCGGCTTCTGCTCGTTGCTGGCAGATTGGGTTGAACTTGCGTTCTCAGGCTTTTTCTCGGGGGTATTCAGATTGAGTTGAAGGAAGGATTCCATTGCCTTATCCTCCTGCTTCATTTTGACTCCATTTCGACCCTTTGGAGCACGCATTTTCAAAGAAAATTTTCGCCTGCACATTCCCCCAAAGTGGCCCTCTCCGGAGCCTTTTAGTGCAGGCTATGTGTTTTCAACCATGTGCGTGTTTCTGCAAGCTCTGCTGGCGTAAGGGTCGGCGCGGCGCGCTTCAGCATTTCCATATACCAATCGACTTCCTGTGGCAAAACCGGGTAGCCGACATTCTCGTCCGGCTTGTCGTCCACGTAGGAGTTCACAATTGGCTTACCGTTCGGGTCGGTCATCACGATGAACGGAAAACCCGGCTCGCCTTTCGCTCCCAACTCCGCCCGAAGCCAGTCGCCGCCAGGTGTATCCGCGTGCTTCGGATCGCTCGCGCGCTCACCAACATCAATGCGCTGCACCACAAAGGCCTTGTCCAAGATGGGCTTCATGTGGGAGTCGTCAAGATAGCGCTCGTACATATGGCATGGTCCGCACCACGACGCGGAGAAGACCACCAACACGTTCTTGTGTTCGGCTTTGGCTTCCGCCTTGGCGTGCGCAAATAACGCCTTGGCCGACTCATTGGATGCTGCATGTGAAGGAATTGCGGCTACGCAAGCCAGCACTACGAGTGCGGCAAAAGAGAGGTTTTTGAACGTGAACAGGGTCGTTCCTCCTCGAGAAAGCTTTTGACATCATCTTCTCCGCAAACTTTGGCGCTCACATTGAGAGCGGTCCACGTGCGGTTCAGCTCGATTCAGTCAGCTAGCGCGCCGGCGCAAACTCGCTGCGATGACGGCTGTAGAAGAAGTAGATCACCAGCCCAATAGCAAGCCAGATGAAGAAGGTCATCCAGGTCATCACTTCCAGGCCCATCATCAGGATGATGCAGAAGATGATGCTGAGGATGGGAAACAGTGGCCCAAATGGCGCGCGGAAGGCGCGTGGCCGCTCCGGCTCGCGATAGCGAAGCAGCAGGACCGCAATGGACACCAGCACAAACGCGAAAAGTGTTCCAATGTTCGAGAGGTTGGATACCGTTCCGATATCGAGCAGTCCTGCAGGAATGCCCACCACGAAGCCCGCAACCCATGTGGCCACGGCCGGCGTGCGGAACTCCTTGTGAATCTTGCCGAAAACGTCAGGCAAAAGCTTGTCGCGCGACATGGCGAACCATACACGCGCCTGGCCAAGCTGGAACACCAGGATCGACGAGATCATTCCCAGCATCGCGCCAATCAGCACCACCAGCTCAATCCAGTGCAGAATGCCGCCGCCCTGCGCCATCGCCAGCCGCTTCAGCGAGTTCACTACCGGCGCACCGTCACCCATCAGCGACTGCCACGGCACAATGCCACTCAGCACAATGGCCACGCCGCTATAAAGCAGCGTGCATGCAATCAGTGTGGCCAGGATGCCGAAGGGCAAATCACGCTGCGGCTTTTTGCACTCTTCCGCCGCCGTTGAAACCGAATCAAACCCAATGTAGGTGAAGAAAATAATCGATCCGCCCGACAGCATACCCGTCCACCCATTTGGCGCAAACGGATGCCAGTTGATGGGATGGACAAAATTTGCCGCGGCAAAAATAAATGTCAGAATCGCGATGATCTTCACCAGTACCAGGATGTTGTTCGTGCGTGCCGACTCGCGAATGCCGCGCACGAGCACCACGGTGAGAATCATGACGATGAGAAACGCGGGGATGTTGAAGCCGAAATGCCACCCAGGCGCGTAGAGATCTCTGCCGGAAAAATCCTGCAAGCCCGTCGGCAGATAGGCCGGCGAAATCCATTCAAGCGGCGGCTTCCAGCCAATCCACTCCAGCAGCGCCTCAATATGAGCGGCAAAGCCCACGCTCACGCTCATATTGCTGAAGGCATATTCCAGAATCAGATCCCAGCCGATAATCCACGCCACCAGCTCGCCCAGCGTTGCATAGGTGTACGTATACGCAGAGCCCGCAATCGGAATCATGGACGCCAGTTCCGCATAGCAAAGACCGGTGAACACGCAGACAATGGCCACCATGACCAATGAGACTGCCAGCGCCGGACCGGCGCCGGGCCTTCCAGCCATGGGCGTCTGGGTCAGCAGATAGTGAATCAGTGGCGTGTTTTCAATCGATGGCGCGGAAAACTTCTGCCCCGCCATGGCCGTGCCAATCACCGTAAAGATGCCCGAACCAATGACTGCACCAATGCCCAGTGCGGTAAGCGACCATGGTCCGAGCGTCTTTTTGAGCGCGTGTTCCGGGTCTTCCGATTCCCGGATCAGCTTGTCAATGGACTTGCGGGCAAACAGTTGGCTGGCCAGAGCAGTTCTCCTGTGCGTGCAGAGTTGTGATCTGTGAAAGTCGTGCGAGGTCTTTGTGGCAGTGTACCGAGTGAGGTTTCGTTTGTGGAAGCCTGAGTTTTCCTGAAACAGACCACCTGACCTTGCGCTGCCCTGAAAAAGCAGAAGGCCGGCTGCAGTGAGCCGGCCTTGCTGAAATGCACAAGATGCGCGCGAACCTTAACGCTTCGACTGGCCGCGTGCCAACTTTTTGACCTTCTTCTTATTGGAGCCGCGCGGCGTGGTGCGCTTGGCCTTGGGTGCGGCCTTCTTGCGGGCTGCACGCTTTACCTTCTTGCGCTCAATCTTGTCTTCAACCTTTTTCGTATCTGCCACAGAGAAAATCCTCTTTCCATCAGCTGGCCCCAAAATTATCCCGCGGCGCGGGCAAGGCCGAGATTTATGGTAACAGGGATTTGAAGGCGAACAAAGCGCAGAGGCACCGGGACTTGCTGTTCCAGACGAACAAAACCCCGCTCGCGGCGGGGTTTTGTCGTCCTTTGTACAGATAGTTAGTTGCGGCTGTTGAGCTTTGAGAGCAGGCGCAGCATCTCAAGATACAGCCAAACCAGCGTGACCATGATGCCGAATGCGCCATACCACTCCATGTATTTGGGAGCGCCGGCATTCACACCATGCTCGATGAAGTCAAAGTCGAGCACCAGATTGAGGGCCGCAATGCCCACCACCAGCAGGCTGAATCCGATGCCGATGATGCCAGAGCCGTTGATGGTGGTGAACTGGACGCCAAAGAAGCCCAATATCATCTCCGCGATATAGAACAGCGCGATGCCACCGGTTGCCGCAATTACGCCAATCCGAAACTTCTGCGTCACGCGAATCATGCCTGAGCGATACAGGAAAAGCATCACAAAAAGTGTGCCAAAGGTCAGGCCCACAGCCTGAATGGCGATGCCATGCGTCCGCAGGTTGTAGAAGGCGGAGATCCCGCCCAGGGCAAGACCTTCCAGCAGGGCGTAGATGGGAGCGGTTACTGGCGCCCATTCTTTCTTGAAGATGGTGACCAGCGCGACGATAAATCCGCCGAAGAAACCGAGCAGCATCCAGCCGGAAATCGCGCCCATATCCTGCGACTGCATGAACTGCATCCACGTCCACATGGCTGAGGCCATGGCAAGAACCAGCAGAATGCCGGTCTTGTTCACCGTGCCGTTCATGGTCATGCGCTCAGTGGCGTCAATGGTGCCGCCGTACTGCAACCCCTGGTTGCCATCGAACGTTTTTTCGCCAAGGGCAGGATTGGAAGTCTTAAAAAGTGCCATCAAACTCCTCCGGTTGAAGCTCCAGCGCATGCCTTTGTGTCGGCGCACGATTGATACGGAGCCTCTCTTCCCATTTTAGACGCCGCAACTTTCAGGACAGATGTTCAGAATCGTACCGGCTCCGCACGCACGCTAAGATTTGCTCTTCGCTGTTGCGAAATGGGACTCGAGCAACTCCGCCAGCTTCACATCGTTGGCAGAAATTTGTCCGCCTATATCGTGGGTTGAAAGATACACATCAATCCGGTTCCACACGTTTTCCCAGCGCGGATGATGGTTCATCGCATCAATGGGACCTGCAACCGAAGTGATGTAGGCAATCGCTTGAGCAAAGTCATTGAATCCAAACCGCTTATGCAGCTCATGCGTCGGTGTTTCGCCGCTTCCTTCCACAACGCTCCAGCCTGGAAGCGCATGCAGCGCGGTTTCGATTTCTGCGGAAGTAAGTGCCTTTCGTTCGCTCATGATTCAACCCGCTCTCTTTCCTGGGACTCTAATCTCTTTGATGAAGGTACGCGAAACGCGTTGTGCGGCTGTACCCTAAATCTTTTCAAGGTTCGCGAATTTTTCCATCAGCTTCTTCATGCCGTGGCGCGGAAACATCACCGTCAGCTTTGCGTTTTCACCGTCGCCCTCGCGAATCAGGATCGTTCCTTCTCCATACTTGGAGTGGCGCACGCGCTGCCCCTTGTTCAGTCCAGTCGAACCTTTCGGATCCGGTAGATCCATTTCCGGCCGTGCAAATGCGCCGGGCTTACCGCCGAAAAAGCGCGCAATGTTGTCGATGGAACCCGCATCGGCCTTCTTGCGTGTTGTGGAGCTGCGGTTGCCGCCATTTGCCGTGCTGCGCGGTATCTCCTGGCTCTCATCCTCGTAGTTGTAATGCCGCTCGCCAAAGTCAGTCCCGCCGCGCTGCCCGCCATAGCGCGAACCACTCTTTCCTGCGCCAAAGCTATAGGCCGGCACTGTCCATGCTGAGGGCCGGGTGCTGCCCAGGGCTTCCATGAGCGGCGGCGGTATCTCTTCGAGGAATCGCGAAGGCACTGATGCCTCCGGAGCATCATTGCCGTAGCGGCGCCGATAGCGCGCACGCGTCAGCACCAGCGTGTTCATGGCCCGCGTCATGCCCACGTAGCAAAGCCTGCGCTCCTCTTCCAGCTCTTCCGGATTCATCAGCGTACGCGAGTGAGGAAACAAGCCTTCTTCCATTCCGGCGAGAAAAACGAGAGGAAATTCCAGGCCTTTTGCGGCGTGAAGTGTCATCAATGTCACGCGGGAATCGGGGTCGAACTGGTCAGTGTCCGATGCGAGCGCTGCGTGATCGAGAAATTCGGCCAGCGTTTCGCCGCGTTCTTCCGCGTCATGCGCAGCGTTGGCCAGTTCCTTCAGATTTTCTATCCGGCTGAATGACTCGGGCGACCCCTCAGCCTCAAGCGCCTTGATGTACCCCGTCCGATCGATGAGGAATCGGATCAGTTCCGGCAGCGTGGCCACATCTTTGCGTGCCGTGGAGCTGGCCGCCAGCGCTTCCAGAGTCTCCATCGCGCTCTTTTCAGCCTTGTCCGCTTTGCTCGATTCAATCTTCGCAGCAGGCTTCAAAAAGGGCTTCTTTTTCGCTTCCGCAAAGGGAGAAAAGTGGCTCGCGTCCAGCAGCGGAATCTGGTCGTCATTCGCGCCAAAATTGAAATCAAATTCTGTATCGCCCGTGCTCGCGCTGCTCTCCGCACCGAACGCAAAGTCCGTATCGCCATCCGACTCAACTGCTCCGGCCTCTTCACCCGTGTTCAGCTTCCCCGCAAAATCGGGATCCATCATGGTCTGCGCTTCAATCATCAGCTTGCGAAACGTGTCGAGTGCCATCAGCGCACGGGTTGGAATGAGCTTGTTTGTAATCGCCGCGCCAATCGCATCCCATGTGGACGTACCCGTCTCAAGCGCCAGCCGTTCGAGCGTCGCAAGTGTGGTTGCGCCGATGCCGCGTGCGGGCGTATTGATCACGCGCTGCAGCGCCATCGAGTCATGCGGATTGCGCACTAGCCGCAAGTAGCCCAGCAGATCCTTGATCTCGGCGCGCTCGTAGAAGCTGAATCCGCCCACCATGGTGTAGCTGATGTTGTAGCGCCGCAGCGCTTCTTCCACCAGGCGGGATTGGGAGTTGGTTCTGTAGAGAACGGCGCAATGCGCGTCTGCGCCTTCATTTGTTGACGTGCGCAGGAACGCCTGGATCTTATCTGCGATAAAAAGCGCTTCATTTTCGCCGTCGGGCGCTTCGTAATACCCAATCAGCGATCCGCCCTGGCGGTCGGTCCAGAGTTTCTTGCCTTTGCGGCGGAGGTTGTTGGCGACGACAGCTCCTGCTGCCTCAAGGATGACTTGGGTGGAGCGGTAGTTTTGTTCGAGGCGGATAATGCGGGCGTTGGGAAAATCCTGCTCGAACTCGAGAATGTTGCGGATATCCGCGCCGCGCCAGGAGTAAATGGACTGGTCTTCATCGCCAACGGCGCACACATTCTTCGCTTCGCCGGCGAGCAGCTTCATCAGTTCGTACTGCGGGCGGTTGGTGTCCTGATATTCGTCCACAAGCAGATAGCGGTAGCGGCGCTGGTAGCGCTCGCGGACCTCGGATGACACTTTAAGCACGCGCACGGCTTCCAGCAGCAGATCGTCGAAGTCCATCGCGTTGTTTTTCATCAGGTCGTCGCGGTAAGCCTTGAATATGTGCGCGATACGCTCGCCATTCGGGTCAGACGAGCCAAGAAAATAGTCCTGGGGATCGACCATATGGTTCTTTGCCCAGGAGATGCGGCTCAGCACTGTGCGTGGCGTCAACTGCTTCGTGTCCATGCCGAAGCGCTTCATAATCTGCTTTACGATGCCCTGCTGGTCGTTCTCGTCGTAAATGGCGAACGAGCGCGTCAGCCCCTTGCCGTTAATCTGCAGTACCTCGATATCGCGCCGGAGAATGCGCACACACAGCGAATGAAAAGTGGCGATAAGTGGTTTGGAAAGAGCTGCATGACCCAGCAGCTTGTTAACGCGCTCACCCATCTCAGCCGCGGCCTTGTTGGTAAAGGTGACAGCCAGAATTGCGTCGGGCGCGACGTGGGCCTGGTCAATGAGCCAGGCAATACGGCTGGTGATGACGCGTGTTTTGCCTGACCCCGCACCGGCAAGAATCAGCAACGGACCTTCCGTGGCTTCCACGGCGGCGCGTTGTTCGGGATTGAGATGAGCAATGAGTGAATGCACTGGAAATTCCAAAAAGCTGGTCAGAAACCAGTGTACCGTTGATGACTTTGGTTGAGTCTAACGTCCGATACTTCAACAAATCCGCATAGGAGCGATGCTAAGATGACCTCGTTCCGCGCGAGACTCGACCCCCATGTACGCTCCCTCCATTTCCACCATTACGGGTGCCGTAACCTCCAATGACGGCACGGCGATTGGATACAGCAAGTTCGGCGAGGGACCTTCGCTTGTCCTGCTGCACGGGAGTCTCTCCTCCTCGCAACACTTGATGGAACTGGGCCGGGCGTTGGCGGATGGATTCACGGTGTATATTCCCGACCGGCGGGGCCGCGGAACCAGCGGGCCCATTGGCAGCGGCTATTGCCTGGAGCGTGAGGTTGAGGACCTGACCGCCATGTTGTTCAAGAGCCAGGCGCGCATTGCATTTGGAGTGGGTACGGGTGGCCTGATCCTGCTGCAGGCATTGATGGTGTACTCGGGACTGCGCAAGATTGCTCTTTATGAACCGCCACTGGACGTGGATGGAAGCCTGATTGAGACTCTGGCGCCGGTGATGCGGCGCTATGAAAAAGAGCTGGCTAAAGGGCAGATGGCTGAGGCTTTAACGACCGTGATGAAAGGCTGGGGCATGCTCCCCAACACGATTGTGGGCAAACTTCCGCGCTTTCTGCTGGAACGCAGCTTTAAGCAGGCCATGGCGCAGGAAAAGGAAGAGTTCACCCCGAGCGAGACGGCGCTCGAGTCCCTGATCCCCATGCAGAGCTACGACTACAAGCTGATGGTAGAGAGCAAGGGAACTCTGGAGTCCTACAGAATTGCGCACGCCGAAGTGCTGCTGCTGGGTGGGTCAAAGACTCCGGCCATGCTGAAAAACACCCTGGACAAGCTGGAGAATGTGATTCCACATGCACGGCGCATTGAACTGAAGGGGATGGGACATACTGGTCCTGCGGGGCACGACGGCGAACCGGATAAGGTGGCCGCAGTGTTGCGCGAGTTCTTTGGACCGAGGACGATGTGAGCAGTGGAGGCGAAGAAAGGTCGGGCCGATATGCGGCCGTCTATTGCGGCTCGGCGCCGGGCAACCATCCGGCATTCCTGAACGAAGCAAAACAAGTGGGCGTGGAACTGGCGCGGGCCGGGTTTGGCATGGTTTATGGCGGCGCGAGTGTGGGCCTGATGGGCGCAGTGGCCAATGCGGCAATGGCCGGCGGCGCGGAGGTCATCGGCGTTCTCCCGAAGATTCTTTCAGACAGCGAAGTTGCCCACAACGGATTGACGAGATTAGAGATAGTCCGCGGCATGCACGAGCGCAAGGCCCGCATGGTGCACCTGGCCGACGCCTTCCTGATTCTGCCCGGCGGCTACGGGACGCTTGATGAGCTGATGGAGATTGTGACCTGGGCGCAGTTGAAGATCCACGCCAAGCCGCTGGTGCTTATCAATACACTTGGCTACTTCGATGGACTGCTCTCATTCCTGGACACGGCCGTATCCTCTGGCTTTCTCCGCGACCACAATCGCGCGCTGCTGACCGTGGCACGCGATGCAGCGGAGGCGGTGCGACGGATTCAGGCACAAAGTGAATAGGGACTTTTGTGGCGTGCGAAAAGAGATGAATTTGTAGCCAAAGTGAAGAAGAAAAGTAAGGAATTGCTCGCCGAATTGAAGGGGTAATCTGCGAATCGGTGCAATCGCCATATTTTTCTGGAAGTTTGGCCCCCAAAAATCGAGGAATTTGTGGATAGTTGCGTTCCTGGTGGACAAACGGAGCGAGCGAATGCGTGTGCCCGGCGAAAGAAAGGAAACGTGCCATTGGCAATTGAAGATGACTTTGAAATGTATGAGAGCGCCGGGGGAGATTTTATTGCAGATGCGAGGAAGCGCGCACCGATGGCGCGCGCTTCACTCTCTTAGTGTTTCAAGACTTACTTGTGGTTGAGCTTCTGCACAATTTCCAAGGACTTTTGCACGTGCTCAGCGGGCGAGAGTTGGTCGTCTTTGGAGGAGAGCACCGAGACGATCTTGCCGTCTTTATCGATGACGAAGGTGATGCGCTCAAAGAAGCCGTGGCCGATTTCCTGGCCGCGCACGTCTTTCTGGCCGGCTTTGCCGGGGAAGGAAGTCACGCCGTAGGCCTCGCCGATTTTGCCATCGGGGTTGGAGGCAACGGGGAACTGACCTGCACAGAAGTTGGGGTCTGCGGAGAACTGCTTGAGGCGCGCCATGCTGTCTTGCGAGACGCCAATGATGCTGGCGCCGGCAGCGGTGAACTTGCCCTTTTCTTCGGCGAAGGTGTGGGCCTCAATGTCGCAACCGCCGGTGTAGGCCGAGGGATAGAAGTAGACAACGACCGGTCCCTTCTTCAATGCGGCCTTGAGAGAGAAGTGGAATTCCTTGCCTGCGAGCGAGGCGGGCGCGGAGAATGCGGGCGCCGAGTCACCCACTTTGAGCGCGGCGAAGGCGGGAATGGAGAGCGCGGCCGTAAGGGCCAGAACCAGAAGCAAATGTTTCTTCACGAAAGACCTCCCTGCAATGTGAGACTTAAAAGTGCGCGGACGCGGCTAAACGGCGGGAAAGCCGCAGAACCGGAGAATAGCAGAGTGCGAGGAGAGCTGTCGTCGCGCAGGACTATCCTCCGGGTCAATTGTGGGCAGACTAAGCCTTCCTCGGTCTGAAGAATCCAAAGCCCATCTGCTCAGGCATCAACGGCTCGAACTTCTCGTAGTGCAGTTGACGGCATCCGCTCGTGTGGTCGAAGACCATGGTAGTGGGGTCCTGCTTGGTGTAGGGCTTCCACTCAAGGCCAGCCTGCGATGGATTGCCGGTACGGGCGAAGTTGATCCAGGCGCGTGAGACCTTGTCCTGCAGAGCGTAGCCGGCGGGAGCGTCCCCAGTGGCAATGCGTACCTGGCGATCGTGCAAATTGTGGAAGACGAAAGCAAGTTCAGCAGTATGGAAGGCCGTGGTGCCACCGTTGACCGGGTACTCGTAGGTGAAGAGGTAGTTGTAGACCGGCGCGGTGCCGGCTTCGCGCTTGGCCTCCAGCGCCCTGTTGCTGGGTACGGCGAAGAAGAGAACGT
>JAGWSG010000050.1 GCA_028876335.1 Acidobacteriota bacterium
AGGCGGTTATGCAGTCCAAACCTACCTCACCAGCAAATACATCTTCGACCTTCGCGAAGACGACATTTACTGGTGCACCGCAGACATCGGCTGGGTCACCGGCCACAGCTACATCGTCTACGGCCCGCTGCAGAACGGCGCAACCGTCCTTATGTACGAAGGCGCACCCAACTGGCCGGACTTCTCGCGCTTCTGGAAGATCGTCGAAGACCACAAAGTCACCATTTTCTACACCGCGCCTACCGCCATCCGCGCCTTCATCAAGTGGGGAGACGAGCACATCGTGAAGCACGACCTCAGCTCGCTCCGCCTGCTTGGCACCGTCGGCGAACCCATCAACCCTGAAGCATGGATGTGGTATCGCGAAGTCATCGGCGGCAATCGCTGCCCCATCGTCGACACATGGTGGCAAACCGAAACCGGTTCCATCATGATCGCGCCAGTTCCCGGCGCAGTCGCCGCAAAGCCCGGCTCCGCCACGCGCCCATTCTTCGGCATCGAGCCGGAAGTCGTCACCAAGCCCGACGCGGAAGGCAAATACCACGCCGTGCCCAAAGGCTCCGGCGGCCTGCTCGTCGTCAAGCGTCCCTGGCCCTCCATGGCCCGCACCGTCTATGGCGACCCTGAGCGCTTCAAGAATACCTATTGGACCGACGTCCCCGGCTGCTACTTCACCGGCGACGGCGCCCGCATCGACAGCGACGGCTATTTCTGGCTCATGGGCCGAGTCGATGACGTCATCAATGTCTCAGGCCACCGCCTCGGCACCATGGAAGTCGAGTCAGCGCTCGTCGCACACTCCAAGGTTGCAGAAGCCGCAGTCGTCGGCCGGCCAGACGAACTCAAAGGCCAGGCGATCTCCGCCTTCGTCACGCTCGAGAGCGGCAATGAGCCCAGTGAAGCCCTGAAGGACGAACTCCGCAAGTGGGTCGCGAAAGAAATCGGCGCGCTCGCTCGCCCGGACGACATTCGCTTCACCGAAGCCCTGCCCAAAACCCGCTCCGGCAAAATCATGCGCCGCCTGCTGCGCGAGCTGGCCACCCACGGCGAAGTTAAAGGCGACACCACCACGCTCGAAGATTTTTCTGTGATTGCCAAACTGCGCGAGTCCGAAGAAGGCTGAAAGATACTCCCGGGAATTTGTGCCCGTCCTTCGTGTAGCGAAGGATGGGCATACCTGAATCCCATGTGAATGATGAGTCTCTGCGTACTTGATGTATGCGGCCAACATCCGGCCGCACAGCAGACAAGCCTTCTTACTTTCTCTCTTCCAGCCAGATGCGCACCAGCAGTTCAATCAGCTCATCGCGCATCTGCCTGTACTTCGTGTTCCGGTGTCCTTGCAACGCCAGAATCTGCGTGCGCTCCAGTGCGGACGCAAGCTCTGAATCCGTGCGCGCATTGCGTTCAATATAGCGATGCACCAGCCACGGCTCTTTGACAAAGTTCACAGCCATTTCCGGCCAGTCGGAAACATTCTTCAGCTTGTGGTCCCACAGCAGAAAGCCTGCCAACGCTCCCAGAGCCGTACTGGGGTGTTCAGCGTCAACCGGAAATTTCCACTGGCGGCTCCATCCCAGAAGATCCTTTGCGGGCATTGGTCGCGCTATGCCAAATCCCTGTCCCAGATCGGCTCCCAGAATTGCGGCGGCTTCTATAAGGCCCTGGTCCTCCAGCCCTTCCACCACCACTTCCGCGCCAAACCCCTGTGCCAGCAACGTCAGGTGATAAATAAACTCCAGCGCGCGCAATGGTCGTTGCAGCGTGCCTCGCACCAGTGCCTGGTCAATCTTTACCTGGTCGCAGGCAACTCTATCCATGCGCAGCAACGAACTATAGCCCGACCCCAGATCATCCTGTGCAATATGAATGCCGGCGCTCTGGTACTCGGCGATGCTCTTGTCACGCTGCGCCGTGTCCTGCATGTCCCTGTCCTCGAGCATCTCCAGAGTGAGCACGTTGGAAGGCAGGCTCCACTGACCCAGGATTTCAAAGACAGAATCGCGGTACACATCCTGCCCCAGTCCGTTCGGCGGCAGATTGATTGAAACGGAAAGGTCTGCGTCCAGTCCCTGCTCCCGCCAATCCAGATAGTCCTTGCACACCTGCTGCAGGCCGCTTTGAAATAACGTCAACAACCCGGCATCTCCCAAGGCAGGCAAAAATGCGCCGGGTGGGATAAGTTGTCCATCGTCATCCAGCAACCGGGCCAGAGCTTCCACGCCATGCAATTTGCCCGTGCGCAGGTCCACGATTGGCTGGTAGAACATCTGAACCGCATTGTTGTTCAGGTACCGTCTGTACGTCTGGCCCAGTTCCGCGGATACAACTCGCGTCCGCTCATAACGCAATACCGCATGACTCATTGATTGCTGAATCTGGCGAAGCATCGCTTCACGGGTAGTTGCGCCAAAAAATCCCGGCCACTTGCTGTAGAGACTCAAAATCGCGAACGCCTGTCCTGAGCTATCCAATAGCGGAACCGCCACAGAAGAGCGGAATCCAAGGGCTTGCGCCTCAGCCCTCCACGGATGCAGATTCTCCGAGGTGGCGAAGGAATTGTTTACCTGTATTTCTCCGCTTCGCCACGCGCGGCCCGCCGGGCCTTTTCCAGAAGGGTCGTCGGGATTTGTTTTGAAGAAGGGTACTTTCTTCGATCGCATCGTTTCCGCATAGGCGTGCCCGTCCTTGCCGCCCTCGGCTTCAATCTGCATCACGCCATGTGAGTCAGGCCGCGAAAACAGACAGGCCGCTATACCGTCAAAGTCGCCCAGAACCTGCAGGCAGTTCCGCATCATGTCTGCCAGGTTGCTTGCGTTTTGGATAGCCTGATCGAATTGCGCATGAAATTGAACAATGGCGGTATCGAACTGCGCGTGGCTGGCAATCTGCGCCTCTAGGTCAAGCTGTAATCGCTGATGCAGTGCGCTCCTGAGCTTCGCGCGTAGTGTTTCCTCCAGGTCAAAACCAAGCGTCAATTGATCGATCTTGTTGTGATAGAGGTGATAGGTCTCCATCTGAATCGGCAGACTCACGCCCACCAGTTCGTGAAATCGCCCAATCAGCAGCGCTCTTTTGTATTGAGTTTCGGCGCACATGCGTGGCTGTAGAAACGAACACAGATGCTCTGCCTGCTTTGCATGCAAATGGGCTCGTTCCTGCGGGCTTAGCCGCGACAATACAGAAGAGCTTTCTTCGCGTTCGCCAAGATGGTTGTAAAAGTGACTGGCAAACTCCTTGCTCATCGCATCCATGTCGATGAGCTGTGTTTGCGCCAGGAGCGAATCGATATCCTCGCCATAGGCTGAATCGTAGTCAGCAAAGTACTCGGCGGATGGCATAATCTGACCGAGATCTGGCTTGTCCATCGAAATTTGGCCCCACTCATCGCCGATTGCCAGGTTCCCCCAGGACGGCGATGAGACCCCTTCAACTTTGCTCTAAGTCGAATTCCTCGTAATCTACCCTATTTGAATAGTTTTAGATAGATTACCGGCGTTTCTTATGATGGTTCGTCTTAGCCGAACGTAGCGAGTTATAGGACGGCAAGGTATGGGTTACTTTGACCTGTGCCTCCGATTCGTTCCGAATCTTGCGTGTCAGCAGAAGAACGGGAATAGAAACATGAAAGGCCCGGCCCGGTAATCATCGAGGGATCTCAGCCCAAGGTTCTGCGCATCGCAGGACGGAGCCAAACTCGAGAGCGCCGCGCCTGGAAGCCTCCTCGTCATTGCCAGACTTCTTGAACAGCACGAAGTCTAAAAGCACTGCAAGCATTGCCTGCCTGCATTGCAAGCGACAATCTGCCGCTTGCAATGCAGGTTTGGCCACTTATATGTGGACTTTCCACCTTTTGCTGGCCAAACCCGCCACATGCGGCCATGTTGTGCTCGCCAATCTGCCTTTCACCACTTGGTGCACAAAAATGGCTAGCTTCTCCTCACCACTGACCCTCGATTTGGCCACATAGTCCATGATTTTTTAGGAGCAGCTCAACTCGCCGGCTGGTCCAGCCTCTCGTCCCGTGTCTCCCGCGTCATCAGCAGGCCCACTATCGTCAGCAGCGCGGAAGCAGTCAGATAATAGCCCACGTACTTCAAACCGAAGTGCTGTGCCAGCCAGGTGGCAATGTACGGCGCCAGTGAGGCGCCCAGAATTCCCGCCATGCTGAAAGCAATCGAAGCGCCCGTGTAGCGCACGGTTGTCGGAAACATCTCTGAAACTACGGTCCCCAGTGGCCCGTATGTCAGGCCCATCAAAGTCAACCCAATCATCAGCATTGCCACTGCGCCGTTGTGGCCAGACTCGAACATCGGCGCGAACGCGAAGCCAAACAGCGCAATCAGTGCGGACACGCCCAGCATCACTGGCTTACGCCCGTATTCGGCCAGCCACGCAGAGAAGGGAATCCCCACTGCAAAGAACACGATCCCGGCAAGCTGCATTGTCAAAAAGCGACCCCGTTCGTAGTGCAGTGCCGTCGTTCCCCAGGACAGTGTGAACACAATCAGCAGATAGAACAGCGTGAATGTTGCCAGGCAAACCAGAATGCCTGCAATCACTTGTCCCAGATGATTCCGCACCACCGCAAGCATCGGTACACGCACGTGCTCGGCGCGCTTCTTAGCCGCGGCAAATACCGGCGTTTCTGTGATGCTCAGCCGAACGTACAATCCCAGAAGCACCAGCACTGCGCTCGCCAGAAACGGCAGCCGCCAGCCGAACGAGTAGAACTGCGCGTCCGTCAGCATGCGCGACAAAAGCAGAAACACCCCGCCGGAGAGCGCAAACCCAATCGGCGCGCCTAGTTGCGGAAACATCCCATACAGCGCGCGCCTGGCAGGCGGGGCATTCTCAACGGCCAGCAAAACTGCGCCACCCCATTCACCGCCCAGACCGATGCCCTGTCCGAAACGGCAAAGAGCCAGCAGGATCGGTGCGGTAATCCCAATTGATGCGTAGGACGGCAACACGCCAATCAGGAATGTTGAAAGTCCCATGGTCATCAGGGCAAGAACCAGCGTTTTTTTGCGCCCCAGCCGGTCTCCGAAGTGGCCAAAGAGCACGCCGCCGATGGGCCGCGCCAGAAAAGCGATGGCAAATGTGGCCAGTGATGCCAGCACTGCCGATGCCGGATCAGCGGAAGGGAAGAAAAGGTGCGGGAAGACGATAACCGCTGCCGTTGCATAGATATAAAAGTCGAAGAATTCAACAGCCGTGCCTACGAGGCTCGCAAACAGAACCTGAGCAGGCGTATTGATGCGCCTTGTTTCGAACGGGGAAGAAGTCATGGAATTGCGAGAATTGTAGCGAATGGAGCCGTGCATCGGTTGCAGCGCGGCCTCGAAAAGGTGAGGAACTCCTGGCCAAATCGCATGTTTTTGGTGAAGAGTATGTGGCCGTTCTGAAGCTAAGACCGTGGATGCACGTTTTGGCCAGTTCTTTGTGGTCTTGCCTGGCGCGTTTGGCCAGCAATAAGTGGAAAGTCCACTTTTGCCTCACCTTTTGGATTGCAGCACGGTTCGGCGGGGGTGGGGGCCCGAGGTTTCTTGGGTGGGATGGTGCGGCCCGGCTGAAGCCGTGTCGTTGTAATAAAGGACCGGGACAAGATTCTTAAGCAAGCTATATTGAGGTGCTTTGAGAGGGGAGTTGAAGCCGCCCATCCTTTGCGGGGCAAAGGATGGGGTTCAGAGATGATCCGTGGCGGGGTTAGAACTTGTACGCTACGCCGAAGGTTGCGTGTGCATTGAAGCGCGTGTGGGTGGATGAGCCGGATACATAGGGGACGACGGTGAAGGCAGATCCGATATCGTCGCCTGCCAGGCGCAGGGATAACCGGTTGTTCAGCGCATAGTCCAGCCCGATGCCAACGCCTCCGGCGAAGGAGTAGTCGGGCTGAATGGGTATGTTGCTCATGTGCGCAGTACCAAACCAAGAGCGAATGGATCCGCTCACGCGTCCGTAAAGGGGCGCATGCAGTTCAGGACCAAGCAGAATCATGTCGATCTTCGGGTTGCCTGGGTTCGCTTGTGTTGCAGCCCAAGCGTAGTAGCCGTACATGGCATTGATGCCGAAGTACTTGCCCCAATCGCGCCTTACCCCACCTTCTGCGCCGATCAGGCCGCTCCGCGACTGGTTCACCTGGTTGATGCTCGTGTAGCCGAAGCCCGCAAAGGCTTCATACTTGTACACCGGCCCATTTGTGGGCTCGGCAACCGGCTTATCTGGCGCAACCTGTGCAATGGCCGCAAGCGACGAAATCATCGCCATTGCCGCGGCAAAAAGTGACAGAAATGACTTCCTCTTCAATGCGAAACTCCTCGGATCCGGCGCTCGGCTCCCAACAAGACAGAGACCCTTCAATCGCGCGGGGATACACCTAGACTAATCGCTCCCCCCCATTCTAAAGAAGGGCCGTGCGCTGGCAGGCGCCCGGCCCAAAAGAGGCTGATTGTCTGTTCATTGGACGGAGCCGGTTGACTCAGGTGAGTTTCTATCGCTCAGCGGGTGGCAGCTTGCAGCAATCGCCGGCAGATGGAGCATCGTCCGCCCCTGCGTCAAGGACCACTTTCCAGGAGCCATCAGGCTCTTTGCGCCAAATGGTCATATAGCGGCCACTGGTGAGCACAGGATTCCCATTCGCGTCCTTGCTGCGGCCTTCAAAGTGTCCCCACGTGTAACCCATATCGTCCTGCGGACTCATCACCGCATCGGTTGGGGTCCATGTGAGCTGGTATTGCTGCGGCGTCCAGGCGGCAGATTTCTCAATGGCCACTTTACCCACCACTGGTGCTTTGCCGTTCCCGAGCGCCACACCGTCATCAGCGAACCACGCGGCGAAGCCCGCACCGCCTTTGGTGGCAACGTCTTTGGCGAAGCGCGATTCAAGGTCGAAGAGGAACATCTTGCCCGGCTTCACGGTCGTATTGACCAATGGATTGATGGATGACGTGTCCGGAGGCGGGCTGGGCTGCAGTACCTGCGCGAACAAAGCGCAGGGAACCGAAAGAGCAATGAGCAGGATCGAATTGCAAGTCAATCGCGAACGAAAGCGAAAAAGCATTGCGCGGAGTCCTCCGGGGCAATCAGTTTGCCAACTCATCAGAGTACTCCGCGCCATTTGCTATTCGATAGTGCTGGCACACATGCGTAGCGAATTATCTGTGGCGACTTGGCCCTTGCGAGTTTGTTCCATGATCTCCGTTACGGCTGAGACGAGGCTGGCGGTGTGCTCGCTGATTTCGCGTGTGGTTGCAGACTGCTCCGTGAGTGCCGACGCAACGGAGTTGACGTACTGTCCAACCATTGTTATGCCTTCGAGGGTTTGATGGATGCTTTCTGCAACTTTGCCGGATATCTTTTGAACCGAGGCGATCTCCTGGCCGATTTCGTTTGTCGCTTTGGCGGTTTGATCGGAAAGGCTCTTAACCTCGCCAGCGACTACCGCGAAACCTTTGCCGGCTTCGCCGGCGCGCGCCGCTTCAATGGTGGCATTGAGCGAAAGCATATTCACTCTGCCAGCGATTTCACGAATGAGGCCGACAATTTTCTCCATCGACTTCATGGACTCGAGCAGGTTGTTTGCTTCAGAACCTGAGTCGTGCGCCGTAAGGGTGATCTTCTCCGTTGCCTGGCGAGACATTTCCATATTGCGGCTGATCTCTTCAATTGACGCGGACATCTCCTCAGTTGCAGCGGCCACGCTCTGCGCAGTGCGCGAACTGAGTTCGGTCTGGTGAACGACCGGAGTCAGGTCCGAGGCAAACTTGACCACCTTGATCGGTTTGCCTTCCAGATCGAGAATCGGGTTGTAGTTGGCCTGAATCCAGACGACTCTGCCATTTTTCCCGATGCGCTTGCAGACGCGAATATAGGGTATACCTGCGCGGAGATCCTGCCACATTTTGCGATAGGCTTCAGTCTTGTCCTCACCTTGTTCCACAAACATGCTGTGATGGCGGCCTTTGACCTCATTGAAGGAGTAGCCCAACAGATCGAGGAATATGGAGTTTGCCGCTAGAACTTCGCCTTCCAATGAGAACTCGATAAAGGCCTGCGTGCGCTGCACGGCCTCAATCTTTCCGCAGGAGTCCAGGCTGAGCAACTTGCTCTCAGTGACATCCGTTGCAAACTTGATCACTTCAACGGGCCGCCCGTCCTTGTCGAAGACGGGGTTGTAGCTGGCCTGCAACCACACGACCTGACCGTCTTTCCTGAAACGTTTGTATTGCCGCTGTTCAAAATTGCCCTGGCGCAGCATTCTCCAGAACTCGTCATAGGCTGCCGAACTGGCGTATTTCGGATCCACGAAGATGCGATGGTGCTTACCCTTGATTTCAGGCAACGTGTATCCCATCGTCTTCAGAAAATTCTCGTTTGCATCCAGAATGATTCCATCGAGCGTGAATCGGATGACGGCCTGGACCCGATTGATTGCGTCAATCTGGCTACGCATGAGTTGGAGATCAATCTCCTCACAAGCTTCCTGCGGCCGGTCAAGGACAGCGGATCCGCCGCGCGAAAATACATTCTTCAACATCGTGTCACTCCTTGTTTCGAGTCAGCTCGAAATACCGAGGCCCTGCTTTTGCAATGGCGGCAGCCTGTATTTCTTCCTTCACCCCGCTGCTCCAACTGTTCTATCGGCGGAAATTCTGCGTCCAACAGAGAAGAACTCCCGGATGTGCGGTTTGCTTTGGATGATTGCCAAATTCCAGGTTGAAGCGTCTGCATCTGAGAGATCGCAAAGGAGTAGCCTTAACCGCGCGGAGTTGGTTTCGGCTCGTTGGTATACTGAAAGTTGCCCTGACCTCGCATGCGGGGAGTTGTGCCGCGGGCTGAGTTGCCCGGCGAGGCCTTGTAGCTGTGGCAAGGACGTACATGGGAAACCTTCTGGAATCAATTCATTCTCCCGCCGATGTAAAGCGGCTCAACGAAGCGGAGATGGAGTCCCTCGCGAGCGAGATTCGCGAGTTTCTGATTCAAACTCTCTCCAAAACAGGCGGGCACTTAGGCCCGAATCTGGGTGTAGTCGAGCTGACGCTTGCGCTGCACGCGGCTTTCAATACGCCCCAGGACAGAATTCTTTTCGACGTGAGCCATCAGGCGTACGTGCACAAAATTCTTACCGGACGCCGAGAGCAGTTCGCGACGATTCGCCAGCCGGGGGGATTGAATGGCTTCATGCTGCGCACGGAAAGCGAGCACGATTGTTACGGCGCAGGGCACGCTGGTACGGCACTGTCGGCTGCACTTGGAATGGCGGTTGCACGGGACCTGGCGGGCGGCAAGGAACACGTGGTTGCGGTTGCTGGGGATGCAGCCTTTACGAACGGAATTTCATTTGAAGCGCTGAACAACATCTCCGATCAGACCAAGCGCCTGATTGTCGTACTCAATGACAACGAGTGGTCTATTGATCGCAATGTCGGCGCGATTGCACGCTATTTCCATCGCATCGTGACAAACGAACGTGTGCGGAACTTCCATGAATCGGCGGCGAGACTGGTGGAGCGCTTTGGCGGCAAAACGGCGATTACAGTGGTGCGCCGCGCGGAAGAGGCGGCTAAGAGCATGCTGTGGCCGTCAATTCTGTTTGAAGAGTTCGGACTGCAATATTTTGGGCCTATAGACGGGCATAACATTCCGCTGCTGATTGAGACCTTCAACTTTCTCAAGAAGGAAGACCGTCCGGTGCTGTTGCATGTGTTGACGGAAAAGGGCCGCGGATTCCAGCCGGCGATTGATGGCGCGAAAAAGTTCCACGGGCTTGGTCCGTACGATCCGGAGACGGGCAAGACTTCGCCGAGCCAGACGACGTATTCGGAAGTGTTTGCGAACACGCTGGTTCATCTTGCGAATGACGATTCGCGCGTTGTGGCGATCACGGCTGCAATGCCGAATGGAACGGGACTGGATCACTTCCGCCCACACCATCCGCGGCGCTACTTCGATGTGGGCATCGCGGAAGAGCATGCGGTGATTTTTGCGGCGGGGATGGCGACGCGCGGCTACAGGCCGGTGTGTGCCATTTATTCAACATTCCTTCAGCGCGCGTTTGATCCGATTGTGCATGATGTGGCGTTGCAGAAACTGCCCGTTGTGTTCTGCATGGATCGGGCCGGGCTTTCCGGCGACGATGGTCCGACGCATCATGGTCTGTTCGATATCAGCTATCTTCGCGGCATTCCGGACATGATACTGATGGCGCCGAAGGATGAAGACGAGCTTGCAGACATGATGAAGACTGCACTGACGCTCGACGGGCCGAGCGCGATTCGTTACCCGCGTGGAAACGTGGTGGGCGTGGAGCGGAAGGATCAGCCACAGGTATTGGAAGTGGGCAAGGCAGAGGTTCTGGAGGATGGCTCGGACGTGGCCATTCTTGGACTTGGGCCGATGATGGCCCTGGCTACGGAACTTGGTGCGCGGCTTGGGAGCGAGGGCTACTCTGCGGCGGTGATCAATCCTCGGTTTGTGAAGCCTCTGGACCGCGAAGTGCTCGCTGAGTATGGCAAGCGCGTGGCGGCATTCGTAACGTTCGAGGACCACGTGAAAATGGGGGGCTTTGGTTCGGCGGTTGTGGAAGCGCTCGAAGAAATGGGAGTGACGATTCCTGTTGTGCGTATTGGCTGGCCCGACCAATTCATAGAGCACGGCAAGGTTGATGCTCTGCGCGCGAAGTACGGACTTACGGTGGACGCAGCCTACAGTCAGGTTCTGCCGTTGATTGCGCAGCGCAAGCGGCGCACGCTGGCGGCGAGCTGATGCGGATGGATTTGTTCCGAAGTTCAGGCAAATACACAGCTCTGGCCCTCGCGGCGTATCTGTGTATCACTCTCAATGCTTTTGCATTTCGAGGGCAGACCCCGCAGCAACCGCAGGGAACTCCGCCGGTTCCTGAGCCACTTGTGCTTGCCGGCGGCACGGTTGTGGACCTGACCAACTGGGGGCACTCGGCGCGCGATATTCCCGATGCCGTTGTGATTGTGGAAGGCGGTCACATCACGCAGGTAGGCACGCGCGCCGACGTTCCGATTCCCAAGAATGCGCGCGTGGTGGACTGTACGGGCAAGTACATCATTCCGGGTCTGGTGGATGGCTATGCGGGGATGACCTCGCAGGGGCAGGCCAACGCGTTTCTGTTCATGGGTGTGACCACGGTGGTGGCACGCTCTGACGCGAGACACGGACTGATCGACTTCAATGCAAATCCACGGCCGCACCTTTATTTGATGGACTCTGTGGGCACCACCGACAACTGGAGTCTGCTGATTGGGCAGAAGGACTGGAGCAAGATTCTGCGCGAAGGTACGCACCCGGTGGAGCTGAGTCCGCAGGATACGGCGCGGCAACTGCACGCGACAGCGAAGCTGGGAACGCGCGTTCTCTGGCTTGGCTTCGATCTGACTGCGGCAAATACGCAATGGATCATTATGCGCGCGCACCAGCTGGGCATGGTGACGTATGGAGAATTCATCTCGACGCCGTATCGGGTGGCGGTGGACGACGGTGTGGATGCGCTGCTGCATATGGGGCGCTATGAACTCGGCGTGATTCCCAATGAACTGCAGAATCCGCTGGTGGACGATCCCTGGGGGGCGGCGGCTTCGACCGCGTACGACTACGCGCAATCATTGCCACCGACGGATGCACACCTTCAGGATTACGCGCATTTCCTCGCAACGCATCACGCGGTGCTGATTCCCACCTTCAGCATGTACTACCTTCGGCTGCCGGGGCATCGCAACCTGTGGCTTGAACCGGCGGCGGGCCAGCTTGATCCCAACCGGATGTTCGATCCGCCGAACCGTGAGACGGGAGAGATGGATTACCCGCTTTCCGGCTGGCAGCGAAGACTGCCCGGCATGGCGCAGCGCTATCTGATGGAGGGTCAGCGGAAAAAGGCCGACCAGGCGGCGATGCGGTTGTGGCGCATCAATCAGACGATTTTCTCCGAAGGCCCGCACTATCTGGCCGCATCGGGCGCTCCTGTGATGGGCTCGATGCCGGGAATATCCATGCACACGGAGATGGTGATGCTGGTACGGTTGGGGCTCTCGCCTCGCGAAGCGCTAGCAGCTGCCACGAGCAACTATTCGCAACAGTTTGGCTGGCATGAACTCGGACTGGTCGCTCCAGGCAGGCGCGCGGACATTCTGGTGCTTGATGGAGATCCTACGATCAGCATCTGGAACGCTCGCCGTATCTCCACGCTGATTGTCGATGGGAAGTTGATCGACCGGGAATCACTGCTCCACACCAATTGAAGACCAATTACGGACAGTCAGTCTGTTACGAATGCGTGAAGTTCGGCTTTTTGGGGAAATTCAACTCTCAGAGCTGGAATAAAATGGAGAAGAGCGCTCCCGGGGGCTGCGCTGTCCGAGAATATGACAGACTCTTCAGCCGTCGATGAGTACGAGCGCAAAAAACACAACAAACTATTGATCCTGATCGCGCTTTACAAAAGTGCGCTGGCAATACTGTTTGCGCTGGTCGGTGTTGGTGCGCTTCGACTGCTGCATCAGGACATTGGAGACCTGATCGACAACGTGCGGGAGGCCCTGCACTTCAGTCCGGAGTCGCACCTGGTCAACTTTCTGATGGATAAAGCGTCCCTGGTGGACGACCCCATGCTGAAGCGCATTGGTTTTCTGGCCTTCAGCTACGCCGCCATCAGCCTGCTCGAGGGTATTGGGCTCTACCTTGAAAAGACCTGGGGCGAATACCTGACACTGATCATCACAGCATCGTTTCTGCCCTGGGAGCTGTTTGAGGTGTTTCGGCACATAACGTGGCTGCGCGTGGTCTTGATCATTGTGAATCTGCTTGTTTTTCTCTACCTGCTGAAGGTGGTTGTGGAGAAGAAGAAGCAGAACGGATTAGCCCGATCGAGCTAGTTTCGCCTTTTTTTCTCCTATATACCGGACCGAGGCGATCTGCCTAGTCCCTTTCCCGCCCCCGGAATCTTAGTAGCAAACACTAGGGGTTGTGGTTTTTCCATTCGCTCTTCCTAGTAGTTGCGATTAGGGTAACGTACCTGACCCGCAAACCATGCAGATTCGGGTATTTCCTCAATTTCCACGGATTTAAACGTTGGAGTGCATCCGGAACTGGTCTATTATCGACCGAGTAGTGGAGTAAAAGGGAGTAAAGGGGAGTAAATTTCCTGAAATCTGAGGCAAGTGTACCCCGGATTTGCTCTTATTGCGCCAAGAAGTACCGGATTAAAGGTGTTTGAACCCGGAACGGCAACGAAAAGTGGAGTTTGAGCCCGCCAGAAGTCAGGCGGGACGGCAGCCAGAAAGGCATCGAAATGTTTCGCGGCAACCATCCAGCCAAGGTCGACGAGAAGGGGCGCTTGAAGCTCCCTGCGGCCTTTAAGCAACTGGTGGACGCCGCGCACGTGACGCAGTTCTACGTGACAAGCGTTGACGGCAAGAGCGCTGAGATCTGGCCGCTGCCGGAGTGGGAGAAGCGCGAAGAACAGCTGGCCACCAGCAGCACGATGGACGATGCGGTGCGCAAGTACCTGAACCTGACCAGCTATTACGGCCAGCAGGTGGAGATGGATGCGCAGGCAAGGATTTTGCTTCCTCAGATCTTGCGTGGAAGCGCCAAGCTGGACGCCGAAGTGACGGTGTTCGGAATGAGGACCTACCTGGAAGTTCACAACAGGGAGGCCTTTGAACAGAACCTCGCAGCCAATGAGTTGACGGCGGAGGATCGCAAGGCGATGGCAGCAATTTTGAGCCAGCGCGGATGAGTTTGCACCAAACCCCTCAGGGGGAGCACATGACGAATACGACAGAACGCCATGTGCCGGTTCTTTTACAAGATGCGATCGAGTTTCTCCGCGTGCGGCCAGGTGGCACGTATGTAGATTGCACGCTAGGGCTGGCAGGGCATTCCAGTGAGATTGCCCGCAGGCTTGGACCGGAAGGGCGGTTGATTGCTTTTGACCGTGATCCGGAGGCGCTGAGCCTAGCAAAAGCCAAGCTGGCGCGGTTGGCCAACGAGTTAGGGCCGAAGACGCCGGTCTTCAAGCTGATTGGCGAGGCTTTCAGTTCGATAGCGAATCATGTGGAGCCGGCTTCAGTGGATGGCATTCTGGCCGACTTTGGTGTGAGCAGCCTGCAGTTGGACGAGGCGCGGAGAGGATTCAGTTTTATGGCCGATGGGCCGCTTGAAATGCGGATGGATACGCGCAGCGGATCGACGGCCGAACAGGTGGTGAATGAGGCGAGTGAGCGTGAGCTGGCAGACCTCATTTACGAATACGGAGAGGAAAGGAGGTCGCGGAGAATCGCCAGAGCCATTGTTCGAGGGCGGCCGATAGCGACAACGGGTCAACTGGCCCGGATTGTTGCTCAAGCCGCCCCGGCAATGAAGCAGGACAGAATTCATCCGGCGACGCGAACCTTTCAGGCGCTTCGTATTTACGTAAATCGCGAGTTGGACGAGATAAAGGCACTGATGGAGGCCGCACCGAAGTTGCTTAAGCCCTCCGGCCGGCTGGTGGTGATCAGCTTTCACTCGCTGGAAGATCGCATTGCAAAGGACGCGCTGCGCGAAGGTGCGCGGCAGGGAATCTGGAACGTTCTAACCAAGAAGCCGGTGACCGCCGGCGAGGACGAAGTGCAGAGGAATGCGCGCTCACGGAGCGCGAAATTGAGGGCGGCAGAAAGACTCTGATGCGTAATCGGAGCCAGGCAAGGAGCAGTGATGGCAGCAGCATGTGCAACACCTTATTTCGAGACGGAAAGCAACAGCTGGAGCGCGCGCGTCGCGCGACACAACGCCGAGCTGATGGAGAAGCAGGCCATGCGCCGCCGCGGTGTGCGCACGCCCGAAATCAGCTTTGCGCGCCACTTCGACAACTCGCGTCTCGTGAAGGCTCCTGATCCGGTGCGCGCGCGGCAGATGCGCACATTCGCCGCCGCCGTGACTCTGTTGTTTTCGCTGGTGATGGTGTACGGCTTTCAGCACTTCAGCGCCATTGAGGGTTCATATCATGTGGAAGCTCTGAAGCAGCAGCGCAATCAACTTCAGGAAGAAAATCGCAAGCTGCGCCTCTCTGAAGCCGAGCTGGAACAGCCCGGCCGCATTGATGCGCTGGCACGCAAGATGGGATTCTCCACGCCTCAACCGGGGCAGATTGTGCATCCGAACGCGGTGATGCCGTCCGATACAAGCGCACCAACGCTTGCGCAGAATCATGCGCCGGCATCTCCCGCGCAATAGGCGGCGGAGTGTAAACGCAACTGTACATATTGACTGAAGATGCAGGCCACCGTTCGAGCCATCCCGCTCCGTACCGCAGCTCCTCGCACCATGCCGATGAAGCTGTCACGTTTCCGGCTGGTCTGTCTCTTCTTTTTGCTTTGGGCAATTGCCATTACCATCCGGCTCTTCATGCTGCAGGTGGTGGATCACTCCGAATACGTGGAGAAGGCGGAAAAGCAGCAGGAGCGCACCATTGAACTGGCGCCTCATCGCGGCATTTTGTATGACCGCAACCTGCACGAGCTGGCGATGACGGTGAAAGTAGACTCAATCTACGCCGACCCCAGCGAGATTGAAGACAAGGCCGCTGCAGCGCGCACGCTGGCCGCGATCGTCCACACCAACGACGACGACAGCCGCACGACAGAGAAGGAAATTCTGGAACGGCTTGAAAAGGGCAAAGCATTTGCGTGGATTGCGCGGCGCGTGTCGCCGGATGTCTCTGACAAAGTGCATGCCCTGAATATGAAGGGCATCTACTACCAGAAAGAATTCAAGCGCTTCTATCCAAATAATCAACTGGCCGCGCAGGTGCTGGGCTATGTGGGCGTTGACGATAACGGCTTGGGTGGAATGGAGCTGAAGTTCAACAAGGAACTGCACGGAACGTCGGGCCGCATGTTTACCGCGATGGATGCACGGCGGCGCGTGCTGGGCTCCGTTGCGCACGAGCCCGACCCGGGAGAAAATCTGCAATTGACCATCGACCAGAACATTCAGTACATGGCAGAGCAGGCGCTGGATCACGCGATGGAGCGCACGCACGCCGACGATGGAACGGTGGTTGTGCAGGACGTACACACGGGGCAGATTCTTGCACTGGCAGTGCGGCCAACGTATAACCCGAATCACTTTCGCTATACGTCACCGGAACTTCTGCGCAACCACGCGATTGGCGATGTCTATGAGCCTGGTTCGACCTTCAAGCTTGTGACCTATGCGGCGGCGATGGATCAGGGAGTTGCCAAGCCTGACGATCCGATCGATTGCCAGGGCGGCAAGATTACGCTGTTTGGGCGGACGATCCACGATGATCAATCAGACCACTACGGTGTCATTCCGATTCATAAGGCGCTTGAGGTCTCAAGCGATGTGGCAGCGGTGAAGCTGGCCATGCGCATGGGCCCAGACACGTTTTACAAATACATTCGTGCATTTGGTTTTGGGCACCGCACGGGAATCGAGCTGCCGGGAGAAACGCGCGGACTGCTTCGTGCGCCGAAGAACTGGGGAGCCACGTCGATTGGGTCTATCGCGATTGGACAGGAAGTGGCGGTTACGCCGATTCAACTTGTGACGATGGTCTCTGCGATTGCAAATGGCGGAACCTATTTGCCGCCGCACATTCTGATGCCGGCGCCAAAGGATTCAGATCAACTGAAGCCCACAGCTGTTCGCGCCAATGAGGATATGCCAGATACACTGCCGGCCGGCGCGCATCGCGTGATCTCAGAGATGGCCTCTGCGGAAATGCGCAAGATGATGGAAGGTGTTGTGCTGTTCGGAACGGGCAAGCCAGCTCAGTTGAATGGATATTCCTCTGCAGGCAAAACCGGCACGGCACAGAAGATCGATCCGGTGACGCACACCTATTCCAAGACGATGCACATTGCATCCTTTGCGGGATTTGCCCCGGTAAACAATCCGGCGATTTCGATTGCGGTAGTCATGGACAATCCGAAAGGGCCCTCGTATTACGGCACGGCGGTTTCCGCTCCGGTGTTTGCGGAGGTTGCGCAACAGGTGCTTGAGTATCTTGGCGTGCGGCACGACATTGATGTGCGGCCGACCAAGGACCTGTTAGCCGACAAGAAGGCAGCGCCCGTGAAGGAAGATGACGCGACAGAAGATCAGCAGGATGTGAACCAGCTTTTTGCTGCAGTGAACGATTTGCCGGAAGATGACCCGCTGCGGAAGCCCGCGCAGATGCCAACTGTGCAGGCACAGGAGTCATACGTGCCGCCAGTCTTGAATGACGCGGAACAGGCCGATGCGCAAACATCGGCGCCACCAGTGCAGAAAGCGAACGTGACCGCAGCGCCGACGCAACCGAAACAGCCTGAGCCGGCAAGCATCAGCAGCGGGCCGCCGCTCAGGGTGCCGTCACTGGTTGGGTTGCCCATGCGTAAAGTGATTGAACAGGCAGCAGGCGCGGGACTCGATGTGCAGGTGGTGGGCGATGGGACGGCACGCGAGCAGGCGCCAGCACCGGGCACACTTGTTCCGCGTGGCACCAAGATTGTTGTTCGACTCAGCCGTTAACAAGTCCACTCTCTCTTCAGCGCACTAAAATCTACATTTATATGCTTTGGAAAGACCTGATAGCCGAAGTAACGAATGCAGGCGCGTCTGGCGACTCCGACGCCGCGATTACAGGTGTGGAGTATGACTCACGCCGTGTGAGGCCGGGATCTGTTTTTGTTGCAATGAAAGGCGGAACGACAGACGGCAATCGCTATGTGGAGAAGGCGATTGGTGCTGGCGCTCTCGGAATCATTACGGACTCTGCGCAGACGTTTGACCATTTGCTGGTGTATACCCCTGGATTGCCGGTGGCTGAAGCTGCGCATGGACGGCGCGCTCTGGCCCAGGCAGCGGCGGCATTTTTTGGACATCCTGAGAAAAAGATTGCGGCGACCGGTATTACGGGAACAAACGGCAAGACGACGACGGCATTTCTCACCGAGGCCTTGCTGAATGCGGCGCAGCGCAAGTCGATTTTGATTGGGACGATTGAATACCACATCGCCGGAGAAGTGCGCACGTCAGCGCATACAACGCCGGAGTCGCGCGATGTATTTGAATTGCTGGCCGAGGGCGTTCGGCGCGGCGTGAGTGAACTGGTGACGGAGGTTTCAAGTCACGCGCTGGATCAGGGGCGTGTGGAAGGGATTCCGTTTGATGTGGCAGTGTTCACCAACCTGACGCGCGATCATCTGGATTATCACGAGACGATGGAAAAGTATTTCGCGGCGAAGAAGCTGCTGTTTGACGGATCGCGATACACGGCTCCGCGGGTGGCAGTACTGAATGCGCATGATTCGCATGCGTGCGAGCTTGCGCAGGCGGCGCAGGCCGCAGGTGCGGAGGTGCGCACATACGGAATTGGGTGGGAAGTGGAGTGCGCGTGGCGCGCGGTGAAGTACCAGCTGACGCCGGCTGGTGCGGTGATCGATCTTGATACGCCGGCGGGTACGGCGCAGGTGAAGTCACATCTGGCAGGCGAAGTGAACATACTCAACTTGCTTGCAGCCGTAACAGCGGCGCATGCGCGTGGAGTTGCGTTTGAAGACCTGGTCAATTCTGTTCCGATACTGAAGCCGGTGCCGGGGCGCTTTCAGCCTGTGGATGCGGGCCAGCCATTTACGGTGATTGTGGACTACGCGCACACGGATGATGCGCTGCGCAATCTGACGGCGCTCGCTCACGGAATGGTCACAGGAGCGGGAGGACGCATCCTCACGGTGTTTGGATGCGGAGGCGACCGCGACCGAACCAAGCGGCCGAAGATGGGATTGGCTGCAGGCGAAGGGAGTGACTTTGTGGTGGCCACCAGCGACAATCCACGCTCGGAAGAACCAGCTGCAATTCTTGCCGAGATTGAGCCGGGCTTAAAGGCGAGCGGTGTGCGATATACCGTTGAGGCGGACAGGGCCGCGGCGATTGAATTGGCATTGAGCGAGGCCAAGGCAGGCGATGTGATTCTGATTGCGGGCAAAGGGCACGAGAAGGTGCAGATTCTGGCTGACCGCACCATTCCATTTGACGATGCAGAGATTGCGCTTTCCACACTGCGCAAACTGGGATACGGTGGTGGGCAATGAAATTGACTCTTGCCGAAGCAGCAGTGGGAGCGGGCGCAGTTCTGGAGGCGCCGGCAAGTATCGCCAGCGCAGGCGCTATCACAGTTTCCGGGTATTCGATTGACTCGCGCACCATTGAGCCCGGTGAACTGTTCTTTGCTGTAAAGGGCGACAGGCTGGATGGGCATGATTTTGTGGCGATGGCCGTGGAACGCGGCGCAGCGGCTGCTGTAGTAGCGAGATCGAAGGCCGCATCACTGCCCAACGAGGCGCTTGCTGTGCCTTTGCTCATCGCGGACGATCCACTGACGGCGATGCAGTCGTTGGCTGCGCATGTACGGCGACTGTGGGGCAAGCGGCTTGTGGCGATCACAGGTTCCGCTGGAAAGACGACGACGAAAGAAGCGGTGGCCGCGGCTCTTGGCGCAAAGTACAACGTGCTCAAGTCCAAAGGAAACCTTAATAACGCGTTTGGTATGCCGCTGCAGTTGTTGCGTCTGGAGCCTGAACATGAATACGCCGTGATCGAGATGGGCATGAACCATCTTGGAGAAATTGCAGCTCTGGCAATGATTGCCACGCCGGATTGGGGCGTGGTGACGAACGTGGGCACGGCGCACATTGAGAATTTTGTCGATGGGCAGGCGGGCATTGCACGCGCGAAGTTTGAACTGGTCGAGGCGCTGCCGTCGAATGGAATTGCATTCTTGAATTGCGATGATGCGTATGCGTCTCAGTTCGGACGTAACTTTGCCGGCCGCGTGGTGTACTTTGGCGCAGGACCCTGTGCCGATCCTCAATTGACGCAACTGGAGGAAACTGACGATGGATTGCGTCTGCAAGTAAGAGCCGGTGAAAGGCAAGGGGCATTCACGCTTCACATGCTTGGCGCGCACAATGCTTCAAATGCCCTGGCGGGAATCGCAGTGGCTCTTGAAGCGGGCGTGCCGTTGAATACGGCGTTGCGCGCGCTCGAAAAACTGACTGCGGGCGACAAACGCGGCGAAATCATTGAGATTTCCGGTGCGACGATTCTGAACGACAGCTATAACTCGAATCCTGAGGCATTGCGCTCCATGATCCAGACTCTGGCCGCGCGTGCGGGCAAGCGCAGGATTCTGGTGGCGGGCGAAATGCTCGAACTCGGCGAGCATGCGGCGACCCTGCACGCAGCGTGCGGTAAAGCTGCGGCGGAGGCGGGCATCAATGAGATTGTGGGTGTGCGCGGCAACGCAGTGCATCTGGTGGCGGCAGCAAAGGAAGCGGGCGCGCATGCCGCGTTTATTCCGGACGCGGCTGCGGCCGGCGCTTGGCTCAGGGAAAATCTACGCGAAGGCGATGTGGTGTTGCTGAAGGGATCGCGTGGAGTAAAGCTGGAGCGCGCATTGGAAGCCCTGAAAGTCAGGTCGCAGGAGGAGTAGTGGTGCTCAATTTTCAGGGGAAGCTAGCGGCTGTTTGTGGGCTGGCGATCTTTGCTGTGGTGTCGTTGCGTGCGCAGATTCCTGCAGACTGGACCGCGCCGATGACGCCATTTCATATTGCGGGCAATTTGTATTACGTGGGCAGCAGAGATCTGGCGTCGTACCTGATCGTTACGCCGAAGGGAAACATCCTGATTAACAGCAATCTCGCGTCATCGCCGGCGCAGATAAGACACAGCATTGAGCAGCTCGGATTCCACTATAAAGATACGAAGATACTGCTGATCAGCCATGGGCATTACGACCACTGCGCCGGCAGTGCGGAAATTCTGCGTGAGACGCACGCGAAGTACGAGGTGATGGCGCAGGATATTCCGGTTGTGGAGGCGGGCGGAAGAAACGACTTCCATTACGCGCACGACAAGACGATGTGGTTTCCTCCGGCGCATGTAGACCTCGCACTGCATGATGGGGACACGGTGACGCTTGGCGGCACAACGCTGACAGCGCATTTGACGGCGGGGCACACGAAGGGAGCGACGACCTGGACCCTGGACGAGCGCGATGGCGTGCGCATGCTGCACGTGGTGATTGTGGGCAGTCCGAATGTGAATCCGGGATACAAGCTTGAGCACAACGCCAACTATCCGCAGATTGCGAAGGATTACGAGCATGAGTTTGCTGTGCTGAAAGCGCTGCCCTGTGACGTTTTTCTAGGCGCGCACGGAGGCTATTTCGGCCTGATGAAAAAGTACGCGCGCTGGAAAGCGGGCGACAAGGATGCATTTATTGATCCGGCCGGATACAAGGCGTATGTGGCAGAGCGCGAGCAGGCATTTGAGGCGGAACTGGCACGTCAGACAAAAGGCAAACAGTAGCGCAAAACGAGGCAGCGGCCCATGCCGCGCCCTGTAGAATCAACCAAAGACCCGCTTCCAGACCGGCTTGGGAGGCCACTTGCTTTATTGGCTGCTCTATCAAAAACTTTATATCTACTTCCACCCGTTCCGTCTCTTCCGGTTCCTTACGTTTCGTACTGCATTTGCTTCGCTTACAGCACTGCTGATTGCATTGCTGATTGGGCCGTACGTGATTCAGAAGTTGCGTGAATTTCAGATTGGCCAGTACGTTCGCGAAGATGGACCGCAGTCGCATCAGAAAAAGTCAGGAACGCCGACGATGGGTGGTGTACTGATTTGCATCGCGATTATTTTGCCTACAGTGCTGTGGTCCGATCCGGCGAATCCATTTGTCTGGCTGGCGGTGTTTTCGACATTGGCGTTTGGCGCGGTGGGATTTGCAGACGATTACATCAAGATTGTGAAGCGACGTTCGCTTGGATTGACGGCGCGCGCCAAGTTGATGTGGCAGGGAATTGCTGCGGTGGCGGTGGCCGTGGTGCTGATCGTGCTGCAGCAGTTCAAAATGTTCTCCACGCAGATGACGATTCCATTTGTGAAGCATTGGAAGCCCGATCTGCTCTGGCAAATGTGGCCCGCCACGATTCCTCACCTGGGCTGGATTGTGTTTTTCCCGTTTGTGATCTGGGTGGTACTGGTGCTGGTGGGATCGTCGAACGCTGTAAATCTGACGGATGGTTTGGATGGGCTGGCAATTGGCTGCACCATCATTGCCGCCGGTGCGTTGACAGTGCTGACCTACGTCAGCGGCCACGTAGTGTTCGCCGACTACCTGGAACTGCAGCGCATGCCGATGGTGGGAGAACTGACCGTGTATTGCGGATCGATGGTGGGGGCGTCGATTGGCTTTCTCTGGTACAACGCGCATCCGGCAGAGATTTTCATGGGCGATGTGGGCTCGCTCGCACTGGGTGGTGCAATCGGAACCGTAGCCATTATTATTCGCCAGGAGCTTTTGTTGCCGTTTATTGGAGGCATCTTTATTGTGGAAGCTCTGAGCGTGTTGCTGCAGGTTGGGAGCTATAAGTTCCGAAACAAGAAGCGCATCTTCAAGATGGCTCCACTACACCACCACTTTGAGCAGATGGGCTGGCACGAGTCCAAGGTAATTATCCGGTTCTGGATCGCTGCGCTTGTGTTTGCACTATTTGCACTCACAACACTGAAACTCCGCTGACGGCGGGCGATGTGTGGGCCGGGCGGTGCACAATAGATGCGGGCAAAGATTTAAGGAAAGTTCAGCATGATGGATTTGAAAGGCAAGAAAGTGCTTGTTGTAGGGCTGGGAAAATCCGGCCTTGCGGCAGCTCTGTTTTTGCGCCGCCAGGGAGCGCAGGTTACGGTTTCGGACATTCGCAGCGCAGAAGCGTTGGCCAAGGAATTGCCCGCGCTTCTGGATGAAGGGATCATGGTGGAGTCCGGCGGACACGGGCTGCTTACGTTTCGCCGTCAGGATTTAATTGTGGTGAGCCCCGGTGTCCCGCTGGATACGCCGGAACTGGTGCAGGTGAAAGCGTTTGGGCTGCCCGTGATTGGTGAGCTGGAACTCGCCGCGCGTTTTCTGAAGGGGAAGATTCTGGCGATTACAGGCTCCAACGGCAAGACGACCACAACCGCGCTGGTGGGTGAGATTTTGGAAGCTTCCGGATTACCGACGTTGGTGGGCGGCAACATCGGCGTGCCGGTGATATCGCTGATCGACGAGAGCAAGGACGACACCTGGTCGGTTCTGGAAGTTTCAAGCTTTCAGCTGGAGACAACGGAGCAGTTTCACCCCGCAATTGCCGTAATCCTGAACATTACGCCGGACCATCTTGATCGTCACGGCAGTTTTGAGAACTATGCGCTGGCTAAGGAGCGCATATTTGCCGCGCAAACGGAGAAGGATTTCGTGGTTCTGAATGCGGATAACGTTCGGGCCGCCGCCGCCGCAGCTCGATCCGCGGCGCCCGTGTATTGGTTTTCAGTAGAGCACCAGGTGCAGGTGGGCGCGTGGATTGAGGATGGCACCGTACGTTTCCGGAAGGCGCAGGATGCCGAAACGGAAACGATCATGCCATTGAGCGCGATTCCGCTGAAAGGTTCGCACAATGTGGAAAACGTTCTGGCTGCGGTTTGCGCAACACGCCTTGCCGGCGCATCCGCTGAGGCTATTCGCAGTGCGGTGGAGAAGTTCAAAGCAGTTGAGCACAGACTTGAGTTTGTAGCAACCTTGAATGGCGTTGAGTTCTACAACGACTCGAAGGCGACCAATGTAGATGCAACAGCGAAGGCGATAGCGGCATTTCCAAAAGGCGTGCATTTAATTCTGGGCGGCAAGGATAAGAACTCCGACTATACACAATTGACGGACCTGCTGCGGTCGCGCGTGCGCGCTGTCTACACCATTGGTTCGGCCGCGCCCAAGATTGAGTCGCATCTGCGTGGAGTGGTTTCACTGCACTCCTGCGAAACGCTCGACCGTGCGGTGAGTGCGGCTGCGACTGCGGCGCATCCCGGTGATATTGTGCTGCTCGCTCCGGCATGTTCGAGTTTCGACCAGTTCGAGAACTACGAGCATCGCGGACGCGTATTCAAAGAACTGGTAAATGAGTGGCAAAGCATCAGTGGCTGGCCCGCCGGTGCGGAGCGCGGGGCGCACAGCTAGTGTCTGCAATTCCGCAAACCTTGGGTGAACAGCAGGGAGAAGCGCTTTAAGTTATGGCCAAGCGCGTAGGCGTCGACAAGTGGATCTTTTTCACCACGCTGTTGCTTGTCGTCGTCGGACTGGCCATGGTGTTTTCCGCCTCGGCCGTAGTCGTGCAGGAGCGCTATCACTCAGCCTTTGCATTTCTGGGCAAGCAGGCGGGTTGGGCAGTCGCAGGTGTGCTCTGCATGATCGTACTGATGCGCATCGACTATACGATTTACAAGTCGACGCGCTTTATTTATCCGGCTGTGTCGGTTACCACGTTTCTGCTAGTGCTGGTTTTCTTCTTCCACGACTCGCATCATACGCATCGCTGGATCCGATTCGGCGGGTTATTCACCTTTCAGCCTTCTGAGATTGCCAAACCGGTTTTGATCTTGTTTCTTGCCTGGTTCCTGTACTCGAGGCTCGACACGATCAATGACTGGCGGCATACGCTGCTGCGTGCGGCCGTGATGCCCGTAGTTTTTATTCTGTTGGTGGTCAAGCAGCCTGATCTGGGAACTGCACTGGTGCTTGCGGGCGTAACGGCGATGATGCTGATGATTGCCGGCATGGATTGGAAGTACCTGTTCGGGGCCATTGCCGTAGCATTACCACCCCTGTTCGCATTGCTTTTCTGGGTGTCATGGCGGCGCCAGCGCATGCTGGTGTTTCTGCATCCGGATTCCGACCCACAGGGCGCCGGATTTCACATTACGCAGTCTCTGATCGCCGTTGGAACAGGCGGTTTGACGGGCCGCGGCTTCATGGAAGGAATGCAGAAGCTGTTCTACCTGCCCGAAGCTTCAACGGATTTCATCTTTGCGAATATTGCCGAAGAGCTTGGCTTCATCGGCGCGATGTTTATTCTGACGCTATTCATTGTGCTGGGTGTGCGTGGTCTGCGGACGGCATTTAAGGTGCAGGACCCCTTTGGGCGGTTGATCGCATTTGGCATCACGACGGCGATTCTGCTGCAGGCCTTTTTCAACATCAGTGTGGTGCTGTCGCTTTTGCCTACCAAAGGAATTCCACTGCCGTTTATTTCCTCGGGTGGAACGTCACTCTTTGTTTCGCTCGCCTGCGTGGGAATCCTGCTCAATATTTCCAAACAGGTTGAGTGATCCAGGACCTATGGCCGCACAAGGAAAGGGAAGAGGAAGCTATTGCGCGTACTGATTGCAGGCGGCGGAACCGGTGGGCACATCATTCCCGCACTCGCAGTGGCCAGCGAACTGGTTGCACGGCAGCCGGCAGAAATTCTGTTTGTGGGAACTCCGCGCGGGCTGGAAACGAAGCTGGTGCCCGAAGCCGGATTCAACTTGCATCTTGTTGAGGTGGGGCAACTGAACAACGTCTCACTGAAGACGCGCCTGAATACGCTAATGCAACTACCACGCAATTTTGCCGAGTGCAAAAGACTGATTCGCGAGTTCAGGCCTAATGTTGTGTTCGGTGTTGGCGGCTATGCCTCGGGACCCGCAATGGGTGCTGCGATCCAGATGAAGGTTCCAACGATGGCGTTTGAGCCGAACGCTGTGCCGGGACTTGCGAACCGGCTGATTGGCCGATGGGTGCAGGCCGCGGCCGTCAATTTCCCATCGGCTGCATCCTGGTTCCGCAACGCTGAGGTGACTGGGATTCCGGTGCGGCCGGAGTTCTTCCAATTGCAGCCGGATCCTTACGCAGACCCCCATCTTCTGGTTTTCGGTGGATCGCAGGGTGCGCGCCTGTTCAACACAACCATGCCGAAGATTGTGAAGAAATTGCTGGAGTCTGTGCCCTATCTGACGGTGCTGCACCAGTGCGGCATGCGTCATGTGGATGCGACGAGGGCTGCGTTTGAGGAAAGCGGAGCAGACCCAAAGCGTTGGCAGGTTGAGCCGTATCTCACGGATATGCCGGCACGTTTTCGCAAGGCGACACTCGTGATGGCGCGCAGCGGTGCGTCCACCGTGGCTGAGCTGGCAGCAGCAAGCAAACCTTCCCTGCTCATTCCGTTCGCCGCTGCGGCGGACAATCATCAGCAACGCAATGCAGAGGAGATGGTCAATGTGGGTGCGGCTGTCTTGCTCAAGGAAAGCCAGCTTGATCCGCCGTCAACGCTGCTGGAGAAGCTGGTGCAGTTGCTTTCTGATTCGCAGAGGTTGTTGGCGATGGGCAGTGCGTCGCGCACGCAGGCGCATCTGGGAGCCACGGAGAGGATCGCGCAGCGTTTGCAGGAACTGGCTGGAAATTGAAGCCGTACTTTTGATAGATGAAGAAAGCCCGCCTGCCGAAGCAGACGGGCTTTCTGGTATCTGAGAATTTGTTTATCGGTGTCCACCACCGTGACCGCCGCCGCCACCGTGGAAGCCGCCACCGCCACCACCATGGAAGCCACCGCCACCGTGTCCTCCGCCGA
>JAGWSG010000051.1 GCA_028876335.1 Acidobacteriota bacterium
CACTGCAATTAGAACGGCTCGCAGTGTGTTCTGCTGTTCGATATCCAGGGTGCCCTTCGGCAGAATGCAGTACTTCTTTAGATTGATGCCTACCACGATGAGTTCCGGAGACTCGCGCCAGTAGCGGAAATGTGACCACGAGGTCATCTCTGCGGCAAACTTTGAGGGTTGAATATGCAGTCCTTCTTCGTGGACATTGAAAGACACGTTCACTCCGGCAAGGCCTTCCCTCCTGTAGCGTCCACGGACCACAAAAGGCACCAAAACGCGGAAGATGAGAATCCATAGCGACAAGAGAACCGCAAATGGCAGCAGAATGCTCGCGACCACCTGAGCATATTGTCCGGAGTTCGAAACCGGATGAATCTTCGCGTAGATCCACGACGCGATCACAATCGTCCAGAAAAAGGCGGTCGCCAAATAGATCAGAATTGAGGCAAAGGTCCTGAAACCTGACTTGCAATTGAGCCAATAAGCGCGCACGTAATCGCGTTCGGTAACTGGAGCAGTGAATTCCATTGCGACCAGCCTAGCATGTGTTCGGGTAGGAGCCAGCATTACCGATGGGGCAGGCTATCAGGCCTTTGGGAGGGCGATGGAGTGGATGGAGCCTTGGTAGTGAAGGCATTCGGCATCAGAGACTCTGCAACTGAATTTCTGGACGAAGATTGACGTTGAGCTTGGGCATGGCTGTTGCTCCGAATTCACTGCCAGTGCGTGTTTGACCCCTATGCCGTCGACTGCCTATCGTGAATAGTGGAGCACGTTTGCTGAAAGGATTCCCATGAGCACTGCTGCAACTACCCCCGATTTGAAGAAGACCGCACTGAACGCCACGCATCGCGCGCTGAAAGCCAAAATGGTCGACTTTGGCGGCTGGGATATGCCGGTGGAGTATCCGGGCAACGGCGGTGGCCTGATCGCCGAGCACATTGCCGTGCGCACCGGTGTCGGCCTTTTCGACGTGAGCCATATGGGCGAGATTCAGTTCCGTGGGCCGGGCTCGCTGGCGGCCGTGCAGAAGATCACGATGAACGATGCGTCAAAGTTGAAGGACGGGCAGGCGCACTACTCTGCGCTGCTGACGCCGGAGGGCACGTTTGTGGACGACATTCTGGTGCACAGGCTGGGTGAGAACGATTATCTGCTGGTGGTCAATGCGGGGACGAAGGACAAAGACTTCGCGTGGATTCGCAAACAGGCGGGCGCGATGCCGGGGATCCATTTGAACGATTACTCCAGCTATTACTCGCAGCTTGCGCTGCAGGGACCGCGCGCCTTGGAGACGCTGCAGAAGCTGACGAAAGTTGACCTGGGCGCGATCAAGAATTACTGGTTCACGTGGGGCACCGTGGCCGGTGTGCCGAATGTTTTGATTGCACGTACGGGCTACTCGGGTGAAGACGGATTTGAGGTGTACCTGCCGAGCGACGAAGCCACCACGGTGAAGATGTGGAATGCGCTGCTGGATGCGGGCGCGGAGTTCGGGATACGGCCATGCGGGCTGGGCGCGCGCAATACGCTGCGGCTTGAAGCGGGCATGAGTCTCTACGGGCATGAGATATCCGAAGAGATCAATGCTTTTGAGGGCGGGCTCGACCGCTGGCTCAAGCTCGACAAGGGTGACTTTATTGGGCGCGACGCGCTTGTGGCCGTACAGCAATCCGGCGGACCGAAGCGCCGCATCGTGGGCCTTGAAATGGTGGAGCGCGGCATCGGCCGCGACGGATACTGCGTGAAAACACTCGATGGAACTCCGATTGGCACAGTCACCTCGGGCTCACCGGCGCCCTTCCTCAAGACCAACATCGCCATGGCGCTGGTTCCCGCGGAAGTCGCCGCCTCCGGCGCAGATGTCATCGTCGAGTGCCGCGTCAATCATGTGCGCGCGAAGCAGGTGCCGCTGCCGTTTTATAAGCGCAGCAAGAAGTAGAAGGGAGCCTTGGACCGCTTCGCTACCAGTTTGGTCCCCTAAGTGCAGCAAACAGGGGTATATCAAGCTTTGGCGGTTTGTATGGCAATTCATACAGAAGTAGTGCGTCCTCTTCTCTATCTGCTTGGCGTTGTTGGGTTTTGTGTTGTTTACTACCTGGGCGGGCAAATGGCTCACAGGAGCCGGAAACTGGCTTACGCTATAGCGTTTCGACCGGAACCCTCAGAAACTGTGTGTAAATTCTTCCAGTACACAGGAGTATTTATCCAGGTGATGGCCGTCGGACTGGGCGCCATAAATGCTGTTCGGGCTTTGCTCGCGGCCTATTAAGCTGCGGGCGGGTTACGCTGGTCATCCTTGTTGCCTGTGCCAGCCGGGCTGGTCTGGGGCGGCATCGTGTTCATGAAAAAGGCCGGCTGCTAAGCCGACCTTTTCCAAGCCAGTCAGGTTGCGCTTGACTCACACCTGCATCACTTCCACTTCCTTCTTCTTGCTCAGCTCTTCCATGCGGCGAATTTCCTCGTCTGTCATCTTCTGCACTTCGTCGAGGGCGCGCTTTTCATCGTCTTCGCTAATCTTCTTGTCCTTGGCAAGCTTCTTGAGCGCGTCGTTGCCGTCGCGGCGCACGTTGCGTACGGCGGTGCGGTGTTCTTCCAGCACCTTGTGCAGATGCTTGACTACATCCTTGCGGCGCTCCTCAGTCATCGGAGGCACGGGCACACGGATGATCTTGCCGTCCGACTGGGGGTTGAATCCCAGGTCGGAAGTCTGGATGGCCTTTTCGATTTCCTTGATGGAGCTGGGGTCGTAGGGCGAAATCACAATCAGGCTCGCCTCAGGTGTGGACACCTG
>JAGWSG010000052.1 GCA_028876335.1 Acidobacteriota bacterium
ACCCGCCACATTGATTGGTACGGTTCGCTTCCTTCTGCTGCGGAACAACTCACGCATCCCGGAGCAGTCGATGCAAAATGAATCCAGTCGAAGAATCCACGTCGCCATCATCATGGACGGGAACGGACGCTGGGCCGAGCGGCGTGGATTGCCCCGTACGGCAGGACATCGTGCAGGAATTGCCGCCGTGCGCCGGGTCGTAGAGAACGCCCTCGAAAGTGAAATCGAGCGACTCACGTTGTACGCCTTTTCATCCGACAACTGGAGGCGACCTTCCGATGAGGTGCAGCGTATCTTCTGGCTGCTCCGCGCTTTTCTCCGACTGGAGACGGAGCGGATGCGCCAGCGAGGCGTTCGTCTCGAATTCATTGGAAGGCGCGATCGCCTATCCCCGCATGTATTGCAGGCAATGGAGTGGGCAGAAGCTTCAACCTATCTGGGCAACAAGCTCATAGTCAGTGTTGCCGTCGACTACTCATCGCGTTTCGCCATTGCCAGCGCAATCGCACAATGTGCGGGGCAGGGAACTGACCTCCACTCCATCCAGCAAACACTTGCCTCTCAACTCGCATCGCATTCAGCCGACGTCGACCTGCTCATCCGCACCGGTGGAGAAAAGCGCCTTTCTGATTTCCTGCTATGGGAGTCTGCCTATGCCGAGCTGTTCTTTACTGACACCATGTGGCCCGACTTCACCGCGTCTCATTTGCAGGCAGCACTGGCTGACTTTCGAAGCCGCCATCGAAGCTTCGGCGGAGTCGACTCCAGACGCCGGACTCACAAGCGCCTTCAGCCTCTTAGAAGCGGAATCAGCTTCTCAATTCCTCTGGATCGCAGGTAATGCTCATCCTTTACCCGGCTCTCCAGCACAATTGCCGGCGTCACACCCTGGTCAATCAAATCCATAAACGGCTTCGCATATCTCCAGTCCGGCGGCCATGACTTCTTGGAAAGCCCCTCATCTGGAATCACCAACGCACTTGTCCTCACTGCTGCTACCGGCGGATTCTGCCTCATCTCCCTCGCAAGTCCCGCAAACTTCTTCCCAATCACCTTCGGCCGGTTCTCAAAATCCAGCAGCCCCATGATGTATTCCATCTTGTCGAAGCTCTTGATCGCTGGATCGATGTCATGCGAACACCACCAGGTGATGCCCCACGCTTTGCCCGTCGCGGCGATATTCCGCACTGTCTGCTCCATAAAGACCGGCTCGTAGCTCGCCGGCATCCCTCCCGCTAATCCAATCTCTTCCACCCACACGCGTCGCTTCGGATCGGTCTGATACGCCACACCCAGCTCAATCATGTAATCGGCAATATGCACCGCCGCTGCATCGGAGTACTTGTAGTGGTCGAGAACGCCCGTGAAGTAGATATAGGAGTGCATCACGGTCGCCGAACCCGTCGTCGCCAGCATCGGCCGCGTGAACCCAAAATCCGTAAACCAGTGCGTATGGTCTGTGCCGTTTACATGGAATTTCCCTGGCGCAATCTCTTCGCAATATCCCAGCATCTCCCGCGCCCACACATCCGCTTGTGCAGGCGTCACCGGATTGTTCATCGCCTGCAACACACCCAGTTCATTCCCAACATCGAAACCCATGAAGCGCTTGTGGCTTCCCACTGCTTCTGCAATCCGCTTGAACAGCAGCTTCTCCGCATCAATCACCGCAGGCGACGTGAATACATTCCAGTCATCTCCATGTTGTTTCCGCGCCAGCGGCATCACCCACGACGGCAGAAACGACAGCCCGCTCATCCAGCCATTCAGCACTGTCACTTCCACATCCAGCCCGGCGTTGTCCGCTGCATCCAGCAGCGAATGCAGATTTTCCAGCGCACGCTCATTCACGCTGCTGATCCCCGGCTGAAACATCGGCCACAGGCATTGAATGCGAATATGATCCATGCCGAGCGCTGCCACGCCCTCAAGGTCGTCCTTGACCGACTGCTGATCCCAGTCCAGCCAGCAGAACCACCAGCGCTTGCGCGGTGTGTAGTTCACACCAAAGCGCATAGGCTCAGGCCGCGTTTCCGGCATCGCGCGCGCCAGTCCTGCTCGTCCCGCAAGCACAGTTACCGCACCGCCAAGTCCCGTCTTCAACACATTGCGCCGAGAAATCATACGTCACTTCGTCCTTCCCAAATGCCATCCACATTCAATCACACGGAATGCGCCGCACGGCTCGAGGCATGTGGACCCATCTGGTCACACGGATGCCTCCGCGCAGCGGGCTAGTCGGTCATTAGTTGAGAGAAGGGAATTACGCTGCAGGAAGGCGTGGCGGCGGTTCAATATCGAAGGAAGAGAACTGGCGGTTCTGGCTGTTGATCTCGTTGCGCAACTCCTGCCAAAGCTCGTTCGGAATCTTCAGAAAGACCTCGACAATTGCCGGATCGAACTGCGTTCCGGCACACCGCAAAATCTCTTCGCGAGCCACTTCATAGCTTTGCGCTTTCCGGTAGGGCCGGTCACTGGTAATTGCATCCATCGCGTCCGCAATGGCAAATATGCGCGCTCCAATCGGAATGCTCGTCCCGCGCAAACCATTCGGATATCCCGATCCGTCAAAGTGCTCCTGGTGCGAGAACACAATCTCCGCCGCCTCGGCAAGGAAAGGAATCTTGCGCAGCATCTGGTAGCCGCGTGAGCAGTGCTCGCGCATTACCTGCTCCTCTTCCACGCTCAACTTGCCCGGCTTGCGCAAAATCTCATCGGGAATCGCCATCTTGCCGATGTCGTGCAGGAACGCTCCGCGGGCAATCACCTTGATCTCAGCCGGCGAAATGCCCATTGCCCGGGCCAGTGCAATCGTGTACGCCGTCACTCGTTTCGAGTGGCCTTCCGTCTCTGAGTCCTTCAGATCCAGAGCGTCACCCAGAGCCTCCAGCGTCACGTCGTAGGAGTGTTCCAGGTCTTCCATCGCCTGCCGCAACATCTCCGTCCGCGCACGCACCACCTGTTCAAGATTCTGCTGGTAGCTCTTGCTTTCCTGCAAAGCATGACGGTGATCCAGCGCACGTTGCACCGTTGCAACCAGATGATCCCGTTCAAACGGCTTGAGTAGATAGTCGTAAGCCCCGCGCCGCATCGAATCAATCGCCACGCTGATGTCGTGAATGGCCGTCACCATCACTACCGGCAACTGGGGATGATGCGTATGGATGCGCTCCAGCAGCGCAATCCCGCTGCCCTCCTGCATCACAATGTCCGTCAGAACAAGATCGTAGGTGTGGCGGTCCAGCCGTTCGGTCGCTTCGCTTCCACTGCTGGCAAGCTGAACTTCGTATCCCTGATGCTCAAGCGTCGCGCCAATCATCGAGCGCACATGCGCTTCATCATCAACCACCAGAATGTGTGCAGTGCGACGGCTTCGGGCACCTGATCTCGCCGCCATCCCCGAGAACCCGGGGATCGCGAGATTCTTCCCGCTGATTTCCGCCACTTTCGATGCCAACCCTTTACCTCTCTCTGGTTTCCGCGCCATTCATCTCGCGGAAGGGCATCCACGCATTTTCCGAGTCATCACCCTCGCGTCACACGTGCGGCAGTTGCCCCGTTGCTTGAAGGCATGCAGTCCGCGCTGGATAGCCAACCTCCGATTGCGTCCCGCTTAATGAATCGCTTCTCGGACATAAAGCCATGCCCAGTGCGGGCTACGCCCCTAAATAGGGTACGTAACAAGAAGTTACGCCCAGCCAGCGTCCCGTGCAAGCCCGTAACCGCCCCGTATCAAAGTACTAAAGGCATTCTGTAACGGGCATATGAAAGACGGCCAAAGCCCATGCCACAAAAGCAGTAGGAGCCGCGAAACTCAAATCCGCGCAACTCATTATTTCGACACATCTTTTGCCCGCCGCTCGGCAACCCAGCCGGGTTTGTCCACCTGCTGGGCACGTCCAAGAGCCAATGCCCCGGCCTCTACATCTTTCGTAATGCACGAACCTGCCGCCACATACGCGTCATCGCCAATTGTCACCGGGGCCACCAGCGTCGAGTCGCTCCCCACAAAGCTCCGGTTCCCAATCTTGGTCGTATGCTTCCGCACGCCGTCGTAGTTGCAGGTAATCACGCCCGCGCCAATATTCGAGCCCTCGCCCACCTCCGCGTCGCCCAGGTACGTCAGGTGGTTGGCCTTTGATCCCCGGCCCACCTTTGCCTTTTTAGTTTCTACAAAATTGCCAATGTGGACGTCGGGCCCCAGCTCGCTGCCCGGCCGCAAGTGCGCAAACGGACCAATCCGCACCCCGTTTGCTACCGTACTGTCCGCCAGCACACAGCTCTGCCGCACCAGCACATCTTCACCCAGCTTGCAGTTCTCAATCACTGTGTACGATCGAATCCTGCTCGCAGTCCCAATCTTCGTTGTGCCCAATAGCTGCACGTACGGTTCAATCACCGCGTCGGCTGCCACTTCCACATCCGTATCAATCACGCACGTCTCAGGCTTGTAGATGGTCACGCCCTGCGCCATCAGTTTCTCCGCCGTATTCTTGCGCAAATGCGCATCCAGCTCGGCCATTTCCTTCAGCGTGTTCGCACCCAGCAGTTCGGCGGCATCCGGCGCAATATACGCCGCAACCCGTTCGCCCGCCTGGTGCAGCACATGCGCCATGTCCGTCAGGTAAAACTCTCCATGCGGATTGTTCGTGCTTAGCTTGCTCAGATACCTCAACAGCGGATCGGTCCGGAACACATACAGGCCCATATTCACTTCAGGGATGCTTTCCTGCTCCGGCGTCAGCATCTTCTGTTCCACAATGCCGGTCACCTCGGCAGATTGCCCGCTCTTGCGAATGATGCGGCCGTATCCCGTAGGATGCGCCGGCTCTGCGCTCACCAGCGTCATCGCCGCCTTATGTTCCTGGTGGAATTGCCACACGTTCCTCAGCGTCTCCGGCCGAATCAGCGGAGCATCGCCGGACAGCACCATCACATTGTCAAAGCCGGCAACCGCCTCACGCGCACATTGCACGGCATGTCCCGTACCGCGCTGCTCGGTCTGCTCCACAAAGTGCACGCCGCTCGTTGCAAACGCCGCCCGCACGCGCTCCGCCTGGTGCCCCACCACCACAAAAATGCTGGTCGGAGAAACCAGCTTGCTTGCCGCCGCAATCACGTGCCCAAGCAGCGTCTTGCCGCCAATCTCATGCAGCACCTTCGCTCGGGCAGACTTCAACCGTGTGCCCTTGCCAGCCGCCATAATAACCACGGCCAGCCGCGTGCTCGGCGCAGGGCTGGCCATCGGGGTTCCATTCGTGCTCATTACTTCTCAGCCTCTTCGTGCTTCGGCATGGGAATGGTGATGTCGATCGGATGCACGGCGCCCATATTCAGAGCATCCAGCCCGGGCTTGATCTCTGAACCGTTGCCCACAACCAGCACCGCCAGCTTGTTCGTGTGAATGTACTTCTTCGCGGCCGCATTCAAATCGGCAACTGTCACCTTTTCCAGCGCAGCCTTGTACGTCTCCAGGTAGTCAGCCGGATAGCCGTAGAACTCCAGCCGTACGCGCTCCGCCAGCACCTTGTCCTTGGTGTCATAGCGGAATAGGAACGAGTTCAGGATGTTGTCCTTCGCTCGTTTCAGTTCGGTCTCCGTAAACGGTGTCGTCGTCAGTCCGTTCAGCACGTCCATCGCCTGTTTGGTCGCATCCACGGTGGAGGCGCTCTTCGTCATTACCACCACGCGGAACGACCCCGGATGATCCCAGGAGAATCCATAGCCGCCACCAACCGCATACGCCAGTCCAAGCTGCGTGCGAATCCGCTGGAACAGCCTGCTTGCGAATCCTCCACCCAGCACATCGTTCATTACAGACAACGTCGGAACATCCGGATTGTGCCGGTCCGTACCCAGCCCCACAATCTGAATGTTTGACTGGTTCACGTCATCTTTATTGATGAAGTACACACCCGGCGTAGGTCCGTTGAACGTGTCGTGACGTGGAGGCAGTGGCTTCGCCATCGGCAGCTTCTCAAATACACTGCGCAACTTTGCTTCCATCGTCGCCGGATCAAAATCGCCGCTCACGCTGACAATCAGTTTTCCTCCGATCGTCCGGTCATGCCACGCCTGCAAATCCGCCACCGTGATGGGTCCGATTGTTGAAAGCTCCGGCTGCCGCGTATAGGGGCTGTCCGCGCCATAAATCAGCTTTCGTGCTTCGCGTCCCGCAATCTCGCCTTCATCGTCGTTCCGCCGCACAATGCCTGTCGCTTCCTGCTGCTTGGCAAGGTTCAGCTTGGCCTCGTCGAACTTCGGATGAAAGAGCAGATCCATAGCCAGGTTGAACACCTGGTCGGAGTCCTTGGAGAGCGAGTTCCACGAGACTGCGGTGGAGTCCACGTCGCCGCCCGTCTCAATGTGCGCCGCCTTCTCCGCAAGCAGGTCGTCCATCTTGTCGCCGCTCATCGTCGTCGAACCGCTGGTGCGCCATGCCATGCCGTACAGGTCCACCAATCCGGCCTTTGCCGCATCCTCATCGCGCGATCCACCCGGAATCAGCACAGACCCGGAAACAAACGGCAGCTCATGGTCCACCTGCAGAAACAGCACAATGCCATTCTTCAGTTCAATCCTTTGCGGTTGCTGCGGATGAAACGCATGCAACGGTGGAACGGGAATCTTCTCCCAGGGCTTCGCCTCCTGCGCAGCAGCACAGGCGCTCAATACCAGCCCGCACACCGCAGCCAAAGCCACAGACCTGCCCAATGCACGAACGCGATCACTTACCACCGACCACCGAAACCTGTTTTTCTGATCCCTGATCCCTGATCCCTGTTCCCTGATATTCATTCCGCGCCTCCGTCATTCTTCTGGCTGGCTGCCTGGTGTGCAGTCGCTGCAGGCGCAGCAAAATCAATCTCTGCCGATGTCCGGTTTGAGGGCACAAAAATCTCATTCGCCACGCGCCGGATATCCGCCTTCGTCACAGCGTCAATGCGGTTCAACTGAAGAAAGAGTTGTCGCCAGTCGCCGTAGCGCGTCTGGTACATCGCCAAAGCATTGGAGAGCCCTTCATTGTCAGCAAGCCCGCGCAGCAGGTCCGCGCGCGCCCGCGTCTTGAACATGGCCAGCTCTTCGTCGGTTACATCCGTCGTCTTCAGCTTGTCGATCTCTTTGTGAATCGCCGCGCGCATCTCCTCCGGTGTGTGTCCCGGCAGGGGAACAGCATAAAACGCAAACAGGTTCGGATACTTGTCACCAGGGAAGGGACTGAAGCCCTGCGCCTCGGCGGCAATCTTCTGGTCGCGCACCAGGCTCCGGTACAACCTCGACACGCGCCCATTCGACATAATGTCCTGGATCGCGTCGAACACCGCGTCGTCCTTGTCGTGATAACTCGGCCGGTGGTAGCCCTCTATATAGAAGGGCTGCGTCGCTTCGCGGATAATCACCTTCTTCTCCGCAAACTGCTTCGGCTCCACTGTGGTCATGTCTTCCGGCTTCGGTCCGCCCGGTACCTGGCTGAAGTACCTCTCCAGCATCGGCATCACCTTCGCCGCATCCACGTCGCCCACAACCGCCACCACAATGTTCGATCCCACGTAGTACTTCTTGTGGAAGGCCATCGCCTCGGTCGCGTTAATCTGGCTCAACTCGCTCGGCCAGCCCACGCCGCTGCGTCCATAGTTGTGCGCCACAAAGGCTGTCGCCAGAAACTGCTCCACCAGCCGGCCAATCGGGTTCGAGTCCGTGCGCATGCGGCGTTCTTCCATCACCACATCGCGCTCCTTGTAAAATTCGCGCGGCACCGTGTTCGCCAGCCGGTCGCTCTCCATCCACGCCCACAGCTGCAGACGGTTCTCCGGCATTGACCAGAAATACATCGTCTCGTCCAGGCCCGTGCTCGCATTCAATCCCGTCGCGCCGTTGCGCTCGGCGATATCCGTGAACTGGTTCGGAATGACATACTTCTGTGCCTCGGCCTGCGCTGCGAGAAAGGCCTTGTGCAGCTCTTCCAGCTTCTTCGGGTCGCGCCCCACCTGCTTCAGATACTCGGCCTCGTAGGCGGCATTTGCGGCCTCCACCTTGGCCAGCGCCACCTTTTCTGCTGCGTAATCCTTGGTTCCGATATCCTTGGTGCCCTTGAACGCCAGATGCTCAAACATGTGCGCCAGGCCGCTCTCACCGGATGGGTCGTTCACATCGCCGGCATCAATAAAGGTCGTGTAGCTGAAGACCGGCGCTTCCGGCCGTTCACACACAATCAGCGTCAACCCGTTGGGCAGCACCTTCGTTGTGATCTTCTTCTCAAATTTCTGCAGCATTGCCTCGGCTGAGGTCGCGCTGCTGTCCGCTGGCTGGGTCTTCTGCGCGCTCGCGGCCTGCATCGCCGACACGCTCATCGCCAGCACCAGAGCGAACTTCACCGCTCGGCTGCCAACCCTCATCATGCCCATGTGTGCTCCTTGTTCGGGGTCGCAAACTTCCAAACCCACCCCTTACCAAGCTATTGCCGCCAGCCGCACCCGTCAAACCAAGTCCCTGCTTCGGCCTTTGATCGTTCCCGCATTGGAGCCATGGAAACCGCAACCGTCTAGGGCAGGTGGCTCGGTTGTTATGGAAGGGAAGTGTGCTCTTTCACAGCTGGTGGGCACCCGGGAAAGATCGAATCTTACCTGGCCACCGGCCCGCTTCCCACGACCCCGCTGCAAGAGAAAAGCGAGCGTCTGCCGCACTGCGAGTGACTATGCCGGAAGTTCTGCGGAAAATGGCCATTCTTGGGGAGTGCCCGCACGGTTTGTCCACCCAAAACGCGACTCTCCACAAAGAACGCACATTTTCGCACTCATACCACCAGATAAATCTGGATGAATGCGGAGATCGCGATATTGGCCCACATTTTCGCCACAAAAAGCTGGGGAATTTCCTTTCAAAACCGCCAGGTTTATCTGGGGAAATTGGAGTGAGTCTCGTTGCTCCTGCGAGCGGTGGTTAAACACCCCCGCCCGCAGAATATGGGCTTTATTTGAAGGTAGCTATTCCGAGGGCCAGCTCGTCGTGGTGTGCCTTGGAACTGGTCACGGCGCCGAATGCAACCCCTTCTAAGGGATGCTCTTTCAACACTGCTTGGATCGATGCGTTCAACTTGTCGACGTCTTCAGGATGGGCCGATACGGTGACAATCATGAACGTGCCGGGTGCGGATGTATGGACCGCCTCTGTATCGATCTCGTACTCCACAATGATGCCGTCCGCGAGCATTTTCTCCAGCAGCGGCGCCACGACTTCGCTACATACGGAAGTATATGCATCGTCGGGTGCATTTTCCTTCAGTTTGTAGCTGGAAACCTGCACAATTGCGTTCTTGTAGGTGCCGGGCTTCCAATTGTAGTAACGGCTCACCATAACCAAGTCATAGTGCTTGGTGGCGCTTTCCAGAGCAGGTGAATTCGCTCCCCCTGCTTCATACAATGCTTCCAATACCTTGATCAGGCCCGCCATTGAATTGGCTGTCCACCAGTTGTCATGGGTCCAGCCGTCGGCGGAGTGAACCATGTTTTCGTCGAATCCATATCCGCTGATGGTGCCGTCCTCGAGCGCTTTTGCAAAGACTGCGTTACTGCCATCGTCCTTGCGCATCTCTGCCCAGTGTGTTCTTGGGATCTGCCAGTTGGCCACGTAGGTATACACCGGTGCCTTGGCTTTGACTGCTTCTGACTGAGCGTTCACTGGTACAGTGCACAGGGTGAACATAGCGAACGCACACAACCCCGCGAAGATGCTCCACTTGCATTTGTTCATCTTCTTTCTCCTGTTGTTGTAATGGAACAGATGTGCTTGGAAGGGGGATTACCGAGCCGTCGCAAGTGTACTGCCGTTTTCGCCCAATGGCAGCAAATCTGCGGACTATTTCAAAGCTGCATCTAATACAGTGCATTCAAGGCGTTTCAGCTGGCAATGCAGGTGCGGAAAGTTCACGCGCAGGTGGTCCAATCGAGGATCACCTTGCCAGTATTCCCTGTCATCATCGCCTGAAATCCCTTTTCATAATCTGTGTAATCAAAACTGTGGGTGATCACAGGCGATATGTCGACACCAGAGTCAAGCATGACTGACATTTTGTACCAGGTTTCGTACATTTCCCGCCCATAAATCCCCTTAATCGTAATCATGTTAAAGATCACCTGGCGCCAGTCCATGGGCATTTCCTTTGCGGGAATACCTAAGATAGCAATCTTGCCGCCGTGGCTCATGTTGGAGACCATATCGCGCAGCGCGGCCGCGCTTCCGGACATCTCAAGCCCCACGTCAAATCCCTCGAGCATGCCCAGCTGCTGTTGCACATCGGCCAGTTTCACTTCAGTTGGGTTGACGGCCAGAGTTGCTCCCATCTTGCGCGCCAGATCAAGGCGATAGGGATTCATGTCGGTGATGACCACATGGCGGGCTCCCGCCTTCTTCACGACAGGAATAGCCATGATGCCGATGGGACCAGCGCCTGTAATCAGCACGTCTTCTCCCATTACAGGGAATGAAAGCGCAGTGTGCACCGCATTGCCGAACGGATCGAAGATGGAGGCGACTTCAAGACTAACGCCGGCGTGATGCCGCCAGATATTGGTCATCGGCAGCGCAATATACTCCGCGAATGCGCCCGGACGGTTCACACCCACACCGCTGGTATGCGCGCAGAGGTGGCGACGGCCGGCAAAACAATTACGGCAACGGCCGCAGGTTACGTGCCCCTCGCCGGAAACGATATCGCCCGGATGAAAGTCCGCAACGTTGGAACCGACGTTGACGATCTCACCCACGAATTCGTGCCCGATCGCCATCGGCACAGGGATTGTTTTCTGTGCCCACTCGTCCCACTGGTAGATGTGTACATCCGTTCCGCAGATTCCGGTGTACTTAACGCGGATCAGCACGTCGTTGATTCCGATGCTGGGCTCCTGAATATCTTCGAGCCACAATCCCGGCTCAGCTTTGCTTTTGACAAGTGCTTTCATGCGACGACCTCGCGATTCGCTGTAGTTCCAACCGGCATCTTCAAACTTTCGAAATGCGCTGTTGCATTTTGAATTCTCGGAGTGCGTACGTTCCAGCGATTAAGATCAACGCTGCTTCACGCTGCTCCCAATGCCGACAATACGCCAAGGCGCGCGGGGCGGCAATGCACCTCAAGCACGCCAGACGGTGCAAAGCGTGATAACTGCATGAAACTGAATTGAAGAAGCCGCCAATTTTCGGTCTATGATGGCTCCATGCCTGCAAGCAAAGTGCCGTACCTCGATTTACCAGTCGTGTGCACGGTAACTACCGATGAGGAATTCCTTGATGAGTTGATTCCGGAGCTCGTGCCCTGGTTTCAGGTGGTCATCAGGCCCGATTTCGAAGATCTCGCTCGCTGGACGCGCGAAGCGAACGTGGTGGCGGTGCTGCTGGATATTGATACCGACAAAGAGGAGACCGGCGAGGACTTCGGTGGCCTTCCCATTTTGCGCGAAATGCGCACATTGAATCCGGACTATGTCCTCTTTTCCTTGAGCCGTTCACGCAGCCGGTCGGTTGAGAAGCAGGCGCTGGAAGCTGGCGCCGACGCACACTTTCGCAGCCCAGTGGATATCTCCGAACTCAGGCTGACACTGGTGGAAGCCTTGGACACACGCAGGGCACTGGCAGCGCAGGAGGCAAGCCGCAAGCAGGCATTTGAGGCAAGCCGCTTTCACGACTTTGTGGGCGCCAGCGAGCCGATGCGCATGGTCTATGACGCCATTCAGCAGGTGGCAGGCAGCAATATCAATGTTCTGATACGCGGCGAGAGTGGAACGGGCAAGGAACTTGTGGCCAAAGCCATTGTGGCGCTGAGCAAGCGTGCCAACAAGCCGTTCATTCGACTGAATTGTGCGGCCCTCCCGGAGAACTTGATCGAATCAGAATTATTTGGCAGCGAGAAGGGCGCATTTACGGGCGCAACGGAATCACGGCCAGGACAAATCGAACTGGCAGATGGTGGAACACTCTTCCTGGACGAAATTGCAACGCTGACATTGCCCTTGCAAACCAAACTGCTACGCGTGCTTGAAGATCATCAGGTACAGCGACTGGGCGGACGGACTGCGAAGAAGATCGATTTCAGGCTCTTGTGCGCCACCAATGAACCTCTCGAAGAAATGGCTCGTACAGGACGCTTCCGTGAGGATCTTTACTACCGCATCCACGTGGTGCCTATTCAACTGCCACCTTTGCGGGAGCGCATGGGCGATCTTCCCATTCTTTGCGATTACTTTCTGCAGATCCATTGCAAGGCCAATGGCTTTGCGACCAAGCAAATGACCGACGAGGCAATGTCGATACTTGAAGAACATAGCTGGCCGGGTAATGTGCGCGAGTTGGAAAACCTGATTCAGCGCCTAGTGATCACAGTGCGTGGTGATGAGATCCGCGCCAGCCACCTGCCACATAAGCTTGTGGCGCATAATGTTGCTGCAAAAGAAGCTGCGCTCCTTCCTGACGAGGGCACGGATTTCGATGGACAGGTGCGGCAACTGGAAATATCGCTCTTGAACGCCGCATTGCGCCGCGCGGAAGGCAGCAAAGCAGCCGCAGCACGTCTCTTGCAGATTGACGGTCAACGGATCAAATACCTGTGCCGGAAGTATTCGCTTTAACCGGGCGGGTTAATTTTTACCCCACGTAGTTAAATTTTTAACCCATTATGGCCGCCCGTCATATCCGGGCCGCCGAATCATCAATTCCGCACGGCGCACAAAATAAACAGGTTATCTTGGATTGAGTTTTCGAGATTAGTTTGGCACACCAAATGCACACAACTAAGGCGTAGATGTCCGAATCCACTTTTGAGGAACAAAACCATGACCGTAATCAAGAAATCGCTTTTGGGAAAGACCTCCACCAAGTCCGCTAAGCCCGCCGTTTCAACACCGATCAAGGCTGCGTCATCGTCCAAGCTGGTTTCGCCCAAGATGGTGATGGCGAAAACGATGCAAACCACAAAAGCAACGCTGAGGACTACCCGCGTAGCACTCTAGTTCTTTTTCCTTCCCCAAGGGGTTCACTCAATGGGTCCACCGGAGCGGCTGCAAACGCAGTCGCTCTTTGTATTTTTGCCATGCATGCGCTAAGTCCCTGCCGTCTACCACCAGACATGTCGACGCACCAGGTCCAAAGCCGCCGTTGTAGCCCTCTCGGCAACACTGCGCCTGGTGCCAAGGATTTTAGCGGTGCCTGCCGTGCCCATCGGTAGCGAGGAACTTGTGCTCGGCAAGTAAATACGTGCGCTGTAGAAGGTGGAAATCTGAAGTCCCTTATACTCATGCCTGCCTGATAAATCCTGCGGAAGCTGCACGGCCTGGCCATCGATGGATTGCATGTGTAGTTGCATGACGGCAAGTTGACCGGGCGGCATGATCAGAACTTCAGCATGCTGGGAAATGCGTTTGAGCGCCGAATATGGAATATAGATGCGCACCATGCGTGGACCATTGTCCGCCATGCTCAGCAGCGACTGACCCGATGCCACGGTCGCTCCCAGCAATGCGTCAGGATCAGGATTGAGTACGACGCCGTCGGATGGCGCACGCACAACGAGCGATTGCTGCACCTCTCTGGAAAGAGCACGGCTTTGCGCGGAGGCAGTCAGGTCGGCGGCAGCGGTGCCAATTGACTGCCCCTGAAGTTGAGCTTCAAAAGAACGAAAGTGCGTGCCTGCCGTGAGAGCCGATGCTTCCGAGTGCATGGTTGCAGCATCAATGCTCGTCATCTTCAGCAAGGCTTCGCCAACGTGAACGGACTGCCCGCCATTGACGTAAACCGTTTCAACTTTTCCGGCGATGGCAGCATGGACCGTGGTGGGATTTGCCGGTTCGACGACGTAGAAAGCATCTTCTCTGTCGCGCCACAAAGGAAGAAACAGGATTAGAAGTACGAGTGCTATGACAACATAACCGCGTCGTCCCAGTTCAATGCGAACATGTACGTTTCGACGCCACACATCTGTGAGAACCTGCTTAAGCGATTTGAGACGGGAGCGAAAAATTCCGAAGGCCAGCATGGCTGCGGGTATCAATGCAAACTCTGCAAGGAATCCATACGTGATGTTGAAGGAAAAACGCACAACCGCAAAAAGAACTAGGTAGCTGTATGCTCCTGATAGCAGTGCATAGAGTGCAAACAAGATAACCCGATTGCGTGGAATCGGCGTGATCTCAACCGGGAGCCGGAGAATCTTGCTCTGAACCCACTCGGAAACAAATGCTGTGGAGCGTTCCTTGAGCTCAGGAATGCCGATAGCTTCCGTGAGGAAGTAATACCCATCCAGTTTGAGCAATGGATTGAGGTTCATGAGGACAACGGCAACGCCGGTGATAAGGATGACCTTATACATCAGGTCATGCAGCCAGAAGCCAGATGCGGTGTTTGTCCACACAATCATGGCCAGGCCACAGACCACCATTTCGATCCAGATGCCGGCGATGATCGTCCAGAGACGCTGCACCCGCGACGCATAGATCCATGTCTCAGTCACGTCGACGTAAAAGCATGGCGTCAGGTAAAGAAACATAAGCCCCATGCTGTGCACTTCTCCACCGAAATGCTTGCATGTAAGCCCATGCGCCGTTTCATGAATAAATCCGAGAATAAAAAGCAATATCCAGAATTCCGCAAAATCCGCGAAAGTCTTATTCGTAAATGAGTAGAAGACGGGAATGTCGGGGCCAATAACATTCCAGTGAGCGACGAAAATGAAAACCTCAAAAATGAACAGTGCGATGACCGCAAGCACGCTCCACCGGTTGTAGATAAGCGAACCGGCAATACCATCGAGCCAGTTGAAGTACGAATCGGGATCCCATGCCGAGAAATAGATATGGGCTACGTTGATGCGTGATGTTCGCTGCGCGCGGCGGCCTCGCTGCGCCATCAGCCGTTCGCTCATAGCCAGATTCTTTTCCTGTGCAGTCTTATACCAAAAGCCTTGCTCCTCCATTGCCGCAGCAAAGGCACTCAACTCTTCAGCGGTAGTATCTGCGTTGCTTTGCTCGCGATAGAGTTCGGCAATCTCCTCGTAACTGCGCACGCCATCGAACAACTGAATCAGTTGCCATTGTGCGAGTGGAAAGCGAAAAAACTGTCCCTTCTCGCGCTGAAGAACGCCAACCGTAGGCTCGCCGTCGAGGACCTCTTCACGAATGATGAGGTCGGGATCCATCATGGGCGGCTTGCTCCGGGCAAAGCTCGCTTTCGGTATCTCCGGTAAGGCCGCATCGAGTGCTTCGCTTAGATTCATGGCTGCAACTGTACCTGCATGGTCATGCCAGGTTTCAAAAGCGGGGAACGATCGACCACCAGTCCCACCACTTGGATGCTGCCGCTGGCCGGATCCACAACCGGGCTGACACGAAGAATGCGTGCACGCTGGCGAAGCTGAGGAAAGTCGTTTGTCGTGAGCAGCAGCGGAGCTCCCGTATGGAACGAAGACATCAGCGTCTCCGGTACCGTGAACAAAACCTGCAGCGGTGCTTCAGCCGTGATCCAAAAGAGGACATCGCCCTTTTTCACTTGTTGCGCAATACGAACGGAGCTTCGCCCGACTACGCCGCCGAATGGGGCTCTCAATTTGGTTTGGTCGAGTGCAACCTGGGCTGATTGCAGATCTGCTTCAGCGGCTGCCTCGTCGTGTTGATAGCGTGAAACCTCCGCTACCGTCTCAACAAGCTTGTATTTGATGTGCTCCCAGTCTTCCTGGCTGCGAATATGCTGCGCGAGCATATAATCTGCGCGGCGCAGATCTGCTTCATCGGCCTTCTGTTCCGCCTGCCACTCTGCAACCTGCGCCTTCAACGAAGCGACGCGCGCCTCACGCGATTTGCACTCCGCCTGCAATGCCTCGTCGTCGAGCTCGGCAAGAACCTGCCCTTTCTTCACGTGGTCGCCCACCTGAACATGAATTGCAACAACGCGGCCATCCTGGTCGAATGAGAGATCCGCCTGTTGCTCGGCCACCAAAGGGCCGGAGGTCACAAAGTGCGCGGGATTATGGTCGTCAACTGGAGCCAACGACGGCGGCTGGGCAGCAGGTTGGCTGGCTTGTACGCCTGTAGCTGCAGATGTATCGCCGGCATGCGCCTGTTCGCGTTCATGACATCCAGAGGTGAAGGCGAGCAGCAAGAGAAACCCGGCGAGTGCGAGCTTTCGCCCTGCACGGGCTAACCGGCGAAATCGGATCAACGGGCGTTGCATCGGATCACCAACCAATCCAGTTCCAGAGAGTGTGCCACAACCAGAAAGCAGGTTTGCGGAATAGCACGTACCCAACAGAACGATACCCAACAAAAATTTTTGCGTTGCCATTCATCCCGGCGCGAAGCAGACCCTGTTCATTCTGCAAAGGTACACGCACGACGAAGGTGCGATCTCCATTGACCACCTGAGTTTGCGGACTCACCAACTCCACTGATCCACGTAGAATTTTTTGCGGAAAGCTGTCGAGCTTCACGCTGGCTTCCTGACCGGGTGCAATGTATCGAACATCTCCCTGATCCACCGCAATATCGACAACTGCGGAAGACAGATCGAGGACTTGCGCGAACGTGGCGCCTGCATCAAGGTGCAGGCCGACGGAGTTCTCAAGGTTCGGCGTAGTCACAACTCCGTGAATCGGTGAACGCAACTGCGCATCATCCATGTGCATGCGCGCGCGCTCAAGTTCGGCGCGCATCAAATCGGCTTGCGCACGATCCGCACCGGCCCGTGCAGAGCCCCGCGCCAGGTCTTCCTCCATGGTGAGCTGGGCAGTTCGGTAGCGCGCTTCCGCGGTGGATAAATCCGCGCGCCATTGCCAGTCGTTCAAGGCTCCAAGCGCCTGGCCGGCATTCACCCGCTGCCCCTCGCGCACATACACGGCAGATACGTTCCCTTCGAGCGGTGTATCGACATTGACAGTGTGCAAAGGAGCAATCACGGCGTGCCCTCCGATGCGCATTGGCCACGGACAGAATAGGAGAAAAAGGATAAGGATTGCAGCGGTGACGCCGTAGGCGATGCGGCGGCTGCGCTCATTTCGAAAAAGGGCACGCTTGCGTCGCGCCAATGGCTCCAGCAGGCTGATGAGCGGTACTTCCCGGTAAAGCAATGCATTGCGGATGGCAACTGTCGCCTGGCCTGCGAGAATCTTGATCATCTCGATGTGGGGAAGATCGAGAAAATCAGGATCAGTCGATTCGTAAATCAGTAATCCTACGCGTCCTTGATCGTCACTCAGCGGCATGGAGTAAAGGCCACGATTGCCTGTGATCTCAAAATGGTGGCGCACTGCGCGCGGAAGATCGAACTGCTTCTCTTCATCTTCCGATTCCTTGAGATAAAGCACATTCGGCTGAAGACCAAGCCAGCGGATCAGGTCATTGAGCTGATCTACTTGTACATCGCCGATCGGTAAAGCTGAGCGCCCTGATACCGCCTTCAACTGGAGCGCGCCCTTGTTGTCTAGAGCAATCGAACAGCGGTCATAGGGCAGAACCGTCTGTGGGCTGTTGACGATAATCTGCATGAGCCGGTCGAGCCGCAGTGTTGAAGTGATTTCAGAGCTGACGTGTACCAGCGTCTCAAGAATTTCCAGCTTGCGCTCGGCGTGCATCAAAGTCGCGTTCTTCAACGCGCTCGCCACCGTCTCCGCCATGGTAGAGAAGAAAAAGACATCGTCCTCGTCAAATGGTTCGCCGCCAGCCTTATTGATTGCCTCCAGAACGCCAACCTCGGCTTCGTCTTGCATGAGAGGAACAAGAAGTGCCGAGCGGATGGGTGGAGTAGCCGGCCGTAATCCAAGGAACGAATTGCGCGGGGCCAGGCGTTCATCGGCTGGATCGTCGATGAGGACTACTTCACCCTCTTCAGCCATATCCGCCACGTAGCCTTCACCTGGCTGCTGCGTCATCTGTACTTTTACGGTTGCGTCGGCGCCGCTTGTTGAAATGAGCCGCAGCACATCGCCATCGAATAGCCATAGGTGGACAGCCTGACAGTCCAGCATGGTGCGCACTTTATCTGGAACGAGGGCATTAACCTCTTCCAGTTCCAACGTCGCATTCAGAGATTTTTCGAGGTCGTAGAGCTGGCTCATGCGATGGATGGAGTTGAGCGACTCCATACGTTCCTGCTCCACCTGCCCAGCCGCGTGCAACGCTTTTGAACCCAAAGAGCGTATAGGCTCCAGCCCTTCAAGTTCCGCGGTTTCCAGGACAGCGGAGAAAGAAATCAACTCAATGACTCCGCCCGGAACCGCTTCGTCCGGGGCAACCGAATCGTCGACCATATCGATCGGCAAATAAGCGATCGACTCAACAGTCCGGTTGACATTCAGGTGCGCGAAGTCTTCGCGCCTCAACCGTGAACCTGAAAGAACCGTAGCAGCGTTGGAAGCGGGCCAGGCACTGGAAATGACACTTAGCGGCAGAACCGTCTTTGGCGTGACGGAAATTTCTCCAACGGTGGCTAGAACTACTGCTCCGCCTTCAGATGCATCGGTTCTATAGACGGCGCAGGCGCAATCTTCCAGCGATTCGGCGAAGGTCCGTGCGAGGATTCGGGCTCGGGCAACAGGATCACCCGCAGCGAGCAAAGATGCTGCAATGCCATAAAGACTGGATTGAGGTTGCCCCATAGAGGTAAAAACTAGAGGAATTGTACAGACAAAATTGCCCTTGCCGGGAAGAATCTGTTGCCCATATGCTTTGAAGGCGCGCGCCCGGTCACTTCCCGTCGGTTGCTCTGCCTGGAGCGCAACAGGAGATTATGTGGATCTAGACATATTGGAGAATGAAAATACCTGCACCATCAAAATCAAAGGCCAATTTAGGTCATTTGAAGCCGTTCGGGCTTTTGAACAGGCAGTTGATACCGCCATCGCAAGCGGTCATCCATTCCTGATTCTGGACCTGGAAGCGATGCCCATGATTGACTCGTCCGGAATCGGCTCGGTCGTAAGCGTGCTGCGCAAAGCTCGCCAGATAGGTGGAGACGTGAAGCTGGTGAATCCATCTTCCTTTGCGCTCAAAACCTTCAAGATGGTGGGCATTCTGAATCTGTTTAAAGTGTTCCAAACTCAGGAGGAAGCACTCGCAGCCTGTGTTTAGGCCGTGAACCAGGCGACTCCTGCGCCCACCAACGGTGCTTTCTCGTGCAGCGCAGAGATGCGCAGTTCCATGCTGTCGCCAAGAACTTGTGCCGCCGCAGGTACGAACAAATGCGGGGACTTGGAAATTCCTCCGCCAAGAACGACAACCTGCGGCGCAAAATCGCGCAGAACATCACCGAGTGTTTTTCCCAATTGAGTGCCGAAGTCCTCAAAGACAGCACGTGCGGCATCGTCAGTCTCAGCGCGTGAAGCCATCTCTGCAACAGAAATCTCTCTGCCAGTTCGGTTCTTGTAGTTCGCAATCAGGAATTTGGTGGACAGTTCGTCCTCCACGATGCCATTTCCATATGGTACGTTCCAGATTTCGCCTCCGGGCGGAACGCCAGGACCGGAAGTGACGTGTCTGCCATGCACTGCAAACCCGCAGCCGATGCCCGTACCCAGAGTGATGCAAACTGCCCGTTCCACACCCTTGGCTGCACCGGCTCCAACTTCGCCCAGTAGATATGCTGCAGCATCGTTCAGAAAGCGGACATGGTCCATTGGCCAGCCAAAATAAGCAGCCAGCGGCGCACGCAGATCGACTCCGTAGAGAAACGGCAACTTGTGCTCCATGCGGCTGATGCCATTTTCATACTCAAACGGGCCGGGAAAAGCCAGCTCCGCGCCTGCGGCCTTTTGCCCTGCTCCGGCCTCACTTCCCAGATTGCAAAGCTGATCGATAAAACCCTGCGCTGAGGTCACGCCGCGTAGTGGCGCTGTGGCAATTGCGCCAAGCTCAAATGTTGCACGACGGCAGATTGCTGCCGACACATGGCTGCCGCCTATATCGAAGACGAGGACGGACTCTGCGTTTTGTGCGGATATCGTTTCTTGCATAGTAACGGAGTCTTTTGTATCACAGGGAAGTATCGGTGCGTGGTACGCTCCGCAAGGTTTCTTTGGTTTTGGCGGCCTGATCTTCACTTCTAACAATTCTCCAGCGGGAGTCATGGTGTGAGCCGCGAGAAAGAAGCAAGAGGCAGGTGCCAACAGCAGCGAGGGCAGTAGATCTGCGAGAAGTCTTATTAACCCTTCATGCAACGCGCGAACTCGATCGCAACCAGCTTTAATCGCCTAAAAACACTGCTGTCTCCGCATTGTGGAATTCACTTTTTCAGGCAAAGAGAGCGTGCATCTCACTGACTCTGCGCGCGCTCCTCTCCTTAATTCAGTCCAGAATCTAAATCCGATGTCTGTTTTCGGTATGAAGTTGGAATGTCTCTCCGCTGCATATGACACCCATCCCGCGTGAGCGCGCTACACTGGGAAGCGCAACGGGACGACGTGCTTCTATTGCATGCGTCTTACTCATTAGGCCAATCGGCGCGCCTCAGTATGCAGGCTTGTGCCACTTCGGCAAACTTAACCGCTGCCTCGGCGCATCCAACTAAGTTCGGAGATTCGCGAGTGAAGAAGCTGGCTAGTGCAAATGATCCACTCTGGTTCAAAGACGCAATCATCTACGAACTGCACGTTCGTGCCTTCGCGGACTCCAACAGCGACGGCATCGGTGACTTTCCAGGTCTGATCTCGAAGCTCGATTATCTTCAGGATCTCGGCGTCACTTGCCTGTGGATTCTTCCCTTTTTCCCTTCTCCATTGCGCGATGACGGGTACGATATTGCGAATTACACCGATGTAAATCCCTCATACGGAACCCTAGCCGATTTCAGAGCATTTCTGGAAGCAGCGCACGAGCGCAATATGCAGGTCATGATCGAGCTGGTCATCAACCACACCAGCGACCAGCATCCATGGTTCAAGGCCTCACGTCTTGCTCCCCCCGGATCGCCTCAGCGCGAAATGTACGTGTGGTCCGATACGGACCAGCTTTACAAAGATGCGCGCATCATCTTCACCGATACGGAGAAATCGAACTGGACCTGGGATGAGACTGCCAAGGCCTATTACTGGCACCGTTTCTTTTCCCATCAGCCGGATTTGAATTACGACAATCCCCTGGTGCTGGAGGAAGTGCTGAAAGCGATGCGCTTCTGGCTCGACATGGGAGTCGATGGGCTGCGCATGGACGCAATTCCGTATCTTGTGGAGCGTGACGGTACCTCCTGCGAGAACCTTTCTGAGACGCACGATGTCATCAAGACTATTCGCGCAGCAATTGATGCGGATTACGCCAATCGACTCGTTCTGGCAGAAGCCAATCAATGGCCAGCCGATGTGCGGCCCTACTTTGGCGAAGGCGACGAGTGCCACATGGCATTTCACTTTCCTCTCATGCCGCGCATTTATATGGCGCTTCGGCAGGAGGACCGTCTGCCCATCACAGACATCATGGCGCAAACGCCGCCCATCCCTGACAGTTGCCAGTGGGGACTATTTCTGCGCAACCACGATGAGCTCACCCTGGAAATGGTGACCACAGACGAGCGCGATTACATGTACTTTGCCTACTCGGCAGATCCGCGCATGCGCGTGAATGTTGGTATCCGGCGTAGGCTCGCGCCGTTGGTCGATAACAATCGCCGTCGCATTGAACTGCTCAATTCCATCCTGTTGAGTTTCCCCGGCACGCCAATTCTCTACTACGGCGATGAAATTGGCATGGGCGACAACATCTACCTCGGCGACCGCAACGGCGTGCGTACGCCCATGCAATGGACATCGGACCGCAACGCGGGCTTCTCCCGTTGCGATCCTGCACGGCTCTACTTCCCCGTCATCATGGATCCGATTTACGGTTACCAGGTGGTGAACGTGGAAGCTCAGCTTGCCGACCAGTCGAGCCTGTTGCACTGGACGCGCAACATGATTGCGCTGCGCAAGCTGTTCCAGGTGTTCGGCCGTGGTACTCTTCGTTTTCTTACACCTTCAAACAGAAAGATCCTGGCCTACCTGCGCGAGCTTGATCGCGGCGACGGAACGCATGAGACCGTTTTGTGTCTTGCAAATCTGAGCCGCTTCGCGCAGCCCGTTTCTCTTGACCTTTCTGCGTATGAAGGCATGGAACCGGTCGAGATGCTGGGCTATGTTCCATTTCCAACCATCACTACTGAGACCTACTCTCTTTCGCTGGCTCCCTATTCGTTTCTGTGGCTCGAGTTGCAACCGCCCAGTTCGAATACAGAGCCGGTTTCGTCCACGCCCTTGCATGCGGAAGATGATTTTTCGCAGTCTCCTGCGGAAGAGGCCTTCGCTCTGGATGTGCTGACGCGCGGCTGGCCTGCGTTTCTTGCTTCGCATGGCCTGGGCGTGCTTGAAGATGCGCTGCCTGCATGGCTTCCGCGCCAGCGCTGGTTCGGTGCCAAGTCCCGCGGTATTCACAAGGCAAGCGTGCTTGAATGGGCTGAATTGCCCATCACGTCAACGAAGCCGGACGCGGTTAACGGTAGACCTGCATTGTTCTTTATTCAGGTGGAATATGCTGACGGCCCCAGCGATCTCTATCAGGTACCACTTGCACTTTCCACGGGAGATGCGGCAGACGAAGTGATTGCCGCATTCCCGCAAACAGTCGTCACCACACTCGCATCGTCGAAAGGTCCTGCCGTGCTGCATGACGCGTCCGTGCAAAATGACCTGCACGCCACGCTCCTTGAGTTAATTTCGACCAATGAAGACTTGGCACTAACTTCACTCGAAACTCCCACGGTGAAAGGCAAGCTGGAGGCTCGTGCTTCTTCTGCATTCCCGACAAACACGCTGCATGAGACATTACCGTCTCGCGCCGGATCTGCGGAGCAGTCAAACACCTCGATCCTTTACGACGATCGTTACATCCTCAAACTCTTCAGGCGCCTGCAGAAGGGGGAAAATCCAGATGTAGAGATCGGACGGTTTCTCACCGAAGAAGCTAAGTTCCATCGCATTCCTCCGTTTCTCGGCTCCATCTCCGTATCGCACGCTGAGGGTGGAGCAATCACCATTGGCATGCTGAGCGGACTGGTGATGAACCAGGGCGATGGGTGGCAGTGGTTTCTCGAGCAGTTGGCTGAATTTTTCCTGGCAGTTGATGGCATACCTGCTCCGCCGCAGCATGGTTCGCCAAGCCTTTCCGCGGGTAATGCCACGCTGGTGTCGGCAGAGATGCTCGCGCACAGCGGGAAAACCCTGAGAGCGGCTGCTCTTCTCGGTAAGCGCACCGCGGAAATGCATCTTGCTCTCGCCACACCAACCAAGAATCCCGCGTTTGGCACAGAACCAATGACAGCCGACGATCTGGCAGCGGACGCAGACCGCATCGAGCGGCAGATTCAAACTGTTCTTGAAGCCGTCAAGGCAAAGATGGCGGTGCTCGATGACAGTGCCTCCGACAATGCCGCGCTTCTGGTTTCACGGCGCCCGGCGCTGCTGGCGCGAGCCAGGGCATTGGCTGCAATTCCTGCCGCGGGGCAGCGTATTCGCATTCATGGGGACTATCATCTAGGACAGACGCTCCGTACCGCAGACCACGGTGGCGATTTTGTGCTGCTGGATTTTGAGGGTGAACCTGCTCGGACTCTCGAAGAGCGCAGAAAAAAGCAGTCTCCGCTGAAGGACGTCGCAGGCATGGTGCGCTCGTTCTCGTATGCTGCCTTCTCCGCTTTGGATCAGTTTCAAAATGCGCGTGGAGGATCGGGTTCGACCATGTGGGCCATTGCATGGCAAAATGCCGCCGCGGCGTCATTTCTTGATGCTTATCGTCAAGCAATTGCCGTGAACAAAAATTTATTGCCGCCTTTGTCGCATGCGGCACAGCTAGTCAATGGCTACATTCTGGAGAAAGCTCTCTATGAACTGACATACGAGCTCAATAACCGGCCCGCATGGTTGCCGATTCCACTGGCCGGCATTTTGAATTTGTAAGAACTCTACGAAAGAGCATGGGAAGCATGGCAACTGCAGATTCAATTCCGGGAACGGTTGACCCCACCGAAAACAGCAGCGCACGCCTGCTGGTCCTGCTTGCAGCGATGCCCGACGAGCATTTGCAGGCTATGTGCGCCATTTTGGCCCAGGTCTTTTCTCCGTCGGATGCGCTTATTGCTGTACCGGAAACGATTAGTCACGGCGCAGACAGCAGCTTGCGCGTCGTCAAAGCGCCCCAAACCCGTCCCTCATGGACATTGACAGCTGCCGATTTCGACAATGCGCATACGCTTGCGACCGCTCATGCGGCGGAAGCGATCATACTGCTCGGTCCGGAGGCCCACACGCTGCAACCTTCCACCGTCTCAGCTTTGGCAGACGCGGTACTGAATGCGCCGAATGATCTGGCCCTTCCGGCATACGATTTGTCTCCACGTGCCGGACTTGTGAATTCCGCAATTTTATTTCCTGTAACGCGAGCACTCTTCGCTACCAAGCCGCGCTATCCACTGGCGGTGGACGTTGCCTTCTCCGCGCGTATGGCCGCGCACATGGCCAATGCGGCGCAGCGCTTCACGCGCGTAAATCAGGGAGACGCCCAGGTTTGGCCGTTGAATGAAGCTGCTGTTGCCGGATTCACGGTGACGGAAGTGCCGGCCGGTGAGCGCAAGTTCGCGCAGCCTGAAGATCCGGACCTCAATAAGATTCTTCCACTGCTGGCAGGCTCGCTCTTTTCCGACGTGGAAGCCAAAGCCGCTTTCTGGCAACGGCCGCGGCAAGCGCCTCATGGAGGCGCAATGCAATATCTTATCCAGTCCACGGAAAGAAGCTCCGACACTGAAACAATGATCCAGGCATTTCGCCTTGCCTACACCAACCTTCAGGAAATCTGGTCGCTTGTGCTTCCGCCCAACGCGCTTTTGGGATTGAAACGGCTCTCTCTGCTCGATGCCTCGGACTTCCGCATGCCCGACAATCTGTGGGCCCGCATTGTCTATGACTTTCTTTTGGCCTGGCGGTTGAGAACTATCAACCGAGGACATTTGCTTGGTGCGCTTGTGCCGCTTTACCTGGCTTGGGTTGCGAGTCACTTTCACACAACCGAAAGCAGCATGACGCCTGAGCAGCATGTTGAAGCTGTTGCCGCCGCATTCGAGGCTGAAAAGCCTTACCTGGTCTCGCGCTGGCGCTGGCCTGATCGCTTCAATCCATGATGTGCGCAATACGAACTGCGTGCAATGTGAGGGCGCGCACCGGCACCAACGAGACGCTTTAAGGAGTACGACCCATGACAGCAATTCTCGCTACGATTTTCCAAGAACAGCCGTTGCAGAATGCCACGTCAGCGTACATGACGAACGCGACAATCTGGCATCATATGTCCGATGCACTCAATCAGTCGTTCTACCGGGTGGTGACGCTGTTGATAGCCATCCTGCCGGGCCTTCTGGCCTTCTTTGTGGCGCTGGTCTTGTTCACGCTCATAGGCATGGCGGCTTCCGCAATCCTGCGTCGCGGACTTGCCTGGGTTCGCTTCGACGACCGTATTGCAAAAATGCGCGGTGACGCCAATTGGACGCCTTCAAGCACACCGACCGCCATTGTCGCGCGCATTTCCTTCTGGGCCAATGTCCTGCTGGGCCTGGTTATCGGTGTCTCCGCATTCGACACCTCTTACGCAACTGCTGCGGTTCTTCCCATTTCTCTCTTGCCCTATCTCACCCGTTCCGTCGGAGCAATCCTTCTGTTGATCGCGGGCAATATCGTCGCCCGGTTTCTGGCGCGTTCCGTTCTCATCGGCGCCGTCAACGCTCAACTGCAGTACGCACGTTTTCTCGCATTGGGTGTGAAGTGGATGGTTCTTGTGTTGACGGCGGCAATGGTGTTGGAGCATTTGGAGATTGGAGGAGCCGTTGTCGAACTGGCCTTTGGCATTCTTTTCGGCGGAATTGTGCTCACCCTCGCACTGGCCATCGGGCTCGGCTCTCGTGATCTTGTTTCACGTTCGCTTGAAAGCCGCGTAGAGCGCGCCAATGAAACTGGTGCAGACAGTACTGCGGCACCAGCACCTCCGGCGGAATCGATACAGCACTTCTAGTTTTGGTTAGAGAGGTTCGCGCGCTACCGGCTGTAGCGGCTCATGTCAGGGCCCAGGAAATCTTCGAGTGTTGCGCCCGGCATTACTTCCTGAAAAGCATGTTCCGCTGCGGCAGTGGCTTCTGGCACCAGATAATTTTCCGTCAGTCCTTTGCGGAGAATTTCAAATGCCTGCTCCGGTGTGTCTGCCCACTCGAAAAGCTCAATATCTTTCGGTGAGATAGCTCCCTTATCCACCAGCACGTCCAGATTGAAGACCTGCTTCCAATAAGCAGAACCGTATAGCACCACGGTAATTTTCTTCGAGACCTTTTTGGTCTGCGCCAGCGTGAGCAATTCGAACATCTCATCCAGCGTCCCAAATCCGCCGGGAAACACCACAAGCCCCTTCGCAAGATACGCGAACCAAAGTTTACGCATGAAGAAGTAGTGAAACTCAAAATTCAACGATGGTGTGATGTAGGGGTTCGGATTCTGCTCGAATGGCAGATGGATATTCATGCCGATGGTTTTTCCACCGGCCTCCCATGCGCCGCGATTGGCAGCTTCCATAATGCCGGGACCGCCGCCCGATGCGACCACGAAGCGATGCCTCGTAGAATGCAGTTCCGATGTCCAACGGGTCAGCATGCCCGCGAGGCGTCGCGCATCTTCGTAGTAGCGCGCCATTTCAACGGCGGCAATTGCACGCTTGCGTTGAAGTTCGGTAGCTTCGCCTGATGCTATTTCGGTCGGCTTTGCGGGCTGCTCCTCGCTGGGCGCAGGTTGAGTGGATCCCGTGTTCTCCAGCAGTTCAAGCTCGTGGTCGGCTTCCTCTTTCCCGCGAAAACGTGCTGAGCCAAAGAAGACGACGGTGTCTTGAATCTTTTCGCGACGAAAGCGCGCCAGCGGCTCCATGAACTCGGAGACAATGCGGATCAGGCGGCCATCCGGGCTATTGAGAAATGCCGGATTCTCATACGCCAGAGGTGCCTTCGTCAGTGGCTCTGGTCCCCTTGGCTTCGCCGCACCTGGGTCGGGGTTTTGAGTACTCGGGCTGGTTTGCTTTTCTTCACTCATACTTTATTTGCCCCGGTAGTGCAGTGCGTTCTGCAAAGCAATCCATAGATTCAATAGTCCTAGCCCAGAAATCAATCCTCGGACGGCACCATTGGCCGCAATGATGCCGAGAGTTGGAAAGTGCAGAAAAACTGGATTCTGATCCCAGAAGAGACTCGACCACGGCAGGTAGCAAACAAACAGTCCTATGTACATGCGGACCAGAACACGCAGGTAGAGTTCAGCCCTCACCAGCCAGGGTGGAATGCGCTCGGGTTGATGTGGATGAGGCTGATTTTGCTGGACTTGTGCCTGCCCCTGAGGCGGGGGCTGCTCACCCGAAGTTGGGCCAGCGGTATAAGTCGGCGAAATCAATTCCGGCTGCTGGGGCATTGGCACAAACGATGCTAAGCGCCCAGCTTGAGCTGCCGCCTGGACACGGACACCGTACTCAAACGGTACCACAGCGCACCAAAACACCGGGCATTACGACGGGAACCAATCTCGGATTCTGCGCCTCCGCGCCGCAATCAAAACTCACATCAATGCCGCCCATCGGTCTAAGAGTCAGGGGATCCACTCACCACTCTTAAAGGAGCCGTTCAATGAGACTCGCAGCCACGGGTAACATCGCTCTTCTTCTGGCGAGTGTGGCCGTAAGGGGCCAGACTGCGCAAGCCGCAAAACTGTCCGCACAGGCAGTTGTTCTGAAAACCGAAACGATCACCCGTTCACTGGGTTCTTCCGCCTGCCCCATCGGTATGCAGGCGCGTCATGCTTTCTTTGCCCAGCGCCAGTTGGCCGGCAATCAGCACACGCCTCAGGACAAGTCAATCAACCGTGCCGCCATGGCGCTGCGGTTGACCCTCACACCCCAGGATAAGCGGCACATCACCAGCGCATGGGTTACCATCACGGGGCTTTCCGGCAAGGATGTAAGACTCATGCCTGCACGCAATTCTTACAATGCGGAAAC
>JAGWSG010000053.1 GCA_028876335.1 Acidobacteriota bacterium
AGAAGGCATTCCTATGGTGCCCTTCTGAGTATCTTTCATCCGAGGCTGCTACAAAAGTGCACACAGGCCTCATTTTATTACCGTTCGACGTTATACGCGCGGGGCGCCTGAAAGTGAAAAGATACTCACTAGGGTCTGTAAGTTCGTCAGAATCCAAGCCAACTGAAGACAGCCGCCGCTGCCAGCAGCAACGCTGATAATCCATACGCAATGCGTTCGGCTATCTTGATTCTTTCCTGCCGCTCTTCGCGAGTGAGATGGGCGCGCGATCTTGGCGCCGTTTGCGGTACCTTGAAGCGGCGTAGCTGTAGTCCAACGTAGAGGTTGGAGACACTACCAATCAAACACAGAGCAACCGTGTAATTGAGATTCATTGCATGTTATCCTAGCGGGCCTTCATTGATACAGCACCGTTTAGAGAGCATTGTCCACTACAAGAAAGTTACCAACTCTAAATTACTGCTTGGTTAGCTACTTTCCAAAGGTCGAGTAAAATTGCGGTCCATGGATAAGTCTGGATTTCTTAAACGGTTCTACTTGATTGTGGGCGTGGGCGCGTGTGTCTTGCTTGCCCTAGCTTGGTCATTTGTAGAAGGGGGCCTGTCTCCACGGGCGTTCGCAGTGGCGGGATTGATCTGGTGGGTCGCCATGTTTGCCGCGATCTTTTCTCTCATTCGGTGGCGACAGCGGGCGTCAAAGGAGATTCGTCAGCAGCAAATCGCCAGCGGTGTATCGGCAGCGAAGCTTGATCGAGAGCTGTGCGAAAAGAACATACGCAGCATGAAGAGGCTCCTCGCGATCTTCGCGCTTTTACTGTGCTACGGGCTGTTGAGTACGCAGGGGGAACCGTGGCTTCCCCGAGGCGTAGGCGCGGCATTCGATCTCTTTCTTCTGGGTGCATGTGTGTACTCGCTTCTTCAGTCGAAAAGAAAATTGAAGGCGATTGACAGCGCGCTTGCGAAGAGCGCTTCTGATTCGAATTGAGATTGGCGTGTGGATGCTGCGTGTTTTCCGGGCCTGAAGGCCGGATCAATTTACGGCTTGTTCACCGAGGCCTGAAGGCCCCTGCTCCCTCCGGGTTGCGCTGCGCGCAATGTGAACGGATTCCGGTCTGTGGTGGGGAGTTTCTTGATGGCAGGGCTGAAGCCCTGCCCTGCCAGGACAATATTTCGCGGTGAGTTGAGGATTGATCTTTCCCACTCATCGCTTCAACCACCCCAAGGACGAAGACCTGTTCTTTCACCCCAAAATGCAAACATTTTGGGGACCCCGAATCCTTGGGGGCCCCGGTGCTGCGCGATGAATGAGGCACGGCGGATTTGTGGCGGGGTGGCCTGTGGCTGAGGAAGTGTTGATGTATCCCACATCCCAACTTCAGGGGTGTGGGGCACCCGGTGTTTGTGGCGGGGATGCATGTTTTGGCGCCGGCCCTACGGGACGGCGAACTTCTTGTTGATGACTGTCCCAGGGTTGCGCGCGTTGCGCTTCACCCTGGGCTACTTTCGCAGCGTCCCTCCGGGACGCAAAGCATAGGACAGTCGCTCGGCACCTGCGGTGGGGCCGTGGCTTGCACTTCGCTCGCCGGTTCGTTGGTGGTTTTTAGCGGCCGGTGGTGGGTTGGGTGGTTTGTGCCTGCTGGGTTTGGTGTTGACGGGTGCGGCGGTTGAACTCGTGGATGACGCGGGCGACGTAGGCGCGGGTTTCGCGATAGGGCGGGATGCCGTGGTATTTGTCTACCGCCGCGGGGCCTGCGTTGTAGGCGGCTAGCGCGAGGGCGAGATTGTTGTGGTAGCGGGTGAGCAGCTCGTCAATGTATGCCGTGCCGCCGCGGATGTTCTGGCTGGGCTGGAAGCTGTCGTGGACGCCGTGGTCGGCGGCGGTCTGGGGCATGAGCTGCATGAGTCCGCGAGCGCCGGCGCGGCTGACGGCGTGGGGATTGCCTGCGCTCTCAGCTTTGACGATGGAGGCGAGCAGGTCGACGTTGACGTTGTGTGCGTGGCCGGCGGAGGAGAGCATCTGGTGGAGGTCGGCGGGAGTGAGGTGCGCGTCGGCTTTGGAGTGGGGCGCGGGACCGATGGGTTCGGCGGCAGGCACGTCGGGTGCGGGCGCGATGGTGACCACTTCCTGCGGGCGGAGTTCGATGTAGCTGCTTTCGTCGGAGCCGAGGAAGATGCGGACGTGGCCGTCGACCTGCGCGTGGTGGTTGCAGCGCATGGTGAAGCCGTTGGCGAGGGTGACGATTTCTGCAGCGCGCAGGCAGGCGGGCGCGGCGGCGAGGAGGCCGGCGGCGGCGGCGATGCGGAGGCGGTGGATCATGCGGCGCCTTCTTCGAGATTGGATTTCCGGCGTTTGGCGATGGCGGACTCGAGGGCGAGGGCTACTCCGTCTTCGTCATTGCGGGCGGTTTGGCGCCAGCCGCGGGTTTTGGCGTGGGCGCGCAGCTCGGCGGAGGCGTTGGCCATGACGATGGGCTGAGCGACCCACTCGAGCATTTCGGCGTCGTTCCAGTTGTCGCCGATGGCCATGGTTTCTTTGCGGTCAATGCCGAGCGAAGCGGCGAGGCTTTCAAGCGCGGTGGCCTTGGAGACGCCGTGGGGGAGCAGGTCGAGGATGGAGATGTCGCGCGCGGGGTACTCGGTGCGGACGCAGGCGCAGGCGCTGGCCAGGTGGCTGGCTTTGAGGGCGGCTTCAGCGCGGCGCATGTGATCGACGGTGCCGGCGACCATGCCCTGGATGGGATCTTCATCGTCGCGAATGGCGTCTTCCAGCGGCTTGACGATTTCAATGGCGTCGCGATTGGACTCGATCCAGAGAGCGATGCGGCCGTGTGCCTGATCGATGTCTTCAAGGACGAGCTCACCGCGGCCATCACGATCAAAGGTGAAGACGACAGCGCCGAAGGGACGGAGGATTCCGCAGAGCCCGCGGGCCACGTGGGCGGGCATGTGGCTGCGGCCGAGATGCGTGCCGTTGAGCTGGCGTGTCACTGCACCATTGGACGCGATGAGGGGCGTGTCCGCTCGGAGGCCGATGGGGTGGAGGAGCGGTGTGGTGTAGGCAACGCGGCGGCCGGTGGCGATGACGACGGTGATGCCGGCCTGCTGGGCGGCGAGCAGCGCCTGTGCGTTGCGGGGGCTGATGGCGTGCGAGTTGGTGGGCAGCAGCGTGCCGTCCATGTCAATGGCCACCAGGCGGACAGGGAGATGCATGCATCCAGTTTAGCTGGTTGGAAATTACTCGTTGATAAACGGCGGTTTGTGACTGCAGGCACAACAGGAGATTTATGCGGAGCGGAAAATGGCATGCTGCGGGAGGTGCAATATGCCTGCGAGAACATTGATGGCCTACGCAACGCGGAACGGGTCGACGCAGGAGGTTGCGGCGTGGATTGCGGGCGTGATGCGCGAGGCGGGGGTGACGGTTGAGCTGATGCGCATGAAGGAGGCCACGGAGTTTGGTGGGTATTCCACGGCGATTCTGGGAGCGCCCTTGTACTTGGGGCGGATGTTGAAGGAGTTTCACGAGTTTGTGGAACTGCACCGGGAACCGCTATCGCGCATGAAAGTGTGGTGCTTTGTACTGGGGCCGGTGGAGAACAAGCCTGAGCAGTTTGCGGAAGCCGAACGGCAGGCGCGCGAACAACTCGCGCATCATGAATGGCTTGTTCCTGAGGATGTGAGGATTTTTGGCGGGTTGTGGGATGTGAAGCGGATGGAATTTCCGTTCAAACTGATGCGATGGCTGCCTGCCAGTAAAGTGCCTGCAATGGATGCGCGCGATTGGGAAGCGATTGGGCAGTGGGCTGAGGAAATAGCCGTGCAGATTGTGGCACAGAATCAGCATGTGGTGACTTAAAGGCGACGGAGGTTGACTACACTGAGTGCATGGAACGAGTGTGCAGTCATTGTCATGCGGTGATGGGCCAGGACACGCGCGGGGACTGGTGTCCGGCGTGCGGTGGCGCGGTGGTGGAGCGGGATCTGCTGGTGGAGAGTGCGCCGGAGAGTGAGTCCGGCGCGGTGGTGGATCATCGCGGGATTGAGTTGCCGCGGCGGCATGCGGTGGGTGGAATTATTACGCCACAATAAACAGCGCCCGCGGGACGGACGCTGTTCAGAGTTTGTTGTATGGCGCGGTTAGTGTGCGCTGACGCGGAGCAGGAGGATGCCGTGTGAAGGCACTTCAGCCGAGTATTCTCCGTTCTTGAATTGAACGTCTTCGTGCTTCCAGAGGTCGCGTGCGTGCTTGACCTTGCCGTGGAGGCCGAGATATCCGGCGTTCACGGTGGCCGTGGCGGGTGTGTCGCCGAGGTTGACGATGCCGACGGCCGCGTCTCCGTTGGCGAGGGGCTTGACCCAGCGCTCGAGATTGCCCTCTTTGGCGGGTGAGGCCTGCTTTCCGAGACGGTCCTGATCGATGGCGATGACTTCCTTGTTCATAAGGATGGCCTTGGTGGCGTCGGACATGTCGCGAATGTCATTTCCGGCGAGAAGAGGAGCGGCGACCAGGGCCCAGAGGCTCATGTGCGTGCGGTACTCGGTGTCGGTCATACCGCCGTTGCCGACTTCCAGCATGTCGGGATCGTTCCAGTGGCCGGGGCCGGCGTAAGGCGCTGTGGGCACCTGCTTTTCAAGGTTGCCAATCATGCTGTCCCAGTGGTCGGAGATGTCGTCGGTGGTGCGCCAGAGGTTGCCGCCGACTTCAGTGCCCCAGGTTTCAACTTTGTCGCGGCCGTACTGGCAGAGCGAGTAGACGATGGGGCGGCCGGTGGAGTGGAGCGCGGCGCCGAACTTCTGGTAGACGGCCTGCATGTCAGAGTCTTTGTAAATGCGGGCTGCGCTGCACCAGTCGTATTTCACGTAGTCGATGCCCCAGGAGGCGAACATTCTGGCGTCCTGCTCTTCATGGCCGTAAGTGGCGGGGTATCCGCCGCAGGTGCGCGGGCCGGGACCTGAGTAGATGCCGAGCTTGAGGCCCTTGGAGTGGACGTAGTCGGCGAGGGCTTTCATGTCAGGGAATTTTGAGTTGGGATGGAGTTCGCCGTTGGCGTCGCGGGTGCCTTCCCAGGTGTCGTCAATGTTGACGTAGATGTAGCCTGCATCGCGCATGCCGCTGGTCACCATGGCATCGGCGATTTCGCGTACCAGCTTGTCTGTCACTTTGCTCTTGAAGAGGTTCCAACTGTTCCAGCCCATGGGTGGCGTTTTTGCCAGGCCGTTGGATGGAACGGGATGTAGAGCGGGCGGCTGGATGTAAGGGATAGAAGGAATGACTTCAGCGGCCGTGGCTGGATGGGCGGTGAAGGGGCGGCGTCCAAAGACCTTGCCCTGCAGTTCACCGTTCACGAGATCTCCCTCAAGCAATGCGCGATTGGGGCGATCTTCACCAAAGAGCTCAAAGTGATTGCCGGTCACTGTGCCCTTGAGTTCGACGGAGAATCCGGTGGATTCGAGAGTGCCGGTGAGATTGGAGCCATCCTGCTTGATGGTGAGGATGGTGAGCTCGGTTTCGCCATTGTCGAGCTTGCGGCCCTCGGAGGCCCAGCGACCCGACAGTGTTTGCGCGAAGAGAGGCGCGGCGAGCAGGAGCAAGGCTGTGATGAGAAAAAATGCAATGCGGATGCGGTTGCTGCGCGAGCGGGCGTAGGCGACGACGAGGCGAGAAAGCATGGTGGTCTCCAGAAATGTGCGCGGCATATCGAGCGCGCCGGTCATGAATTTTTGACGCCTTAAAAACGGGGAAAATGAAGGCGGGGGAATTGTAAACGATTGCAGGGGTTGGTTTGCCAGGGGGAGATGCATGAGACCGCCGGCAACTTCACAAGTGTAAGGGGCAGATGGCAAGCGTATGAGTTTGCAGAAAAATAGTTGACTAGGAAACTATTGTGACTTAGATTGAGTTCATGCAAAGAACAGGAAGTGCGAAACGGCAGGTAAGCGATCTGAGGAAGCACGTCGGGTTCTGGATGCGATTTGTTTCCAATCACGTGTCCCATGCCTTTGCGCGAAAGTTGGAACAGCATAGGGTCACGGTGGCCGAGTGGGTGGTGCTGCGTGAGATGTATGGGGGCGGGCGGGTTGCGCCGAGCGATGTGGCGGCACGCACGGGCCTGACACGGGGAGCGATCTCAAAGCTGGTAGACCGGCTGGTGGAGAAGAAGCTGGTGCTGCGCGAGGACCGTATGGATGACCGGCGCTATCAAGATGTGGCGCTGACGGCGGCGGGTTCGAAGCTGGTTCCAGTGCTGGCCGAACTGGCCGATGGAAACGATGAGGAGTTCTTCCAAGTGTTGCCGGCGGGCGAGCGAGCGGCTCTGCTGGAGACACTGAAGAAACTTGTGGAGAAGAACAGGCTGCACACTCTGCCGACGAATTGAGGGTTGGCGGATGAGAAAAAGACAGAACGAAATGATTGCACAGGAGACAGAGTTGGAAGCGATAAGAGAAGTTCTGCGGGAGACACATGCGGGGCGCAAGACCTTTCCTGAAGTGGTGGGGACTATGCTTGGAGCAGGTGTGGAGTCGTACTTTGTGGACCTGCGGCGGAAGGAAGACGTGGTGTATCTCGGAGACGATGCGGTCTTGACCGAACCACTGGACCTGGAATTTGGGCCGGTGGCTGCCACGTTTTCAAAGCAGGAGATTGTGGCGGCTATCCGGGCCGCGCAAAAGGATGAAGTTCGCTATCCGGAATTTATGCGGCGTGCGGCGGCGGCGGGTGTGACAGCGTACTGGGCGTTGCTGACGGGCAAGCGCGTGATCTACTTCGGACGCAATGGGGAGATGCATGTGGAGTGCTTTCCGGGAGCGGAGCCACAACTAATGGGGAAATAGCGGAAGGGATTTTGTCAGGTAGTGGCTCAAGCCGCGTGCGAGGAGCCGAGAGGCAACAGTACATCCTGAAGCGGCAGTTAGATTGCGTCACCTGGTGCTGACGCAGGTGATGAATAAGGTGGGTACGTGGACCTATGCCGTGAAGCCTGGCGGCCGCGTGGTGCTGAGTAATTTAATCGGGGTGACCTTTCATATGATTCGGCGGCGCGCCTTGCCAGCCGTAGACGGCGCTTTTGCGCCATGAGGTTTGTGGCCTCACGGCGCTTCCGCTGCATTGCCGATGGAAGAACAATTGTTAACTCTTCTTGCTTTGCTCAGCGATGGCCAGCGCCAACTGACTGCCGCGCGGCAGCTTTACGTGGTCATTCTTCTTTGCAACAAAGACGCCTGAATTTGCGCCTGCAATTTTGCTGTGCAGGTCCACGCCGGAGATGGCTCCAACCTGGTCCAATTGCAGCGTTTTTCCGTTCCATGGAATTGGCGCAGATGCCGAATTACTGAACCCGTAGCTGGGTGCCCCTCCAATGCCCATGATGGCGACATGGATGGGAATCTGTTTGCCGTTCTTCAACTGCGCGCGCACGAACTTTAATGCGAGTGTTGGCCTGCCATCAGGTTGCATCTTGTCGCTGGTGACTTTGCCCCAGAGCAGAGTTCCATTCGGAAGTTTCTGCCCATTCTTGAGATGTACCGTGTCTGTGAGTCGCGCGCGGAAGACATGGCCGGGCTGTACTTTTTGCGCGTTGATCTCGGTGAGAAGCGAGGCATTGGCGGGCACCATCATGCTTGCTTCCCGCGTTCCCATGACGGGAGGCACGGCGCTTGACGATGATGTTGCGGAGTTAACGGCTTTCGCCTGAATCAGGGCTGGGGAGAGAAACAGGCAGGCGACTGCAATAGACAGGGATAGACTAGCTTCACGTTTCATGCGAAGGATCTCCTCTTGGAAAAAATGTGTCTTGCGCCCCTGAGATGCGCGCTTTCCAGAGGCATATTGCCTGCTTGGATGGACGCGAATGTGCGCGGATAGTTATCGGAAAAGAAGGAATCAATGCGAGGTTATTCCCGCTATGCGGGTCATGTTGCAAGGTTGCCTGAAGAAGCGGAAGTGGAGAGAGGATTTTTGAATTTGTTTCGGTGTCAGTTCAAAAATTATTCGTAGCGCAGGGCTTCAGCAGGGAGGATGCGGGCGGCGGCAGTGGAGGGGTAGAGCGTGGCCAGCAGAGAAATGCCGATGGAGACGGCGGCGACGATGAAGCCGTCTGCAATGCGCGGGGCGAAGGGCAGCGTGTCAATGGAGTAGACCTCTGCCGAGAGGTGGATAAAGTGGTAGTGTCCGCCTGCCCAGGATGCGATGTAGCCAAGAATGAGGCCAAGGATGGTGCCGATGACGGAGATGAGAAAGCCCTGCAGGAGGAAGATGCGGCGGACCTGCGCGGGCTGCACGCCGAAGCTCATGAGGACGGCGATGTCGCGCGTTTTTTCCATCACCATCATGGTGAGAGCGATGAGAATGTTGAGCGCGGCAACGATGACGATGAGCGCGATGACGATGAAGGTGACGATCTGTTCGAGCTTAAGCGCGCGGAAGAGCTCGCGGTTCTGCTCCATCCAGTTGGTGGTCATGAAGCCTTTGCCGGCGGCGGCTTCAATGGCCTTGGCGATTTCAGGAGCTTTGTAGAGATCATCGACTTTGAAGCTGATGACGGAGAGAAGGTCAGGCTCACTGAAGAGGTGCTGCGCATCGCTGAGGCGCATAAAGGCGTAGGCGGTGTCGTATTGGTAAAAGCCCGAACGGAAGATGCCGACGAGGCGGAAGCGCTGGTATTTTGGCGCGAGTCCGAGCGGTGTGAGCTCGCCCTGCGGACTGGTGACGAGGATGCTGTCACCGATGGTGGCGCCAATCTGGTCGGCGAGGTCTTTGCCGAGAACGATGGGCGGATAGGCGGAGCTTGTGTCGTCGGATTCCGATGCGGCGCTGGCGGGTGCGAGTTCTTTGGCGGAGCCCTGAGTGATGGTGTCAAGCAGATTGCTGACGGTGCGCTCGTCTGCGGGGATGATGCCTTTGATGAGGGCAAAGCCTGCGCGGGGGCCGCGCGAGACGAGAACCTGGCCATAAAGACCGGGTGCATCTGCGACGACGTGGGGAACGTGCTTAAGACGCGCAAGGAGCGGCTGCCAGTCCTTGATACCGTCGGCGGCGACGCGTTCGAGATCAATATGCGCGGATGCACCAAGGAGGCGGCTTTGCAGATCACGCTCCATGCCGTTGGTGATGGCGAGGGCGATGACAAGTGCTGCAACACCGGCAGCGACGCCCGCGATGGAGATGGCGGTAACGACCCCGACGACGGCCTGACGGCGCTTGGCGCGGAGATAGCGCGAAGCGATGAAAAGCTCGAAGCCGAGGAAGCGCATGGCGCTACTTTCCCTCTTGCGCTTGCGCAGTGGTATTCGCGGCGTGCGCAGCGGTGAAGGTGGTTTTGGCGAGGCCTATGTTGTCATAGCGGTCATAGACGCGGACGGTTAGCAAGTGCTCGCCGTTGCGGCCTTTGAGCGCGCTCCCCGGGATGTTGAAGTCGTAGTGCTCTTTCTGCGAATCGGAGAGTTCGCCAACGGGCGCGACGTATTGCCAGTCGCCTGCGTCGAGCGAGTACTCGGCATGGGCGATGGGCGAGGTGGCGTCGTCGCCGTCGAAGGTGGCGTGAATGACGAAGCCGCAGGGCTGTTTGGTGCATGCGGCGGCCTCTTCGACGGCCTTTACGTTGCTTACGACCGGCGGTGTCGTGTCGATAACGAAGCGATCGCTGACGATGTCGCCGGTGAGTGCTTCGCCGGGTGTGTGCGAGGGGGCGTCACTGGCGACGACCTTTACTTGATAGCCGCCGTCGGGAATGAGTGTGGCGTCGAAGCTGTAGTTCTTGTCTGTGATCTTGCCTTTGAGCAGGCGCCAGATGTGTTCGCCGTCTCCGCGTAGGAAGAGGGAATATTCGAGGTCGTCATCGTTGTCGTCATGCGCGGCCCAGCGGACGGTGATGGAGGTCTTGTCCTTCTGCGCATTGAGCGGAGTACTGTTGCCGGAATCCTGCGATGAACTGGATGACGTGTCGCTGCTCTGATCGGTGGTTGGGAAGGAGATGCTAACGGTTTGCTGCTGAGCGGCGGCATTCTGCGCATTCACGCGCGCTCCGGGCACGACAATGATGTTGTCAACAACGGGCGCGGAGTTGACAGGCAGATAATTTACGCCGACACTGCCGATTTTTCCGCCATTGGCAAGTTCGACCTTCCACTGCAGATAACGGCCGGCGGCTGATGCAACGGCGCCGTCCTTGACTGGCTCCCAATCGCTCCAGCCCCAGTCTCCGCGACCGCGAGCGGGCTGCTCCACATTGCCGGTGCGCGTATAGAGCGTGTAACCGGTTGAGCCGGGCTCGATTTCCATGCGGCCGAAGCGTGCGAAGGCGCCGGCATCGAGCACGTCACTGGCGTAGGCATGCGTGCCGACGGAGCCGAGTTCGACAATCTTGCCAGTATTGCCCGTGCCGATGAGAAGCTTGCCACTGCCGTCGTGCGCGAAAGAGACGCCTTCCTGCGCGTCGATGTGAGCAACGTCTTCGTATGAGCCGTCCGGCTGAATGCGGAAGATGTGTCCGCGATTACCAGCGAGGGCAAGCAGGCCGTCTTTGTCCGCGGAGAGCGCGTAGACGACTTCACTCTTCTGCGACCAGAGCTTGCGCGGCGCCTTGTTTTTGACAAGGGTGTAGATCTCACTACCTTCAGGAAGCGTGGCGCTGGAGTTGGCGGCCTGCAGAGAACCGGGCTGCACGATAGTGATGGTGACGGAACCTACGCCCTGAATGGCGAGCGGGGGCAAAGGATTGCGGCTCTTGTCGCCGACGTTGGCGGCGTAGATGGTGCCGTCCGGCGCGACGGCGACGGAAGTGATTTCGCGATGCGGAGCCTCAAAGAGAACGTATCCCTTTCCCGCAGGAGAGATGCGGTAGACCAGACCACTGCCATCGGTGCCGGCGATGAGATTACCCTTTGCGTCCCAAGCGAGCGCGCGGATGTGGGCTTCGTCGCAGTGGAAGAATTCTTCCGGAGTGGAGCCGACTTTGCGGACATCAACGCGATAAATGGCTGGGGGACCGCCGGTGGCGATGTAGAGGCGTCCTTCGGCGTCAAAGGTCATATCCCAGATGTAATGTGCCTTGGTGCCGCTTTCCACGGGCTTTGCGCCTGGTGCTTTGGATGCATCGAAAACAATGGTGGCGTTGGAGGCGTCTTTCTTCTCCGTGGCGTTGGGATCAAGCTTGTAGACTTTGCCGCTGGGCAGCGTGGCCACGTAGAGCGCGCCATCCGGGCCGATACGTACAACCTGCACGCTGACATCTTTGGTGTCGAACAGGGTGAAGGGCTTTTCTCCCACCTTGATGCGCAGGACGGAAGCGGGTGAGCCTGTTCCGGCGTAGATGGTGCCGGACTTGTCAGTAGCGACGGACCAGACGAAGGTGGAAGGCGTGGTGTCGACTTCGCGCAGGCCGGGCCCCTGACGCAGCCAGCCCTGGCTTCCGATCGCGATGCCAAGTGGCGTGCCTTTCTCAAATTCTTCAAAGCGCGACTGGGTCCACAACTGCGTGCCCTGTGCGGCGGCGCTGAGAGGTGTGAACCAGGGGAGGAGTGTGGCGGCGAGCGTCACAAACGACAGGGAAAGAGACCGGCGCGCGAAGCGGGACAGAGGGACCATCTTGGGATTGAGTCTACTAAACTTGGCCATTGCATGGGGCAGAGGCCATTGCATGGAGCCAACGCTCGCTTCTCTCTCGCAACGGTTTCGTGGTTCTCAGTTCATCCTTTCCCGATGAATGAGAAACGGGCTGCTTAATGTTAGGCTGGTGGCGAAACCTTGAGGGGGCAGGAAAGAGTGAACGCCGCTAGCGCACAAAAGGAGACTCGCCTGCAGCGCTGGCTGCGGATTCCCAAGGAACAGCGGCCGGGCGTGTATGTGCAGGTGTATGAGACGGCGGAATTCTTCGACCTGAATTACTGGTTGGAGATTTTCTTTTCTGCCGGCATTGCGGCATTCGGCCTTATTGTGAACAGTCCGGCTGTGATTATCGGCGCCATGCTCATATCTCCGCTGATGGGCCCGATTATGGCAACGGGGCTGGCGCTGGCCATCGGCGATCTTTACCTGACGATCAAAGCGGTGAGCAAACTGCTGGCGAGTGTCGCGCTGGCGATCGGCCTTTCGGCCTTCATCGTGTGGCTGCTGCCATTCCACTCAATTACGGGCGAGATTCTGGCGCGCATCAATCCCAATTTACTTGACCTGGGAATTGCCCTGTTTTCGGGACTGGCGGGCTCCGTGGCGGTATGCCGCACGGCGGGAGTGAGCGGTGTGACGACACTGCCGGGAGTGGCGATTGCCGTGGCGTTGATGCCGCCGCTGTGCACGATTGGCTATGGAATGGGCAGCGGAATGAATGCGCGCATTATGGGCGGCGCGGGGTTGCTGTTCCTGACCAACCTCGTGGCGATTGTGACCAGTGCATTCGCGGTGTTTCTGCTGGTGGGCATGAATACGCAGGAAGTGCGTATGAAAGGCGCGGACCGGCGCGAGGCTGAACGATTTGCCCAGAGGCTCTCCCACGGACCGCTGCAGCGGGTGATTGCCAACGGCGGACAGATGCACTGGCGGATTTTGATTCTTGCGGTGTTGCTGGCATTTATTGCAGTGCCGCTGCGGAGAGCGTTTGTTCAGGTGGCAGGCGAGACGATTGTGCGCGGCGCAGTGGAGAACGTAGTGGATCATCTTCTGCCTGCCGGGGACATTGTGACCCAGCAGGTGGAAGTGGGGCGCGGCAAAGTGACGGTACGACTGATTACGACGAAGTCCGTGCCTGAGGATAAGTTGCAGGATGCCAAGAGTGAGATCGAGATAAAGTCGGGGCGGAAAGTGGACATTTCGGTATCGAGTATTGCGAGCCGGAATGAACTCGATGCCCTGATGCAGAAGTTGAATGCGCCCCCGCCGGCACCGCCGCCCAAGCCGAAGACGCTGAGCCAGATTCATAATGAGCTGATGCAGCGGATTTCGCCGGTGGTGACTGCGGCATGGCCCGCGGAGGCGCCGATTCAGCGGTTCGATGTGGCCTTCAGCCCCGATGGAATTGTGGTGGATGTGGACTACGCGAGCGCGAGAGCGTTGGATTCAGTTTCATTGGGGCTGCTGTCGAAGACATTGCAGGACAAGCTGGCAGATCCCTTGCTGACATTGAATGCGAAGCGCGTGCCGATGCCGAGGAAGGCGGCGGCGAAGAAATAGCGCGTTCAGCGTCCTTCGCGGAAGCGGATGATGTGGCGGCGGTCGCGTTTGCTGGGGCGGTGTGTGGGCTGCGGCATGAGCGCGTTGAGGGCTTTGCGCTCTTCGGCTTCCTTGAGGCGCGCGGCCTTGCTCTCGTCGGTTTCGCGGTAGAGCGTTTGGGCAACGGATGCTGGTCCTCGCATCTGGCTGAGGGCGAGAACTTCCACAACGAAGGTGCCTGCGTCATTGCGAATTTCCAGCATGTCGCCCACGTGGACTTCACGCGCGGGTTTAGCGTCGACGCCTTGTGTACGGATGCGGCCGAGGTCGCAGGCGCGGGAGGCGAGTGCGCGTGTCTTGAAGAAGCGCGCGGCCCAGAGCCATTTGTCGATGCGAATTCCGGTCATTGCTAAAGGAACATTTTAGTTTGCGAGCACCGCGCGATAGCGGACCTTGTTCTTTTTCACCTTCTCAACAGCTTCATTGACCTTGGACATCGCGAAGTTCTCGGTGGTGGCCTTTACGCCGTGGCGTGCGGCGACCTCCAGCATTTCTCGCAGGCGTGCAGGACTGCCGATGGGGCTGCCGGTGACTGCGCGCGAGCCGGAGATAAGCGGGAAGGCCTGAAGCTCGATAGGCGAGGGCGGAACACCGACGAAGCAGAGTGTGCCGGTGGGGCGCAATGCCTGAATGTAGATGCCCCAGTCCTGATCGGCGTTGATGGTGCTGATGATGAGGTCAAGCGAGCCGGCAACTTCACGCATGGACTTCGTTTCGCGCGAGTGGACGAAGCGGTGCGCCCCTAGTGATCGTGCTTCGGCTTCCTTTTCGATGTTTGTGGAGAAGGCGGTGACTTCTGCTCCGAAGACTTTGGCGAACTGAATAGCGAGATGGCCGAGGCCGCCGATACCTACGACGCCGACACGCGAGGACGGATTGACCCCGTGGTTGCGCAATGGGTTGTACACCGTGATGCCGCCACAGAGCAGCGGCGCGGCGCCCTCGCTGGGAAGCGCGTCGGGAATGGGCAGGACAAACTTTGAGTTGGCGCGGACGCGGTTGGCGTAACCACCGTGATGGCGCACGCAGGTGGCTTCCATGGCGGCACAGAGATTTTCAAGGCCGCGCAGGCACCACTCGCACTCACCGCAACTGTTGGCTTGCCAGCCGAGGCCGACGCGCTGGCCAATGGAGAAGCTTTTGACCTCATCGCCCATGGCGGAAACCGTACCGATGATTTCGTGGCCGGGGATGAAGGGGTATTCGCTGATGCCCCAGTCGTTGGAGATGAGGTGAAGGTCACTGTGACAAATGCCGCAATGCGTGATGGCGATTTCAACCTCACGCGACTTGAGCGGGCCGGGGTCGTACTTGAATGGCAGAAGTTCAGCTCCTGCCGCGTGCGCCGCATATCCCTGAATCTGCGTTCCGCTGCTTTTCATGGTTTCCCTGATGTGAACACACTGCACCACCCGGCGCTTGTAAGACAAGTTACTAAGTGGTGCGTAAATTGGAAGGCCCGATTAGTTTCTAGTTTAACCCGCCACCGGAGACCACGTGCAGAGTGAGCACGGTAAAGCCTTGCACCACGCCGCCACCCGGCGCGGACGCGGCCACAATGGCTGATTCGCCGTTGAGGTTTGCGTCTTTTGTGGCTTTCATAGGCTCAAGCGCGTTGGCCATGGACATGGGCAATGTGGAAAGCGCGTCTCCCTGAACTTCAGCCTGTGTTTCCGGCACGAGCAAGCTCACATACACGCGATCGGCGGCATGCGTGAGGCGGGCCTCTGACAGCACGGTTTCCATGTCGGGCCCTTCGTTGGGCATGCGCGGGCTTACCAATGCGCGATCGAGTGTGCCAGCGTCGGAAATGAGCAGGCGGAGATTGCCGGGAGAAAGGCGCGTGGGGAGTTTGAAGGGGATGCGGACATTGCGGACGGGCTGATGCCAGGGACGGAGCGTGGCTTCCACGGTGACGGTGTCGCCCGCGTGGACTTCATCGGCGGAGACAATCCGTGCCGTGTCGAGATTGACGTCGACGTGATGGGGAATTGCATCGATGGTGAGATTGACGGCTGTAACGGAGCCACGGCGCGCGTCGTTGCCGTAGAAGGACTGGAAGGCGAGGCCGGTTTGCAAAGCCGCAGTGAGCGCCGCAGGTGAAGTTGCGCCAGATGGAGCCCATACGTCGATGGGCGCATCGCCGTAGTTTTGCAGGTCGACCCTGCCGGAGACGTGATAACTCATCTCCGCGGTGCTCTGGTTGCTTTGCAGCAATGAGTTATAGACAACCACCATGAAGGCCTGCGCGGTGAGCGATTCGAGATTGAGCACGTCCACGTGCAGCTTGCGCGGGCCGTCGGGGCCGTTGATGGTGATGTGGACGGGAATCATCCGCGCGGGTTCACCGAGCACGCCGCGGATAGCCGAGTCGCGATCCTCGGTGAAGGAGCCGATAGTGACGCCGGTGTTAATGATCTTGAAGGCGTTGAGCGGCGAGGCAAGAGTTGCGACAACCTCAGCGGTAGTCATGGGTACGGAAATGGGGCCGGCCTGCAGGATGGGATGGCCGCAGGCTAAGAGCTGCTTCGGGTCAATATACGTGACGGTGCACGTGGCTGCTATCTCCATGTCGCCACGGACCAGTTGCGCGCTGACCGCGGAACCCGGCTCAACGCCTGCCGCAGATGCGGAGACCATTTTGGTGTTGTCTGTTGTGCTGCCGCCAATGCCCCCGGCGGAGACTGCGGCGAAGGGGGTGCCGGCCATTTTCTGCTGCCACAGGCGGACCGCATCGGGCGCAAAGCCGGACATGACCAAGGGCGTGTCCATGGCCTGAATCGTGGCGTTGCTGTCGAGACCAGTTGCAGAGGCTTGCGTGATTTCGGGAGCGTGGAGAGGCAGGTCGCGCACCTCAAGCATTTGCGCGATGGGCGTGATGCCGGCGATGGGGTCTTTGCTGAACTGGCCGATGCGGTAGGAGAGTGATCCAAGCAGCTTGTCACCGATATAGACGGGGCTGCCGCTCATGCCGGCAACAACGCCGGTGTACTCGGGCTTGGCGCCGAGGAGCTGGGCAAGGATCATGTCCTGTCCGGGGCCGCGTGCACCTTTGAGGATGCCGAGGATTTCAACGTCCATGGGCTCAGGTTTAGTGCCGGTGAAAACGGTCCATGCGGTTGCATGCATGCCGCGGTGAACCTTATCGAGCGGGAAAAAGCCTGTGGGCTTGGGGGGCGCGGCGGTGTGCGATGCGCTCGAAGGAGCCTGCTGTGCGGCGGAGGCCGCGAGCACCAGTGTTGCTCCCATGAAAAAAAGAGATACTGCCCTGAACCGCGGCTTCACGTCTATTAGAGTACAACCATTGCATGGAGCAGACGGCGCTTGCGCGCCAAGAGTGTGTTACATGCAGCGGACGCGCATTTTTCGCTCGCATGAGGGTTGCGGGATTCTGCTCATGCTGCGCAAAGGTTGGGGCAAGGGGCCAAAGCTAAGTTGCATGATGCGCCCGGTCTTCCCGTATCCTGTACCGGACAGTGAGGTTGACATGACATACAAGTTCCTGCACGCGATCGGTTCGCGGCTCCATGCCCGGGCGCTGTGTTTGGGTGCAGTTGCACTTGTGGCTGCAGCGCCAGTTTTGCCTGCCCAGAGCACCACGCCCGCGCAGCCTGCTCAGCAGCAGGACCAGACACCGCCCGAAGCCGGAGGCCCTTCCGGCGATAACGGCGTGATTGCGCTGCCCAAAAAGAAAGAAGGAACGGTAGCCCCACCACCGGCGGCGGCGCGTCCGGTGTTCAAAAATCCGGAGGGGGCGGGGAACTATTCGATTCGGGTTGATGTACCGGAAGTCACCTTAGACGTGGGTGTTTTGCTACAAAAAACCGGGCAATTTGTTCCTGGATTGAAGCCGGACAACTTTCGGGTGTATGAAAACGGCGTAGAACAGAAGGTAATCGGCTTTAAGCGGGTGGAGGCGCCGATTACGGCACTGTTGCTGTGCGAGTTCGCCTCGACGAATTACTACTTTGTGTACGACATGCGGAATGCGGCGTGGGCCTTTGCGCAGCAACTGCGGCCGCAGGACTATGTGGCGCTGATGACCTACGACATGCGGACGCAGATTCAACTGGACTTTACGCAGGACAAGCGGCAACTGCTGAATGCGATCAATTCGCTGGTGATTCCCGGCTTCACCGAGCGCAACATGTTTGATGCCCTCTCCGAGGCTCTGGACCGGCTGAGCCGGATTCCAGGGCGTAAGTACATTATTTTGATTGGATCCGGGCGGGACACGTTTTCAAAGATCACGCTGGACGACATTCTGAAGAAGATCAAGAATACGCAGGACATTACGATCTTTACGGTATCCACTGGAGGCGCGTTGCGCGCCGTTACCGAGGGCCAGCCGGGCTGGGGCGCAGAGATGCGCGATATGGATTACCTGCAGGCCGACAATGAGATGCGGACGTTTGCGAAGATGACAGGCGGGATGAGCTTCTTTCCCCGGTTTGAAGGGGAGATGCCGGATATCTTTGGAGCAATTAATCAGGCCATTCGCTCGAAGTATGAGCTGGTTTATCACCCGTCAGACGCCAAGCAGGACGGAACCTACCGCAAACTCAGGGTGGAACTGGTGGATGACGAAGGGAAGCCGTTGCGGATTCAGGACCAGAAGCACAAGAACCTGAAATACGAAATCATTGCGCGGGACGGCTACAAGGCGAAGGAAGAAGTGGAATAAGGAATTGCCAACGGAGGCCGCTCACTTTTCGCCAGCAGGAGAAAAGTGGTCACAGCTTTATAGCGGAAGAATGAGAGTTTGCATTCCCACCCTCAACGCTGCGCGAACGGGATGGGCACTCAGTGAGTTTTGGCAAAGCGGGTCAACCGGCGGAAGCGAGAGCTTCCGCCGATGTTTTCCGGAGCGACTCTCTACCCAATCTGCCGGATGATATCCATGATGTAGTAGCCGATTACGAATAGCGTCGCGACAGCGACAAGAATCTCAGAGGTGCGAACTAAAGGCTGCACCTTGTTGACTTTGGCGACGATCGCAGCCTGGGCGACACGCTCGTGATCAAATGAGTCGTCGAGAAAGATCTGATCTTCTTCGTCCTTTGTAAGACTGGAACGATAGATCAACAGGGAAGCGGCAATCAGGGCAAGAACTCCCCAAACCGTCCACATCACGGGAACAAACGTCATAACCCACCTCCAGAGCAGGTTCCGGGTCCCCAATTTACCGGCGCTACCACGAGCGAATTTCAGCGAGTATCGCTGGCCTCGGGGCCGTCCGGTTGAACATCATAGCGTGAAATGGGTGTAGCGTGCGTGACCAAAAACACAAAGATTGCCCTTTGTGGAACTGGGGGTACTGGGCGGAGTTGATGGAGCAGGGAGTGGGTGTTACCTGAATCCGAGGGCTGGGTTGGGCATCCAATAATGGTACGGCCGTTGCCAGAAGGCTTGCATGAGGGCCAAGGCGGCGGTAAAGTGAGCTTGTAGAGACTGAATTTCCGAGGTAGGAGAAACCATGGCAACTGCATCCCAAGTTCCGGCGCAGGAAGAAGTTAAAAAGGCGCCTTTGAATCTGACACCCCAGGCGGTGGCCAAGGTGCGCGAGATTATGGCCACGCAGGACCCGCTGCCTGCCGGACTGCGCATTGGCGTGGTTGGCGGAGGCTGCTCGGGCTTCCAGTACTCGATGGCTTTTGAGAACCAGAGCGGGATGATGGACAAGGTGTTCAGCTTCGACGATTTGAAGGTGTTCGTCGATTCGACCTCTCTGATGTACCTGAATGGCTGCACGGTGGACTACGTGGAGACCCTGGAAGCGGCCGGGTTCAAGTTCGAGAACCCGCAGGTGAAGTCAACCTGTGGCTGCGGTTCCAGCTTCAGCGTCTAAACGAAAAGGATTCCGGACACGGCATTGGGCCCGTCCCCTTAAGGGGGGCGGGCCTTTGCATTGGCACCTGCGGTGCGGCGGATGCTCGTTATTCGCTCGCAGGAAGTTTGTAGATTTTCTGGTTCCGTTCGACAGAAACCCCCATAGAAACCCCCATATAGATCTGGTGGTTTGGCGCGCTTTTCTTCCAGCTTTTTGTGGGGGAATTGAGCCCGGAATCTGCGATGCGCTCAAATTGCCGGATGGATGTGGCGATGGGGTGGCGGAATAGCGAGGAATTCATGGAAAGTTCCGCTCAGGCTGGACAAATTCAAGCGAATTGAGAGGAGTATTGCTCGAATCCGCCTCATTTGAAAGGGGAAAGGCGGGTAATCCTATATCGTTTGTACAGGAAGCAGGAAGCAGGAAGCAGGAAGCAGGAAGCAGGGAACAGGGAATAGGGAACAAGGGTATGGGATGGGCTCGTTTTCTCCGCCCGCTCATCGCTTCGCGATGAACGGGGCACAGCTTCGGGCTAACTGCGGGGAAGGATGACCGGGCCACCTGCCCATCGGTTCAGGCCGAATGACCGTCTAACCGTACCTTTGACGAATCTTTGTGCTTTTGCGGTTACTTCTGGTTAAGCGACGAACCGCCCGCTACCGTAAGTGTCCACGCGAATGGGCGATAGAATTGGATCCACCTTCTTAGATCGACATGTTTTGTCTGCCGTAAGCAAGGAGTCAGGGGTGCGTGCCTTACTTCAATTTATAGAAGCTTGGGGAAGCTACATGGCGTTCTCGGCTGCTGGTCTTGCATTTCTGCTCTGGCTGATGTCCCACGACAATGATCCTAAGGACGAACGGTGGGCATCCTCTCTGCTGTGGTCGATGTTCTGGCCAGTTTATTGGGTCTACTGTCGCCTCCTCCTTCGTAAACATTCAGCCATCGCGGGTTCTCGCACCACTCGGCCAAAGGCCGCTGTCTTTCGGACGATTCAGGAAGCGAAGGAATTCCTGGCAAGCAGCATTGCAGAGGAGGCCCAACGCAATGGCTCCCCACTAACCGAAATCGAAATGAAAATGCTCTACTTCACCGAAACCGGCAGGCCCCTGAAGGACATGAAAGAAGTGAGCGCGGAGTTTGATCGCCGCTACGATCAAACAGGTTACGAGCGAAAGATCGGGGAGCTTGTAAATCAAATTCAGGTCCGACTAGCGAATCAAGGTCAGGGGGAGCAGGAACGTTGGAATGCTGCGCTGGAGAAGCTCAGCCACGGCGACCACTACCTTTCGGTGCTGGCCAATGCGGCACGCCCATCGCGGAAAGGACTTCGACACAATCTGAAGCTGTTGATCATAGCGCTTGGTTTCCTCCTGTACGCGGCACTGGACATGTACTTTAGGCGCTGGCTGCGGGATCATTGAGCGGCTTACCGTCCAACCGGACTATTGACGAATCTTCGCCCTTTTGAGGCTTATTTCCGGTTTGGCGACAATCCGGGAACCATCTATGACGGATGGGCTTAAAATGCTGAGATTGTGATCAACACATCTGAGAACAGCGTCCGATTTGTGGACACGATCTTGGTCGTTCTCGGCTACGTCGCTTTCTTCTGGCGCACGTTCAAGAGCAATCCCGGGAATAGATTCGTTGAGTGCGGCAGCATGACGCTCATCGCTTTCTTCGCTTTCTTGGCCCTCGCGTCATTGAGCCAACCTGGCATGGTGCCAGAATGGTTGATTCTCTCCTCGCTGACTCTGGTAGTACTGCTTTGCATTTCGACACTATTCTTTCTTGCACAACGTATCTATCGCGCTATGCAGCGGGACAGGTCATGATTGTGGTTCTCCGGTCATATCACCGCCTAACCGGAAGTTTGACGGATTTTCGCCCTTTTGAGGCTTATTTCCGGTTTGCCGACAATCCTCCCAGAACTCTGTCAATGTAAACGTTCAAATACTCCTAGTGGTCGCCGAAGCCATGAGGAAAACAGGACAGTGATTCTCCGTCTCGCCGCAATCGTTCTACTCACACTGTGCCTGGGCGGGAACTGCATTAATCTATTCAGTGCTTCGCGACAATGACGAGCATCAACCATCGTATGAGACGGCACACAGAGAGAATGGCGGGGACTATGACCAGGTAAGCTCCGCAGAAAACAGTTGTCCACGCTAACCAGTAAAAGAACTCATATTTCCGCCGCTTCCTCCAACGCTTCCATCGCCCGCCGTAGTCTACGTCGTCGATGACCTCTCCCATCAAGATTCCCTCACTTAAGAACAGCAGTTGCCCGTCTTTAAGCTCTGCCCATCCACGCCGATTGAGGTTTTCCATAGCCACGTTCGCATCGGCAGGAAAAGCAAATCTGTCGTCTATGAGAATGTGGGCTCCGATAAAAAGAGCATCGATTCCAGTGCCAAGATGACGGTGCTCAACCGCAGCCCATCGAAGTATTTCCTTCTCGGCGCGCCAGGCCTTGTCTTCGACACCCATCCTTGCCTTGAGCCGCTTCCACCTACTCACGCGAGTCCGGCCATAGGCCTGTCGCAAACTTCCGGGGCCAGAGTTCTCCTTCGTGCTTGCTCCGTCTGCGGGGCTGCAAACTTAATGGGCTGCCTGCAATCCAGAACAGGCAGCCCAAGGGTTTTTCCCAACGTTGCGTCAGTTGACGATCAAAGGATGATCTTCCGCAAGGCTCCGTCCGGATCGTCGACCATGCGGGGTTCGTTATCCCAGACCATTGTCTTATTGGTGACCGGGTCGGTTGGTTCCCAGGTAAGGCCCGGCTGGCTTGGATTGCCTGTGCGTGCAAAATTTGCCCAGGCAGTAGCCATCTTTTTCGCCAGCGCCTGCGCTTCGGGTGTGTTTCCCGTGCCCTGCTCGCAGCGAAGGGTGTTGTCGAAACAGAACTGAAGGTCGGCAGTGTGCCATGCGCCCGGAACACCGTCCAGCATTTTGGTCTGCCAGGTGAAGTAGTAGGTGTAAACCGGCGCCGCGTGCAGGTCGTGCTTCATTTTTGCAATGCGAACCACACCGTTGCGCATGGAGAGTCCGTTCAGGAAGCCACCGCCTCCACACATGTACGAGAGCGTGCGCACAGCTTTGTGCGGATACGCCTTCCGCATGCCGTCGGCCAGAGCCTTGCCCTTTTCCTCGCCATAGGCCTTGATGAGGTTGGCACGCCATTCTGCTTCCGTTGGCCGCGATGCCATAGAGTTTCCTTCTTCACTCACGGATCCAACCATCAAGGGAACGTTGCTGGATATCTCGGGCGCGCCGTCCTGGAACGGCCTGGTGGGAATTACGTGGCCGTCCATGAGCGGCATCCAGAAGCGCCGTGGAGGCCCATGCATTCTGAAGGGCGTGTGTGGGTTGGCGGGAAGCTTTCCCTGCGCTGCATCCGCAGCTGCCATCAAGTCCTTCCAGTCCATCTTTTGCAGTGCTCCAATGTCGTTTGGAGCAATTCCCAGGTCCTTGACCATTTGCCGAGTCAATGCCCTGGCCTCGTCCGCCGACCCGAAGAAGGCGCCTCCCGACTGGATGGCCGCACGGTGGAAGAGTCCCTGCGCCGAGGGCATGCCCATGAGGGTGGCGACTTTGCCTCCGCCGCCGGACTGCCCGTAGATCATCACGCAATCAGGATCGCCGCCAAAGTTTGCAATGTTCTCCCGCACCCACTTCAAGGCGGCCACCAGGTCCGTCATGCCCACATTCGAGGAGTCCTCATAACCGGCGCCACCAACTTCCGACACATCGAGAAATCCCAGTGCATTCAGACGATGGTTGACTGAGACCTGAACGACATTGTGGTAGCGCGCCATGTTCGCGCCTTCATGTGAAGGCAACTCATAGGAAGATCCGAATTCAAAGCCGCCGCCGTGGATATAGAACATGACGGGGCGCTTGCCGGTGAGTGACGGCGTCCAGATATTGAGCTTGAGCATGTCCTCGCTCTGCCAGCCATCGTCCCAGTCCTGCAGAAACACCTGCTCCTGGCTGTGCCAGTCATGCAGGCGCTGCGGGCAATTGGCGCCGTAAATGAGTGCAGGGTACTCGCCCTCCCAGGGAATGGGAGGTTTGGCGGGCAGCCAGCGATTTTCTCCACCGGTGTCCTGCCCGTAAGGAACTCCCTTGAAGGTGAACACATCGCCGGACACGAAGCCACGCACTTTGCCGTATTTCGTTTGGGCCACTGCGGAGGATGGTGTGGAGCAGAAGGGCGGCTGCTGCTGGTGGACTCCGGTCTTGATGCTGTCGGAGGCGTGAGCCGGAGCGGCAATGGCAGCGGCAACTCCGGCAGTGGCGGAAAGTTTCAATGCGTCGCGCCGGCTTAAGAGAGCGCGATTCCCGGTTTCTGATTTCGACATTGCGGTTTCCTTTACGGTTTCAAAGTCCTATCGAAGAACGGACAATGTTACCGAGTGGAGTCTGCAATCGACAAGCAAATAAATCGCTTTATTGAGAGAGAGCCAAGTGGCTTGCAAGATGGACGGGACGGGGTCGAGGCTCAGGTTGCGTAGGGAGGATGCGCGAAAAATGGAATAAGATCCGGCTCCGCTGTCGATTTTCTTTCTGTTCAGCGACTATAGGTAAACGAGTTCAGTGTGGTTGGCCGGCGGAGCGGCGGAGTCAGGAACTTCCGTCAGCAGGGCTCGCACTGCAGAGGAGATGGTTGGAATGTCAAAGGTACGAGTTGCTGGATTCAGCGTTTCGCTGGACGGGTTTGGAGCAGGGATTGAACAGAGCCTGAAGGATCCGCTGGGTAAGCGGGGCGGGGAGATGTTTCAGTGGTTCTTTCATACGAAGATGTTTTGCGCGATGGTAGGGCGCGAGGGTGGAACGACAGGCGGCGTGGACGATGAATTCGCGCATCGTTCGATGGAGGGTTTTGGCGCGTTCATTCTTGGGCGCAACATGTTTGGCCCGGTACGCGGGCCGTGGCCGGATGAGGAATGGAAGGGCTGGTGGGGTGATGATCCGCCGTACCACGCGCCGACGTATGTTTTGACGCATTACGCGCGTGAACCTCTGGTGATGGAGGGAGGAACGACGTTCCACTTTGTGACGGGCGGCATTGAGGAAGCGCTGGCGTTGGCGAAGAAGGCTGCCGGCGACAAAGATGTGAAGATTGGCGGCGGCGTGGCGACGGTGCGGCAGTATCTGCAGGCCGGGCTGATCGACTCACTGCACCTTGCGATGGCTCCGGTGCTGCTGGGGCAGGGAGAGGCGCTTTTCAGCGGGGTGGATCTGCATGCGCTGGGGTTTGCAGTGAAGGAACGGAAGAACTCCGACTACGCGACGCATCTTGTGCTGGAGAAGGGGTAGAGGAGGGACCGCTATTGCTGCGGAGTTGAGGTGGTTGGCGGCTGGGGAGCGGTAGTTCCCGTGCCGGAGCCGAAGCTGGATCCGAAGCCGTTGCCGCCTATGGGCGATGTGGTGCTGTTGGTGGAGTCGCCGAGCGCATTGTTGCTGGAGCTGAGGGTCTGCTGGTCCTGCTGCGGGTCGTAGGTGAACTCCCACTCGTTGTAGTGGTTTTTCTTTTTGTAAACAAGGATGGATTGCCTGGAACTGTTGGGCCGGAAGCCGATGATGCCTGCGCCGCCGAAGGTCTGGCCGTCAGAGGAGCCGAAGGCGGAACCGGAATTGGAGCTCGAAGAGGAACTGGTGGATGAGCCGGTTGTGCTGGACGTGCCGGAGGTGGAGGTTGTTCCGGTGGTAGATCCCGAATTCGAAGTGGAGCCGTCCGAGGGATTGGTTCCTGTGCCAGTGACGGGCGCCTGGGGGCTGGTTGTGGAGCTGCCGGAGCCGAAGATGGAGCTGGAACCGGAGCCGAGAGAGCTTCCGCCGATGCCCGTGCTGCCGCCAATGCCGGTGTTGCCCATGAGTCCGTTGCCGCCGGAGGGTCCGGTGCCGGCGAGTGAGGATCCGGTGGCGAGCGGCACGCCGAAGTAGCCCATGGCGGTGGGGGTTTTGTTCTGGCCGAAGAGGATAGGCTTCCAGTCGTCCTTGCCCGTGATGGGGTCATTGTAGCGCTTGCGCAGGAAGCGGATGTCGTTGGTTTTGACGAGTGCGTCGATGTTGGGCGGGTAAGCGCCGAACTTGCGGTAATAGAGCTGGACGGCGCGGATGTATTGCTTGCCGCGGTGCATGGTCTCAATGTCGCGCTGGCGCTGGATATCTTCACGCACGCGAGGAATGGCGACGGTGAGCGAGAGGATGAGTATGGCCATGAGGAAGATGACGCCAAGGAGCAGGTAGCCTTCCTCAGTGTGTTTTTTGGTTGGCCGGGTTGTGGGCGCGTGCTGCAAAAATGTTCCCTGATAGTTGGACGATCAGTTGGAGGAAATGGGCAGTGTCTGGGTGTTGTTGTATCCGAGGTCAGTGACCTGGACGGCTCCGGGCATGATGCTGACGACCTTGTAGCGCTTGTCGACGATGTCGCCCGGCTTCGCCATGAAGACATCCTGACCGCGGGCGAGGAAGGCATGGAGCGACTTGTCTGCCGAGAGCGTGTATCCGAAGTATTTGAGGTCGATATTGGGCGGGCGCGGAATGGTGGGCGCTGCGTTCACGACGGGCGCCTGGATGCGCGCGCTGGCGATGGGCTTTTCAATCTGGACGGGGGCTGAGTCGGCCGAGAAGATGTTGCGGCCGGTGCCGGAGTAGACGATGCTCTCGCTGGCCTCAAGGCGGGCGAGATGGAGCGTGGGGTCGAGATTGATGCTGGCGACCTTGGCAGCCTGATGCTGCGTGGCTGTGCCGGTGCGTAAGGCAGTTGTGCGTGCTGCGGTGGTGGCCGGCTGATGTGCAGCGGGATTTGGCGTGCCGCCGCCAAAGTTGTTGTAGATCTCATAGCCGGCGAGGCCGACGATGACGACGAGCAGGGCGGCAAGGAGATAGAGCTTCTTCCTGTCGTTGAATCCGAGCTCCATAGCTACTCTCCCTCCTTCGCGGTCGACGCGGATTTTTTGTCATCGACCATGGGCATGCCGGCGGGAACTTCCGCAGGTCGCAGCCAGGTGGAGAAGTTCATGCGCAGATTGACCATGCCACCCTGCTGACCGGTGAGAGACATGGAGCGGATGATGAAGAAGGTTTTGTCGCGCTCGAGGCCGTTGACGAACTTCATGATCTGCGGATAGGCACCGCTGATGCCGGCGTCGATGGAGATTTCGGTGAGATTGGAGCCGGGCTGGTGCTGGGCGTACTGGAGGCGCGTGACATTGACGCCGGACTTCTGCTGCAGGTCTCCTATGGCGACGGCAATGGAGGAGTAGTGCTGCGGGATGCGGTCGGTGAAGAATTCGTCGATTTGCTTGCGCGACTGTGCAACGCGCTGGTCAAGGCCGCGCAGAGGCTTCATCTGCTGATCCAGGACACGGAGCTGCACCTGGCGGTTGTGAAGCTGGTCGGTACTGGACTCACTGGTGGCGGACCAGTCAAGCGCAAAGCGTACGGCAAGGACGACGACAAGCGCGAGCAGGATTCCGAAGCCGGCGGCGTGCCAGGTGAGCGGCGAGCGCAGGCGTTCGCGCATGGTGATGGATTTGCGTTCACTCATCGCGGCACCCCCGGAGCAGGCAACGGACCGCCTCGCGGGCGAGGTGGATGGGCGACGCCGTCATAGGGAATGCGCCTGCGGCGCGAGGCAGGCGGCGTGTTGGGTTGTGTCTGATTGTCTGGAGAGGACTGCTCCGCGACAGAGTTGCTTTCGGACTGCCGAGCTCCTTTTTTGCGTCAGCGGCCTTGAGCTCGTCGAGCGTGGGCGGATTGTAGTCGGCCTGAATTTCAAAGTTGACGCGGTTGGACGCGCTCACCTGCGTGTAGCGCTGGCCTGCGCTGTCAGAATTCTCAGAACTTTCACCTACGATGCGCGGCGAGAGGAAGTGGTGCGAGTGCTCGAGGTTCTGGACGAAGGCGATGTCCTTCTCGCGCGGACCGAGGACGCGGAGCTTGACGGTGATATTGCCGTTCTTGTCGCGCGCGGGTTCAAGCGTGGTGACCTGCACCCCGCCTGGCAGGGTAGTCTCAAGGTCTTCCATGGCGAGAGTCCAGCTGAAACCCTTCACGTCAAAGAGCTGGTTGAGATTCTGCGCCTCATCGAGGACCTGAGCGTTTTCCGGCTTGCGCATCATGGCCTCAGCATTCTGCCGTTCGTGGTTGACGCTGACGATCTGGTTTTCGACGACCTGCTGTCGGGCGCGTGCTTCTTCAGCTTTTTGATGGAGCGCATGCAAGCCGAAGCCGAGCGCGATAGCGACCAGGGCGAGAATGCTCATGCCGATCCTCAGACGCTTAAGGATGGGGCCGATATCCGTGAATGGCCGTGTGGCGAGATTGATGCCGATGCGCATGGTGTTATGCCGCTCCTGCCTGCGCGCCTGCAAGCGCGCCTGCTACTGCGGCAACACTGAGGCTGCCCATGGAAGTTGCCGCACCGGTTGTGGGGCGCGGTGCGAGATCGACGACTTCGAGCTCTTTTTCGGCTGTCCAGCCGGCGAATGCCCTGGCGTCTCCCATGCCTGCGTAATGGAGGCGGGTGGGACGTTCAAAGAGCTTGTCTTCGTAATAGGCGGTGGCGACGGCGATGTCGCGCTGCACTTGTGCCAGGCGGTCGCGCTCGTCGTCTGGTAGCTCAAGTGTACGGAAGAGAAGCAGGTCGTCACCGCGGGTTATGGCGGTGGTCAGGGATGAGTCACTGAGACATGCGGTAAGGGCTGCACCGGTCTCATTCAGCGCGGCGAGCGTGGCGAGGCTGGACGGCAGGACTGCGCCGGGCTCATAGTCTGCGGCGCGCACAGCGGCTTCGTACTCTTCAAGAATGGGGCCGGGGATGAGAGTTGCGAGGACGCGGCACTCGGATTTGGTTTCGCTGAGTATCTGATAGCTGAGGCCGGCGTGCTCGACGTCAAAAGGCGCCATTTTGCGCAGGCGGAAGCGGAGAATGGGAATGGCCTCAGCGGCCTTGGCGGGAAGGGAATCGAAGTCGAGAACGAAGACCCGGGTGGCCATATCCGGCACAACCAGCGAGATGGAGCGAGTGCGCGGAGAAACATTGTCGAGCGCGGTTTCAATGGCATTGGCGACGGTACCGGGCTGGCGGAGGTTTGCTTCCGCAATGCCGGGGACGATCACACCCGGAGACAGCGGCGCGAAGGCGTAGACAGGGGTTTCACCCTTGCCGGGAAGAGCCGCAGCGATTACGCCTTCGGGGGTGATTTCGACGGCAGCAGGAGGCCGCGCCACGAACTGTGCGGTGAGTCTTGCGGTGCGTGCTTTGAGGCCAATTGCCAAGTTGTTCGATTCTCCCTTTGAGCCGTGCTCCTCAATTATCGCGAAGCTTCAATGAATGTGACCTTGTTAATTTCTTTGAGGGTGGTGAGGCCGCGGCGTACGCGGTCCAGGGCCGACTCGCGGAGGAAGGTCATGCCTTCATGCTGCGCGAGCTTGCGGACCTCCGATGTGGGCTTCTTGTCGAGGATGAGCTCGCGGATTGGGTCGGTCAAGTCCAGCAGCTCATGGATTGCCGTACGGCCGCGATAACCGGTGCCGCCGCACTCAATGCAGCCGCGGCCTTCGTGGAACTGGAAGTTGCGCCACTCGGAGGGATCGAGACCGCTGGAGTGTAGAACCTCTTCGTCGTATTGAACGGTGTGGATACAGTGCTCGCAGATGGTGCGGACGAGGCGCTGGGCGAGGATGCAGTTGAGCGCGGAGACAAAGTTGTAGGCCTCGACGCCCATGTTGAGAAAGCGGCCGAGCACGTCCACGACGTTGTTGGCGTGGACGGTGGTGAAGACGAGGTGGCCGGTGAGAGCCGAGTTGATGGCGATTTGCGCGGTTTCCTGGTCACGGATTTCGCCGACGAGAATTTTGTCGGGATCGTGACGGAGGATGGAGCGGAGGCCGCGCGCGAAGGTAAGGCCCTTCTTTTCATTGACGGGGATCTGCGTGATGCCGCGGATCTGGTATTCGACCGGATCTTCAATGG
>JAGWSG010000010.1 GCA_028876335.1 Acidobacteriota bacterium
AATACTTCGGCATATCAATAAGTATAGACGCGACCTTGATGAAAACGACGCAAAGAATGAGGGACTTGCGGGCCAGCATGTTGCCAAACTGTGGTCTCCGCCGCGCACTTTATCGATCCAGTTCATCCAGCATTGTCTGCATCTCACTGAGCGCGTGCTGGTTGCCGGTGCGGCGGGCAGAGTCAAGCCCCAGTTTGAGCCGGGCGATGGCGTCGATTGTGCGTCCCACATTTGCCATGGTTTGTGCCGACATAAAGTAGGCTGCCGTGTAATCCGGGTTGGCCTTGATGAGCGTTTCGAACTCTGCCAGCGACTCGTCTGTCTGCCCGCGCGATGCCAGTTCCATAGCCAACCCATAGCGGGCGAAGGTGTTGTTCGGGTCCTGGGTGAGAATCTCTTTCAGTCCGGCAAGCTTGTCCATCTGATCGTTACTGCTCCCTTGCGATTCGTCCTGCATTCTGGCGGAGATGGTTTGCGTAAACGGCTCCGATTGCTGAAACTGGGGACAGCCTTTGCGTAACCGTCTCGTAACTGGATTGTATCGGGTGCGGCGGCGCACAAGACCACGAGGAGAACTACTCACAATGAGCCCAAACCAGGAACCGGTCGCGACACGCACAGTGGCCAGCACGCAATCCGAGATGACAGAGATTATTCTGCCCAATGACACCAACACGCTGGGGAATCTGCTGGGCGGGCGGCTCATGCACTTTATCGACCTCACCGGCGCAATGGCGGCATATCGTCACTCGCGGACCAATGTGGTGACCGCAGCGATGGATCACATTGATTTCATTGAGCCCGTGCATCTTGGTGATCTGCTCACGCTCAAGTCAAGCGTGAACCGCGCCTTCTCCACCTCGATGGAAGTGGGCGTGAAGGTTTGGGCTGAGAATACGCAGACCGGAACTGTGGTACATGTTGCCAGCGCGTACCTCGTCTTTGTGGCCATCGATAAGAACGGCCGCCGGCAAAAAGTGCCACAACTCATCACGGAAACGGCAGAAGAGCAACGCCGTTACAACGACGCGCTGCGGCGTCGAGAGTATCGCGAGGCCGAGCACGCGCGTCGCAAGCAGGAACAGAAGGCATTGGACGCGGTAAAGGCCGGCACATAAGTGACGCGCGAAAGTTTTCCCGAGCGCATTGTCTGCCTTACCGAAGAGACAGTGGAAACGCTCTACCTGCTTGGCGAGCAGGACCGGATAGTGGGCGTGTCAGGTTTCGCACGGCGACCGCCGGAAGTCCGCACCAAACCGCGCGTGGCGACATTTCTCGACGCGAAGTACGACGATATTCTGGCCCTCAAACCTGACCTGGTGCTCACCTTCAGCGATGTGCAGGCGGAGATTATAAAACAGCTTGCATTGCGCGGTGTCACGGTCTTCCATTTCAACCAGCGCAGGATTGCCGGCATCTTCGAGATGATTGTGATGCTGACTCGATTGATTGGCCGCGAAGCAGACGGGGCCGCGTTGATTGCGAAGCTCGAATCCGGCCTGGACAAGATTCGCGATTCGGCGAAGAGATTTCCGCACAGACCGCGGGTTTATTTCGAGGAGTGGGACGATCCGCTCATCGGCGGCATCGGATGGGTGGAGGAGTTAATCGAGATTGCAGGCGGAGAGCCGGTCTTCCCTGCCCTTGTAGGGTGCGGCAAGGCACAGGACCGTGTGGTAACTGCAGCTGATGTGATTGCGCGTGATCCGGAGGTGATTCTGGCTTCATGGTGCGGCAAAAAGGTGAAGATAGACGAAATCGCGTCGCGGCCGGGATGGGATGCAATCAGCGCGGTGCGCAACAGGCATGTGTATGAGATTCCGTCCGACTGCATTCTGCAGCCAGGGCCGGCGTCATTGACGGATGGCGTAAAGCACCTGCATGCAGCAATTGCGCGGGCTGTGGGAGTGGAAGTTGCACAGGAGCTTTTACCCGCCGGAATGGGCGGCTCAGAGTTTGGGACGGCGACCGCCGACGATGCGGAAGTGCATTTGCTCGAAGAGTAAAATTGAAGAGGACATATCGGGCTGCGGAGCCAATCGTGCGGAGCATCATTGCTGACTGGCCGCAAGCGCAGACCTGAGAAGGAGTAAGATTTCATGGCTCACGGACATGCCATGCCCGCGCCGGTAGCACTGCCGGGTGTATCGAAAATTATTGCAGTTGGATCAGGCAAAGGTGGGGTGGGAAAGACCACTGTCGCTGTCAACCTGGCGATTGCGCTCTCTCGGCTGGGCCAGAAGGTCGGCCTGATTGACGCCGATATCTACGGGCCGAACGTGCCGTTGATGATGGGTTCGTCGCAGCAGCCGGTGGTGGATGCCAACAACCAGATTCAACCGAATATCACGCACGGCTTGAAGACCATTTCGATCGGCTACATTTCACCGGGAGACAAGCCTCTGGTGATGCGTGGGCCCATGCTGCACCAGATCATTCGCCAGTTTCTGCAGCAGGTGAACTGGGGCGAGCTGGATTACCTCATCGTGGACCTGCCTCCGGGTACGGGCGATGTGGTGATTTCGCTTGTGCAGACAGTGCCCTTGACTGGCGCGGTTGTGGTCTCCACGCCCAGCGATGTGAGCCTGCAGGATGCGCGCAAGGCGCTGGAGATGTTCGCGCAGGTGAATGTGGAAGTGATCGGCATTGTCGAAAATATGAGCCACTTTACCTGCCCGCATTGCCACCACGAGATCGACATCTTCTCCAAAGGCGGCGCAGAACGCACAGCACAGCAGTTCAACATTCCCTTCCTTGGCTCGATTGAACTGGTGCCTGCAATACGCGAAGGCGGCGACAAGGGCCTGCCCATCACACTCGCCGGACCGAAGAGTGGGGCGGCGGAGCCGTTTTATAACGCGGCGCAGAAGTTGATGGAAGAGGCGGAAAAGGCTGCAGCGAAGGCTACGGATGTGCTGGAGATTTCCTAGGAATTTGTGGGAATTTTGATGGGAATATCAGTGCGCCGGAATTGGGTTCAATTCCGGCGCATTTTTGTGTGGGTTTAAGGGGCGTAGCCGTTGGCGCGGAACCAGTCGATGGCGGCGCGCATGGCCGGATAAACCGGGGCGATGCGGAAGCCCAGCTCCTGCTGCGCGCGGGCGGAGGAGGCGAACATCTTTTTGCGGCCCATGCGCACTTCTTCCAATGTGGCGCGGGGCTCTTTGCCGCGGATTTTCCCGGTGATGAGTTCCTCGAAGAATGCGTAGGTTGCGGCGATGGCGAAGGGGATTTTGGTTGTGGGCGAAGGGATGCCGGTGATGGCCGACATCTTGTCGAGGATCTGCTTCAGGGTGAGGTTCTCTCCGCCGAGGATGTAGCGGCGCCCGGGAGTGCCAACCTTGAGGGCGTCCACATGAGTCCGCGCAATTTCATTCACGTCAACGAGATTCAAGCCGGTATCGACATAAGCCGGGAATTTTCTATTCAGAAAATCGACGAAGATGCGGCCAGTGGGCGTGGGCTTGGCGTCATTGGGGCCGATGGGGGTGGTGGGGTTGAGGATGATGACCTGCTGCCCTGCCTCAGCGGCGGTAACGGCTTCCCTTTCAGCAAGAAACTTGGAGCGCTTGTAGTGGCCCACCATGTCGGCAAGAGTGACGGGGGTGTCTTCGTTCGACACGATGCCATTGGTGAAGAAGTGCATGGTGGCCACGGACGAGGTGTAGACGACGCGCGGGACACTGGCCTCGCGCGCGAGGCGCAGAAGCGCGCGCGTGCCCTCGACGTTGGCCTTGTACATGGTGGCAGGGTCGGGTATCCAGAGGCGGTAATCGGCGGCGACGTGCATGACGGCATCGCATGTGCCGATGGCGCCTTTAAGTCCCTCCGGTTCGAGCAGATCGCCCACGACGGTATCACCGGGGATGCCTTCCAGGTTTTTGAGGTTACTGGTTTTGCGGACGAGGAGGCGGAGGTCTGCGCCCTGGGCGGCGAGAGCTTTGGCAACGTGGTGGCCGACGAATCCGGTGGCTCCGGTGAGAAAGACTTTCATAGGGGACCGTGGACGAGGAGCAATCCGTTCCTATTGTACGGAGCGGGGCGTGATCCGGGATGACGCGGAGGTAATTTCACAAACCGCAGGGAAAAGCCGGGGAAATCCGGGTGAAAGATGACGGCGATTGCCGGGGATTTTGAAGGGCTAATCGGCGCGAAGGCATTGTTCCCGGAAAGATGTCGGAAGGAAGTGGCCGAAAATCGAGGGATTTGTGGAAGGACGATAAAAAAGGCAACTTTTGCGCAGTGTACTTTGCATAGAATTTCGCTCGAATTTGCCATGATGGAGATATAGAAACACTTGCCCAATTAGACATATATACGAGGTACAGAGCGGATGCGTGGACGAGACAGGAGAGCGGCGCGGAAGCGTCTGGACGAGGAGATGCGACCGTTCCGCTCGGCGGTGCGGGTGAAGGAGCCGACGCAGGGACTGCTGCGCGCAGTCCGGCAGGCGGTGGGGATACCGATGGCGGAGGTTGTGGCGAAGTCGGGTGTGGGGTTGAGCGAGGTGGACCGGCTGGAGCGGGCGGAGCTGACAGGGACGATTACGATGCACGCGCTGGCACGGCAGGCCGCGGCGATGGGTTGCGAGGTGTTGTACGGGATTGTGCCGAAGGACGGAATGACGCTGGAGAGGATGACTGCGATGCGGGAGTGGAAGGAGATTTTGCGGGTGGAGGGGTGAATTAGAAGTTTCTCCGTATGGGGACGGTTTGGAAGTTTCGGTTCAGGCGGTTGTTGATTGACTTGGCGATTTAGCGCTGATCTACCTGCGCGATTCCTCTCTGACCGGGACAGGCACAAGTCACCATAGGCGACTATACGTCAAGGCGGATCGAGGGATCCTGCCCCGGGTAACCGAAATGATTGCGATCCGCATCGGCATGCCATTCCAACGTTTCAGACTAAACGACCACCGCCTGAAAGGCGGTGGGTTGAGTTGCAACTGAAAGTCGCCTTATGGCTGAAGCCGACCGAAACGCTTCGCGTTTGGCATCGCGATACTGCGAACGTTCTTGGCTTCCCGCCGCAAGTCAACCCTCAACCTGTTGCACTCAGTCGGCATCCCTCAAAAACGGATGCTGGAAGGTGTCCGCCTGAAAGGCGGAGGGTTTAGACCCGGCGATGGAGACTAAATGGCGATCTCTAAGAGTGGCGAGCAGTTTGTCGGCAAAGAAGGCCAGACCCCAAAAATCGTCCCCCGCGCTGTATTGTCTCCGAGGCGGTTCCTGGGTACCGAGGGCATCTCGTTTACTGTTTTCAAAAGTCCGGTGGGCGGTTAACCGGCCAATACAGACGGAACGGCCGAGATGGCGCCTCCGAGAACTCCGATATTGACATGAAGTAGCATTATGCTACCATTTATTCATGAGTCAGCCAGTCAAGCTCTCGGATGCTCTTGTCCTCGACGCCCGCATAACGGGCAAGATCGTTGAGCGTTCCATTGCCGGCCAGGTCGAATTCTGGGCACGGCTCGGCCGGTCCATCGAACCACTTCTCCAGGGCGACCAGGCCCTGACGCTATGCCGCAAGGCAGCGGCGCGGCCCTTGTCGGAATGCCTCAATTCCGCGGACAGCACGAAGGGGCGTAAACGGCTGAAGGCCTACCTAGAAAGCCAGCCGTTTCCCCATTACGAAGCGCACCCGGATATTGCCGGCTTGCTGGTTCGTATTGATGCGGACGGCCGCCGCACTACCGGCCGATTCATCAAGCGACTATTTCAACCGATTAGATCGGCAAAGAGGACGGCTGCAAAGTAGTGGATCTCCCGCTGGATCGCCGTCCGGTCATTGTAGCCCTTGCCGGACCCAATGGCGCAGGCAAATCGACCTTCTACCGCGCTCATCTTGAGCAAGCGGGGCTGCGCTTTGTCAACGCAGATGTGCTGTCCCGTGAACTGAGAATTGGCCCGTATGAAGCCGCAAAAGTGGCAGATTCGCTCCGGCGTGAGCTCGTAAAGCAAAGGGAGAGTTTCGTCTTCGAGACGGTCTTCTCCGATCCTGCCGGCGACAAGTTGGCATTCCTCAAGGACGCCGCTGCGGCAGGATACACGGTCATTCTTTGCTTCATCGGCATTTCCGGCCCCGCAACCTCCGAACAGCGAGTAGCAATGCGAGTCTCGCAGGGCGGCCATGACGTACCCACGGACAAGCTGCAGACCAGGTTTCCGCGGATATTGGCGAATCTCAGAAGCGCATTGCGCGAACTACCCCACGTTTGGGTGTTTGATAATGACGACTTGCGTCACCCCTTCCGGCTTGTTACCGTCTACGCGAACGGGCAACCAGTTCGTTCGCAAAAGCCGACTCCACAATGGCTCGCGTCGGTGTTAGATTGATGGTGGATCGGGTGCCTAGCAGCGTGATTGATTCGCGACGAATTGGCCTCGGTAGCCCCTCATCGGTCCTCTCAGGCCAAACAGGACGATTCCAGCAAAGATAAGAGTAGCCGGTCGCACGCCCGGAACGCCTGCTAACATGGCGGGAATGAGTCGCGGTGAGATATATACGGCCATCGGTGTGGGAATAGGAATGTAATTTCTGTTTGACCACTTCCATCTCATTTCCTCTTCATATGAGACCGGGCGCATCGAGGCAAAAGCGACAGTCGCGCTAAGTGCAGGAATGGTCGTAATCATCTGGTCATTCATGGTCAGAAAAAAGAAGGACTGACTCAGAAGACCCCGGTAATGTACTCGTAGTCGCCGATGGGACACTGTGCAACAAATTGTCTGGCTTCCCGTTTGCCGGTCATACTCTCGGAGTGACGAAGAGCTCACGCTGGCCTCGAATTAGGCGTGCATAATGGTTCGTATAGCGCCGAAGGATTCTGAATGAACGTTTCAATTGCCGCCGGTCTATTCCTGCTTGTGGGGGTGGCGTCGCCTCAGAACTTCTCTGTGACGAAACCCAATTTGGAACTACGTTTGACTCCCGGAAAGCTGCTTCACGGGGTACCCGTGAAATTCACATTCGAGCTCGTGAATATCACGGACCATGATGTCTACGTTCCCAAACCCAAAGTGGACTGCATTTCATCGATTGATGGTTATATCTGGCTAGAACTAGACTTCACACCTGCGAAGTTCACCGGCAGTGGAAGTGGCTTTGGGTGTACCGAAGATCAAGTGGGGTTACCTGCCATTCTGGACCGCGCCAAGGATTGGCATTTACTTCATCCCGGAGAGACGGTGATGCAGATACTCGGTCAGCATGAGTTGCATTATGACGACAAGGGTGCAGGGACATATGAGTTCTGGGCCGAATATCATCCACCCACAATCAATAGTCAGGACCAAAAGACATTGCGAGAAGCTGGGATCGATTTTCCCCGCTATGATTTGAAAACTCGGCGGTTCGTCTACAAAAAGCATTGATTGAGCTACGTTTCCCTGTGGTTCTGAGCGGTTGGTCGGCAATGCTGACCTATGAAAGATTTTCGCCCGGGATTTCGCCATTTCGCACCGAATGTGTGGCATTTTCGGAGTTCACTCGCGGC
>JAGWSG010000054.1 GCA_028876335.1 Acidobacteriota bacterium
CGCCACTGTACTCATGGATTGCTCCACTTTCTCGTTCGACTTGCATGTGTTAGGCACGCCGCCAGCGTTGATTCTGAGCCAGGATCAAACTCTCGTTTGAAGCCTGTTGTCGCTTCTCTCTGACGGAGGTCAGAGGAAGTCGACCGTGTCGCGGACTCGAAAGTCCGGACACCTTACCTTGTGAGATTGATCAAGCCAAACTTGATCGCCTCTCACGACTGGCACGTTCAACCTAGTTGTCAAAGATCCGTAAGAGTTGGCCGCCTGAGCGGAGCCCTTTGGATCGAGGTCCGGCAGAGCCGGATTGTCCTCGAACTTGGTGCGCTTCGCACGCCCCTCGCTCTATTGCTGAGGAGCTTACTGCGATTTTGCGCGAACTTTTTAAGACTATCGAAGTTTGACCTTCGTGTCAAGCTCTATCGCCCTTGACTTAGTCGATACCCTACTTGGGCGTCGCGCAACGCACAGATATCAATGAACGACCAGCAAATGCCTGAGCCGACAGGGCTCACGGGGATATTCTCCCGGGTCATGCAATGGCTTGTTCTCTGTCGGATTCCCTACAGGGGCCGGGGGCGCTTGCTCAGCCTCAACCTAACCCTACGAACCGGCTCCCCTGGTTTCCAAAACTAGGCCGACCACACGGTCCGCCGGGAAGCTCCACTGCTACTTTTGCAACTTTCTGAGACTAGCACAGCCAATCTCGTTTTGCAACTCATTCGATTGCGTTTTTAGCAGTCGGAATCGCAACTTTCTGAGAGTATCAGCGAACCAGGTTTGCATCAAGCAAAATGGTTGTGGAAAGTGCGCGTTTTCTGTGGGAAACCTGCCCACACGCGCTCTTGTAGCGGCTATCCGCGAGTAAAGAATCCTAGATCTGTCAGGCCGTTCACAAAGAACTGCATTGCCAGGGCCACCAGAAGCAGGCCCATGATGCGCACAAGAATGCGAATGCCCGTCTCTCCCAATACCTTTTTGACGCGTCCGGCAGCAGACAGAATCCAGTAGCTGACAAGGCAGGTCAATGCAATGGACCCAATGACTGCACCCATTTGCCAGTGCCAGATGCCGGGTGCAGCCCCAACAAGTACCATCACCGAGGAAATTGCGCCTGGCCCCGCAAGCATGGGTATACCGAGCGGAACAATTCCTGCATCCTCTTTTTCGGCTGCTTCTTCAGTATCACCCGAGGCTTCCTGCGTCGGAGAGCGCTTGGCTTCAAGCATGTCCAAACCAATCAGAAGAAGAATCAACCCACCGGCTATCTCGAATGCTGGCAACGTGATACCGAACATCCGGAAGATCAACTGACCAGCCAAAGCAAAGCTCGTCAACACGATGAAGCAGGTGAGCGTGGCCTTGCGCGCCATGCGTTTCCGGCGAGCATTATCAACACCATCCGTAATGGCGAGAAATGAGGGAATTGCCGCGAAGGGGTCAACAAGGAAGAAGATTGAGCTCAGCGCCAGCACGCTGAAGCGCACCAGCGGAGCGTGGCTGATTTCCTGAAACGCCGCGGCGGCAGGATTTGCAAGAAGAAGCATAGTAGACTTTCACGTACCCACTGAAAAATGACGTGGCAAGCACTGCAATCAGCTTGGTTCGCAACGCGTGGGCACCCTACCAGAATAGATGAGCAGACGGTTCAAAAGACTCGACCAAGAGATGCCCATCGATGTCCTGCACGGGTGCATTACCCGGGCGCAGCACAAGTCTAGTCTGGCAACCTGCCTCTCGCGCTGCATTCAGTTCGCGCACCATGTCGGAAAAGAAGACTAATTCCCGAGGCAACACCGCAAGCTGGGCAGCAATGGACGCGTAACTTGCACTTTCCGACTTCGCACCAGTCCGTGTATCAAAATACCCACGAATAAGTGGAGATAAGTCGCCGTAAGTTGAGTAGCGGAAGAGTAACTTCTGCGCATCTACCGATCCTGAGGAATAGATAGCCACACGCGACGATTGATTCCAGCGCGCGAAGGCCCCCGGCACATCTGCAAAGAGCTCGCCCTTCAGCTCACCTGACTCAAAACCTGCCTTCCAAATCTTCCCCTGCAACGATTTCAATGCAGTCGATTTGCGGTCCTGGTCCATAAGCCAGAGCAAGTAGGTGCGCGCATAAAGTTCGTTTCGAATCTCCATTCCATGTGTCGGACATTCTAAGTCTTCTTCGTTGCGGTTCTCTTCGGCCAGCAACTTCAAATCCTTCTGCACGTCAGGATGCGCCAGATTTTCCTTGAGGTACTGTGCAAGATGCTTACGCGCGTACGGAAATAATTGCTCGCTCACCAGCGAAATCGGCGCAACAGTACCCTCAATGTCGCAAAGGAAGATGCGCGGCTGCATTTCACTCATGCGGAAATCTTCGTCGTAGTGCGCAGTCCGAGATAGGCCGGACCGAAGCAGAGAGGCTGATAACCGGTCTCCAAGCCGGAGTTTGTGTAATGCGGAGTCCAACCGGAGGTCTCCTGAAACCAGCGAATCGCACGAATGCGACGATCCGCACAAAGCGTGAACCAGTGACGCGTGCCCCTGGGAACGCGCAAAAGGTCGCCGGCATGAACCTCCACCGATGCGACCCCTTGCTCCAAAGCCAGGAAAAAAATTCCGCGGCCGGAGAGGATGAAGCGTACCTCGTCTTCCGAGTGGGTGTGTTCCTTATCGAACTTCGCCAGCATCGCATCTAAATTCGGCGTTGAGGGACCGACATCGATGACATCAGCCGTCACATAACCACCACGCTGTTTCATCTCGTCAATCTCGTCACGATAGGCATCCAAAACCAGATCAGCAGAGCTGTCGGCAGGCACACGATCAAGCGGCCAGCGCGCATAATCGATTCCCTGCGCCGCCAACGCTGCACGGATCTCTGGCTCTGCTTCAATGCTTAGGCCGGAATCGGGAAAGCGCAGAATCGCCATGCTGTCTCCTCAACGGCCTTCCGAAAGCCTGCGCTCTTCCACCTCGAAGAGAAACTCCAACGCTTCAAGATGGCGGCGCGCATCGGTCACCGATGTGCCCCAAGTATAGAACCCATGCCCACTCAACAAGACGCCATGCGCACTTGGGTACTCTGCAAGTGTCTTCTCAAGGGCTTGTGACAGGGATGTGTAATCCTGCGAATTTTCAAGAATTGGAACCTGCTCCTTGTGTTCATGCGTCTTCACTCCACTAAGCGCTTTAAGCAGTTCATAGTTCGTCAGCAGCACGAAACCACGCCCGGCGCGGCGCGCAGAAAGCAACGTGTTCCAGATCGTATGTACATGGAGAATCGCGCGTACCTCTGGTCTATCCCGGTAAATGACGAGATGCAGAGCGGTCTCTGCCGAGGGTTTTCCGTCGCCGGACAGAACCTTGCCATCCAGGTCTATTTGCAGCAATCCTTCCGGCGTAAGCCGGCCTTTGTCCAAACCGCTTCCCGTAATGAAAATGAGATTGGCGGCCATCCGAACACTGAAATTGCCGCTTGTGGCCGGAACCCATCCACGCGTATAACACCACCGCGCTGTGTCGCATAACTCTTCAACTTCAAGACTCATACCAGACATTCGATCACGATCTTTCCAACTAAAAGCCTAATGACAGACACACAACCAGTTTAATGGGAGCTATACTTGCTCGTTCGTTGAAAGGGGTCATAATGAAGACTCTTTTTCGTCTGGCGTTGGCTGTATTGCTCGCTGGCTTGTCTGGATTTCCTGGAATGTCTCAAATCCAGACTGACTCCAGCAATGTACCCACATTCAAGACAAATGCGCGCGATGTTGTGGTGGACGTCGTGGTGCGCAAGGACAAGGGTAGCCTGAAAGGTTTGAAGGCATCAGACTTTCAGGTGTTCGAGAACGGCAAGCCCCAGAAAATTGACTTTTTTGAAGAACACACGCAAAGGAAGTTGCCTCCGGCTGCTCTACAACCTCTGCCCAAGATGCCTCCGGGAGTCTATACCAATGTACCTTCCGCGCCCGCAGGTGATTCCGTCAACGTTCTTCTGCTGGACAAACTGAATACGGAAACCGCTGATCAAGTATATGTGCGCAAGGAAATGCTGCGCTTCCTGGCAGGTATGAAGCCCGGCATGCGTACCGCAATCTTTGTGCTTGGATCGCAGTTGCACTTCATTCAAGGATTTACGACTGACTCATCGGTCCTCCTTGCTGCGCTCAAAGATAAGAATCTCGATACCCTCGCATCCAAGAATCCGTACTTCCATTCTCAAAGCGACAGCGAAGACGACAAATGGAATCTTTCGCTATTGGCCACGATGGGCGGCTTCTCCTCTCAAGGCTCAAGTGCAGGTCTTCAGGCCATGACAGACGCGCTCGCGGAAGAGGCCAACGTACAGAGTGCGGAACGAACAGCATTGACCCTGGAGGCACTGCAATTCCTGGCTCGTTATCTTGCCAATGTTCCCGGCAGAAAAAACCTGATCTGGTTTGCGGGTACATTTCCGGTGAATATCTTTCCTACGCGTGGTCAACTACTGGACCTTCAGAATCAGCGAGTCTACCTGGATCAGGTCAAGAAGACCGCCGACTTGATGACTGCCTCTCGCGTCGCTGTTTACCCCATTGAAGCCGAAGGCGTGATGCAGAACCATTCCTGGATTTCGCCGTCAATCAATACTCACATCACAGGGGCTAATGGCTCGAACACGGACAACGCTACGCGCGGCATCAATATGGTGAATGACATCGGCGCTGAGAACGGAGGACACGCCGATACGATCTTCGCAATGGAACAGCTGGCGGAAGCAACCGGCGGCAAGGCCTTTTACAACACAAACGACCTGAGTGCTGCCATGCAGAACGCCATCGAAGATGGGTCAAGCTATTACACCCTCGTCTACTCTCCCACCAATAAGAAGATGGACGGAAAGTTCCGGAAGATTGAAATCAAGGTCGATGAGAAGGGTTGCAAACTCGCCTATCGCCAAGGCTACAACGCTGATGAAACTCCTGGCGGAACGATCAAGGAACCTTCTGGAAACTTGCGTTCGATGATGGTCCTTGGTTTGCCTAATGCAACACAGGTGCTGTACGGCCTGCGGGTTACTCCTGAGAACCCACAACCGGCTCCACGCAGGGACGAACAAAAAGCTCAAGGGGCCAACTGTCCGTTACAGCGTCGACTTCCTGGTACGTTGGACCGATGTGCGGCTTGAACAATTAGCCAACGGCAACCACTCTGGCAAAGTGCAGTTCGAAGTCATGGCATACGACACCGAAGGTCACCCGGTGAACTGGACCGGAGGAATTGAGCAGATGGATCTGAAACCAGATCTCTTCAAGGCGATTCAGGCCTCTGGTATTCCAGGTCACTTTGAGATTGACCTTCCAAAAGGCAAAGAGGTCTTCGTGCAGACCGGCGTCTTTGATTGGGGTTCGCGAAAGGCAGGTACGCTTCAATTTGCCATTCGCATTCCAGGAGAAGAGAACCAAACGACCGCCCATCGATAGCCGTTGAAGTCTGGACCGGTGCTTAGATGCAAAAACGCACCCGTATCAGGATCGGCCCTACAATGGATTCTTGCTGACTGAATCACAACGCGCTCACATCGAGATCGTGCTTGTAGCGCCGCGCAACCCGCTTAATATCGGCGCTGCTGCGCGTGCCATGGCCAACTTTGGCTTCAGGCGGCTTACTCTCGTCGCGCCGTATGCGCCGCACTGGGACGAAGCAAAGCAATCGGCAATTGGCGCAGGCAGCGTACTTAACGATGCGCGTGAAACGGCCACGCTTGCTGAGGCTGTGGGGAATTGCACGCTCGTTCTAGGAACGGGAACACTCACGTATCGCAAAGCCGAACAGCCTGTCCTTGTGCTGCCCGATGCTGGCCCACTTGCTCATATGGAGTTAGAGCAGGGAGGACGCATCGCCGTTGTCTTCGGTTCGGAAAAGCGCGGCCTCACGCGCGAGGACCTGGCTCTTTGTCATCGCCTGCTTGTCATTCCAACCGATGTTCAACAGCCCTCCATGAATCTGGGGCAGGCGGTTGCCGTATGCCTCTATGAGCTAGGCGCACGCAACCTCGCCCATGCACCCGATGTGCTCTCATCCGCCGGCACAGCCTCTCATGCATCGCAATCGGTCAACTCGGGCAGTCTGGACCGGACAGCCGCCCTAATCGAAGAAGCTATGCACAAGGCCGGCTACTCTCCCAATGCGATGCAAAAGGCAAATCGGCACGATATGCAGCTGATGCTCAGACGCCTGCAAATGAACGAGAAGGATACACGGCGAATTCTTGGTTTGTTTCGTCGCATATTGGCGCGGATGAATGCCCCACGCCCAACTAAACGTAGGTAACTGCACTTAGGGAATTCTTCAATCGGGTTACAACAATTGACTGCTAGAGTGGCGAGTAAGGAAACTCCCTCATGTATAGCTCCCGCTTATACAGATCATCCCTGTTTGGCCGCTTATCCATGCTACTAGCCAGTGCGGTACTGTCTCTGGCAAGCGCCATACCTGCAATCGCACAGAGCGCGATGACAGTGAACCAGGGAGCGAAAACCCGGATGATGCCGCACGCGGAAGAACTCTCATCTATGCCCGGCTCCGGAGTGCTCAGTCAGGATGCTCTTGAACATGTGCTGGAGGGCAAGACCCTCTATTTGCGCAGCGGATACATGGATGACACTCTCGATTTCGATGAAACCGGACAACTTCGATCCGTTTCCCCGCGGGGTTCCTTCACTCTCGCGCTTGTTCGCATCGAGAAAATCAGGCTGAGCAGGAAGCGGCTGGAATTGGAGGGCATTCGCTACGGCTTGCATTTCAGAGGTGAGCTACCGACAGAGGATTTTGCCGCCAATACAGACGAAGTGCGGATCACACCCAAAAAGAAGGTTGTGAAGATTACTATCGCGCGTGAGCAGGTAGTGAAACCGAAAAAGAAGCATCGGGACGGGCAGAAATCACAGAAAGGGCTTGGACTGGCCAAAATGACCAGTGAAACCGCTGATAAACCCCTGCCTGAGGACGAAGAAGAGACTGTCACACAGGAACAGGCGGATTCTCTTCTGCGTGCGGCGCTCAATCGCATCTTCGCCTCGCATATCGATGAGCGCCTAGTAGCTACAATGCCCGCACCCTGGCAGGCATTTTTCGAAACCTCTCACCATCCCCAGAATCCCGTGAACGCTGTGCCAGGTGTTCTGTCACAAACTAAGGTCGATGAGCAAGCGCGTCTTACCGCAGCGGTCGAACCAGCGTCCAACGATTTCGCGCAGAAAGCTGGCATTGCCGGGATGGCCCTTTATCACGTTGTCGTGGACACGAGCGGCAGGGCAGAAAGCATTGAGGTGGCCCGTCCCATCGGCTTTGGCCTTGACGAAAATGCCGTGAAGGCAATCGAACAGGCAAAGTTCCAGCCGGCAATCAAAAACGGCAAACCGATTCTTGCTGAAGTCGATGTTGTCGTTCAGTTCCGTATTTACTCCAAGCGAACCAATGTCGCCGCCCCAGCAGATGAGAGCGCGGGAGCCGGGAAATCAATCTTGCCCGGCCCGTACAGTGTTCCACGCTCTTGACTATCTGTAAGGCAAAATAGAACTTTCCAATCCATTGCTACAGAACAACCGCGCGAACGGTAAGACAAGTGTAAGACGCCTTGCAAGACACTTGGAATGCAGTGGTAAGACAATGTAATCCAATGACTTACATGTAAGACAGGGACGCCATAACCCCGCATTACTCTTCCCGCTGAATCAGATCCTGCAACCTGGGCTTGTGCTTGGTCGCGCGGCCTGTACGCGGCTTGTCTTGCACCACACGCGATGGTTTGGGCTGTCCTACTCGCTCCCGAGCGTTGGCTTTTACAGCTTTGGTGACACTGAATTGGCCGGGCTTGCGTTTCGTCATGGCAAGGACGAGTATGAAGGAGATTGCGCCGCGTTGGAAGCGCCCATCCTGGAAAATTCCTCCTTGGGGGAGCTGCGGTCTGGAGTGACTTGACGAAATGGAAGAACGGGATTTTTTCAACGAAACAACTGAATTAAGAACTCATATGCTTACCTGCCCCAAGTGTGGTCAGCAAGCCGAATACAAGGTCAGCTGGGTAGTCCGAAGAAAGAGGGCGCAACTGCCCCGCAACGCGGACGAGCGCGACCGTGCCCGCTTTGCCAAGGCACAGTCGTACATGGTGCGGCGTGACGACAAGTTGTCATGTACCAACGTCCGCTGCCGCAAACCATTTGAAATTACGACTCTTCAATCTTTGGCATTTCTCGCCGATTAGCGGTGGCTGGCATTCTCTCCGCAGGGCTTGGAATACCGTAGAAACACCAGGACTGGCGTGCCCCCCATGCAGTGTGATTGAATCGTAAACGACACGGGTCACGCTTTGAACTTGTTCCACATGAGCGAGACCTGCAGGAGACGATTAGCAATGCCAAATGCCCTATTGCCGCCAGAAGAGCGTAATTTGACACCGGACCAGGTAGAAGCGCTGGATAAACGGCGCGAACTTGGTCACACTTTGATGGTGATTGCAGGCCAGTTTGCATGCGTCGCCACAGTCCTGCTGCTCTGGGTTGGGCAGGATCTCCAGTATTCGCCCGGATGGGCGCACCCCATGGCCTACTACTTCTTTGTCGCCATCACTCTGGTAGCGGTAATGGGCATTTCCGGCATGGTTTTGCGTCGCGGTACCCCGCGTCTCGACTAGGCGCGCAACGCTAGATACCTATCGCGCCGGGCAGGTGGCTGCCTGGCGCGATTTGTCTTTGGCACACAAAGAAGGGTATAGGCTAGATAGGTACTGATGGCTTCCTCCGTTTCTGCCAACCCGTTGGAACAAAGAGCGACCAGGCTGACCGACAGCCATGGACGTGTCATCCGCGACCTGCGCGTCTCTGTCACTGACCGCTGCAACTACAAGTGTGTCTACTGCCGCACGGGAGAGTTAGGTGCACAGTATCCGGAGCTGCGCATTGACGAGTACCTGCGGCTAATTTCCCTCTTCGTGGACATGGGCATTGAAAAAGTACGCATAACAGGCGGCGAGCCTCTCTTGCGCAAAGGCTTGTTGGAGCTGATTCACGAATTGGCGCAGATGCGCACCCGGGACGGCGATCGTCTTGAACTCGCGCTCACCACGAATGGACATTTACTGGAAGACCTAGCGGGCCCTCTGCGTGATGCTGGCTTGCATCGCGTCACAGTCAGCATGGATGCGGTGGATACCGAGACATTTGAACGTATCACTCGCGTACCTGGGAGCTTCGGCCGCGTTGTGGCAGGAATTCGAGCAGCCAAAGCAGCAGGATTGACGCCGTTGAAAGTCAACTGCGTGCTTCTGCGTGGCTTTAATGAGCAGGAGGTCGAGGCCTTCGCGCACTTTGCCCGGCAGGAAGACGTTATCGTGCGCTTCATTGAATTCATGCCGTTGGAAGAAGACAGGCTTTGGTCGCCGGAGATTGTGGTTTCCATGGCGGAGATAGTCGAACGCATCACTAAAGTGCTGCCCTTGCTACCCTTGCCACCGAATGAAGCAAGCGAAACCGCCCGGCGGTACGGATTTGAGGACGGACGCGGGGAGATCGGCATCATTGCGCCTGTCACCCAGGCCTTCTGCGGCGCTTGCAGCCGCGTGCGGCTCACCTCAGACGGCAAAATCCGCACCTGCCTTTTCTCTCAGGTTGAACATGATCTCTATGGCCGCATGCGCGCCGGAGCCGGAGACGACGAGTTAAAGGCATACATCGCGCATACCGTGCAAGGCAAAGAGGCGCGCCATCACATCGGTGAACCAGGCTTCCTCAAGCCGTCGCGCTCAATGGTGCACATCGGCGGATGATGCACCAAAGCTCCACATTTCCTTCATGTACACCATCCCCATATGACACAATTCTTTCAGGATTGGAACCCTTACAGCAATGGGGCTTTTGGAAAGTGTTATGAAGCACGCTCAGGAAACTCGTGTCCCACTCGATGATCTGTTGGTCTTCCACCAGCTGGCGCGGTCGCTGACCTCGAGCTTCGACCTCGACAGCATTCTGCGCACCATCATCGATCACATGGAGAGCTTCATCGAGGCGGACATGTGGACACTGCTCATGCTGGAGGAAAGCAGTCAGGAACTGTATTACGCAATCGCTGCCGGTGGCGAGGAAGCCTCACTTCACGATCTTCGGGTAAAAGTGGGTGAAGGTGTCGCAGGTTGGGTGGCACAGAACGGTGAAACGCTCATCGTTCCAGAAACAGAGAAGGACAACCGTCTGGAAGACGTTCCCGCCCCTAATCCGCGCAAAGTTCGCTCAGTGATTGCAATGCCCTTACGTGGCCGCAAAGGCGTTATCGGCGTTATTGAGATTCTTAATCCGCGCGCAGATCAACTCACCGACTATACGATTGCCTTCCTGCACATTCTGGCTGATCACGCTGCTATTGCCATAGAGAATGCACGCGACGTTTCGCGCATTCAGCAACTCACTATCGCGGATGACGCCACCAAACTCTATAACGTTCGACATTTGTATGAAGTACTTGGTCAGGAGCTCGACCGCGGCGCGCGATACGGCATTCCGGTTAGCCTTGCATTTCTTGACTTGGACCGCTTCAAGCTAGTGAACGATGTACATGGACATCTGGTTGGCAGCGAGCTGCTTGCGCGCACGGGAGCAAGACTAAAAGAATTGGCCAGACCGGACGATATGTGCTTCCGCTATGGCGGTGATGAATTTGTCGTATTGATGCCGGAAACTGATGCGGAAACAGCCGCTACTGAAGCTCGACGCATGCATCGCGACCTGATGGCTACTCAGTTTGAAATGAAAAATGGACTGGTGCTGACAGTGAGCGCCAGTGTTGGATTGGCTTGCTATCCGCGCGACGGAGACTCACTGCACTCGATCATCGGCGCGGCCGATGCTCGCATGTACACCGTGAAAACCGGAGGCCGCGGCCAGGTGTGCGCGGACTGACGCACAACGCGAAGACTCATCCTTTTGCAATCGATCGGTTCTTTGCAGACTGGAACTCAGCCTTGACTGTCCTCGTCTTCGTCAGCCTGTTTGGCTGCTATGTTCTCAAGCTGCCTGCGCCAATCGAGTGAATCGACAAACCCGCGCGACTCACGCCAACCCGGCTGCACAATTACGTGCAATTCAAGAAAGACACGCGTCCCCAGCAACGATTCGATCTGCTTGCGCGCTGCGGTGCCAATTTCTTTAAGCTTGCTTCCGCCCTTGCCAATCAGGATGGCCTTTTGCCCCGGCCGTTCGCAGTAGATAGCGGCTGCAATATTCGTGAGCGGCAATTTCCCGCCCTTGGGCGTATGCGTCGGTTCCTCAAAACGCTCAATCACCACAGCCGCCGCGTAAGGAACTTCTTCGCCGGTTTCGATCAAAATGCGCTCTCGAATCAGCTCCGCGACCATGAAGCGCATGGGCTGGTCCGTGTACTGATCCTTGGGGAAATAGCGTTCTCCGTTGGGCAGCTTCTCAATGATGCTGCGCACCAGGCGGTCGAGCCCGTCTTTTTTGCGCGCGCTGATCGGCACAACCTCGGCAAAGTTGTATTGCTTCGTGAGCGATTCAATCAGCGGCAGCAGCTTATCTTTGGCAACCAGATCGATTTTGGTCAACACGAGCAACACCGGACAATCGATTCTGCGAATCAGGCTGAAGAGAAACTCATCTTCGCTCGCCCAGACGCTTCCGCGGCGCGTCTTCTCGCCTTCCGCTTCGCCTTCAGGTTCAAGCTGAATACGGCGGCTGGCATCCACAAGCACAAGCACCACATCACGCGTCTCCAGAGCCTCCTGAACCTCTTGCAGCATGCGGCGGTCCAGTTGCGATGCGGGCTTGTGCACACCCGGCGTATCGACGAACACAATCTGCGCCGCAGGATGCGCGCCCTTGCGAGCGGGTACTTCCACCACACCTGCAATGCGATTGCGCGTGGTTTGCGGCTTGGCGGTCACAATGGCCACCTTTTCACCGGTAAGTGCATTGAGCAGTGTGCTCTTGCCGGCATTGGGCCGGCCCAAAATTGCTACAAATCCTGACTTCAATCGAATCAATCCTCTTCTCGCATTATCGCGGATTCGTCACGACTTTGTTGCTATCATCGCCGCATGTTGATTGAAGGCCGCACTTCCAGGCTTCATTTGCGTCCGCTTTGTATAGACGATGCGGAGCAGATTCAAGCCGAATTTCCTCGCTGGGAGATCGTGCGTTTCCTTCTCAATCGCGTGCCCTGGCCTTATCCACCGGATGGCGCGCTCTGCTTCATTCGCGATCACGCACTGCCCGCCATGGAGCGGAATGAAGCATGGCACTGGACGCTTCGTCTGACGATGGCACCCGAGAAAATCATTGGACTTATCAGCCTGACTAACGAACAACATAATCATCGTGGCTTCTGGCTGGCTCCCGAACATCAAGGTCAAGGGTTGATGACAGAGGCATGCGTCTGGGTTAATGACTACTGGTTTGAAACTCTGGGTATGCCCGTAATGCAGGTGGGCAAGGCATCTGTGAATCTGGCTTCTCAGCGCATTTCGGAAAAGCACGGCATGCGCAGAATCGGTGAAAAGGAGAGCATGTACGTGTCAGGAAAATTGATAACGGAAGTCTGGGAGCTCACCGCAGACGAATGGCGCTCATGGAAACGGGCTCATCAGAATCATGATTCTTAAAATGTGGAGAAATTAGGAAGCTGCTGCATCCTGAGCCGGTGGATACACTCGTAAACGCTCGATATGCCTGTCTGATGAAGCGAGAACTTCCAGACGCAATCCAAACTTCTCCAGCATCACCACTTCACCCGCGTGAGGAATGCGCCCCTCCGCTTCACTCACCAGTCCGCCCAGTGTTGTCGCCTCAAAGCTGTCGTCGATCTCCACGGACTTGCCGAAAAGTTCGTGCAATTGATCCACCGGGAATCCTCCAGGAACTATCCACGCACCGTCCGGTTCGTGCTGCGGTTCGTCGGCCAAGCCATCTGTCTCATGCTCATCACGGATGTCACCCACAATCTCCTCCAGCAAATCTTCGATTGTGACCAGGCCGGCAACGCCGCCATACTCATCGATCACGATGCGCATATGTTGTTTTTCGCGCTGCATCTCCCGCAGCAATTCATACCCGCGCTTGGTCTCGGGCACAAATACCGCGGCGCGCTGAATACTGGCAACCGTGCTCTTCTTCGCGTCCTCGTCAGCAATCTGCAACAGGTCATGCGCAAAGACAATACCCGTAATTTCATCCAGCGAATGTGCGAAAACCGGAACGCGCGAGTAATTGTGCTCCTTCAACATTTCGAGAAACTTCTCAAGCGTAGTGGTCCCTGGAACGGCAAACACACGCGGTCGTGGAGTCATCACTTCGCGCACCAGTTTGTCGCCGAACTCCACCGCTGAGCGCACAAGTTCGCGATCCGTCTCCTCTAGAATTCCCTCTTCTTCCCCCGCTTCCAGCAGCGCTTCCACGCTGCCGAAAGACTCTTCTTCCTTCTCCTGCGGCGGATCGGCGAGAGATGCCACCGAATGAAAGAACCGCACGAAGAACGAAATCGGAGCCACACTCCACAGTAAGAAGCGAAAAGTCCAGACGAAATGACGCGCCCACTTGCCACTGGTATGCCTGAACAAAAGTGACGGTAATACCTGGCAGCAAAAAGCCACAACCAGCACAACGGCAACAATGGCCTGAGCAATTTCCGCAAAGGAGGGTCGGCCCAAATGTGTTCCACGATCAAACAGGACCGCACCGAACTCCAACGCAATCACCACCAGCGCAAGCTGCTGCAGTACGGATGCAGACAGCGCCGCATGTACCCGGTTGAGTCCGATGCGCGGCTCCACTTGCTCTTCCCAGCTTTCGATATTGTCCTGCACATCGTGCGCAAGAATCTTTCCGAACTCCGAGTACACACGATTCATGTAGGAAGCCAGCACCACGACGATGGCGGCGAGCACAATCAGCGCGAAGGCAAGTGGACTCATGCCTTCACCTTCTTCTGCGGGGCAGGATTAGCTTCGGCAGTGCGTTCAATGAGACCGGCCGGCAAGCGTAGTTTTGCACGAAGCAGCCTTTCACGCCTCGCCATCTGGCCTGTATCGGTTTCGTGGTCATAACCTGCCAGATGCAACAATCCATGCAGCATTAGTATCTTGATTTCGGTCGAAAGTGAATTACCCAGCCTGACCGCCTGTGCCGCTGCTGTGGGCACACTGATTGCCAAATCGCCTGCGATTCCGCTCGCCGCCGGCCCTTCCGCAGGAAACGACAACACATCCGTCGCTTTATTCTTCTTGCGATAGGTGCGATTCAGACGCCGAATCTCAGCGTCGGATGTAAGCAAAACGTTCACTTCTCCGCGCAGTTTCACCGCAGTCCGCGCCGATTTCAGGAAGCGGGAAAGAACAGCTGTTGAAGGCAGAGCCGCATTTCGCTCCGCTGCGTCCTGAGCCCGCAAAACAGTTTTCCGGCCACCGCTCGAACGCGACGCAGGTGCAGGCTCCAATTCTGGATCAATAACAATCATCTTGCCCGGCGTTTCACTTGGCTGAACTCCGCCTTATGTTGATGATACGCCAAGGCATGCGCATGGGCGCTCCGCACTTGCTTTCTCTTGGTTAAATCTATCCGGCACGGCGAGATCGCGTGGAACTGCTGCCGAAAAAAATGTACGCCGCACAAGCCTGCGCGGAGCACACCCTTTTCCAAATTGATTTTGTTACTGCGGCTTGGCGCTTTGCATTTTTGTGCGGTTAGGCTCCACGTTGATTCCTTCTTCCATCCCCAGCGGCAGTTCCTGCTGCTGCGGCCGCGCGGACTCATATGCACGTACGATGCGCTGCACTAGCGCGTGTCGCACCACGTCCACCTCTTCAAAGTGGCAGAAGTGAATTTCTTCCACTCCGTCCAGTACATTGATCGCGTCCACCAGACCCGACTTGCGCGGATTGGGCAGATCGATCTGCGTAATATCTCCCGTGATGACCGCCTTCGAGTTGTTGCCGAGGCGCGTGAGGAACATCTTCATCTGTTCAATAGTTGTGTTCTGCGCCTCATCCATGATGATGAAGGCATCATTGAGCGTACGGCCGCGCATAAAGGCCAAAGGCGCAACTTCAATAATGTTTTTCTCCAGCATCTTGTCCACGCGCTCGGGCTCCAACAGGTCATAGAGCGCGTCATACAGTGGGCGAAGATAGGGATCTACTTTCTCCTGCAAGCTGCCCGGCAGAAAGCCCAGTTTCTCTCCGGCTTCCACTGCGGGCCGCACAAGGATAATGCGGCTGATTTTTTTCGCATTCATGGCAGACACTGCCATGGCCACAGCAAGATACGTTTTGCCTGTACCGGCAGGTCCTACACCGAAGACCATGTCGTTCTTCTCAATGGCCTCAATGTACTTCCGCTGATTAATGGACCGAGGCTGCACCACGCGCTTGATACCCACCGAGCGCTGCTTGCCTGCGTTTGCCACCGATAGCAGCGTCATTTCACGGTCTGCCACCACCAGTCGCAGCATCCCGTTCAGTTCACCGTTGTGCGGATGAATACCCTGTCGTCGCAGGGTTTCAAAGTCCTCAAAGATACACTTGACGCGTGCTACTGCATCGTCCGGTCCTTGCACCTTCACAGCATCGGATCGCAGATCGATCCGTACTCCCAGTGCATCCTCCATCAATCTGAGGTTTTCATCGCGGGTCCCGAAGAGGGGCTCAAGGTTCGGCGTGATCTCCAGCGAAGCGTTCAGAGGGCCTCCTGTTCTGTTATTCGGAAAGACAGCGGTTGAGCCGCAAATGTTGCGGTCGGTTGAAAGTTTCTTTGTGCAGAGATTCCTCGCGCGTTCGGCACAGGTCGGCGCACCATGATTCTGCTCGTGGAACGCTTAGCCGGATTGGCGACAAAGACCAAGGTGGATATCTGGGGGAAGAGTAGCGCCGGTGGATACCTGCGTCAATGGCACTCCTGTAAAGAAATGTGAAAATGGTGACTTACGATATACCCTCCTCCGGAGCGCGTGGGTGGTCAGGGTCCCCAAAATCCCCGCAATTGACCCCGAATTCGAATTGCCGTAGACTAAGAAATTGCGAGGGATGCGGCTCTAGTTGCATTTACACCCCGCAGCATCCCGCCTGGCTGGGCTTGCTCCCAGCAAATAAGGCAAAAGAGAGAGTTTAAAGGTTCCATGGCAAACCACGTTTCCGCGCTCAAGCGCGCCCGTCAGACCGAACGCAAAACAGAGGTGAACCGCGCCAACCGCACCCGCGTCCGCTCCAGCCTTCGCGCCCTGCGTGAGGCCATCGCCAAGGGTGACTCGAAAGAAGCTCAGGCGCAATATCGTGCAACCGCCAGCGCGCTCGACAAGAGCGTTCAGAAGGGCGTTCTCCACGACAACACAGCTTCGCGCTACAAAAGCCGCCTGAATGCCCGCGTAAAGGCAATTTCCACTGCCAAGGCGTAAGCTCGCAGATTTCCGTTTTTTTATGGATCCAACAGCCGGGTTAGCCCGGCTGTTGTTGTCTTTTTGCCATTTCACCCCACACGGGAACTCCCACCAATAGAACCCATAGACGATATTCTGGAGACAATCCCTGTCAGGGATATTGACGAGACGTGGAACTGACTCTCAATCTTACTTGGGCTCTGCTCGCAGCCACCACCCTGGTGTGCTGGTCTCTCAAGTATTGGCGAATGAAGAATGCCCTGGGAGGCAAACTTCTTACCCTGGCCGTTCTCTTATGCATTCTATTTCCCGCCGTTTCTATCTCAGACGACATATGGTCTCTTCACAATCCGGCTGAAACCGACATCCTCCTCCGGCGTAATGACAGTGCAACACATGCCGCGACACATTCCCAGGACATTCAATCCTATACGCTGACGTCATTCCTGGTCACCGTATTTGCGCTTCCCGCCATCGCAATGCTGGGCCGCGCGAAAACAGGCCACCTCGTCATTCCTTTCCATGAAGCGCCAGCCTCTTTCGGACTTACCATTCGCCCGCCACCGGCCCTGTAAAGCCACCTCCCCTTCCTTCTCATTCAGGACCTTTCTACCCGTACCGCGTTCAGCGCAACGAATGGAACTTCATCATGATTCGATACTCGTCAGCCATCATCGCGATGCTGGCACTGTTTGTGTGCGTCGCTCTAGTTACCGCGCAACAGCCAGCGCCCGCAAAGGCACAGCCTGATTTCAGTCAAAGGTGGGTCGATAACACCAGTGGGCCCATGTATACCGGAACCGCCGACGTAATGCCCCGAGGCTCTTTTTACTTCGAGCCCTACTATTTCAGCTACCGAACACATGACAGTACCAACACGACCATCCCGCTGAAACTGTCCTACGGTATTGGGCACCGCACGGAACTCGACGCAACCACAGCTTTGGAATATGTAGGATCAGGAGGCATAGACGGCTCCTCCGTCCAGTTTGGCGATTCAACAGTACAAGCCAAAATCCAGCTCGCGAAAGAATCCGATCGCTATCACTTCTGGACTCTGCCCTCAATTGGCCTTTCCGTTGACGTAAATATCCCTACCGGGCATATGCAGAGCTCCAAGCCGACGCTCGCAGGCGGCGCCCAAACCACAAACGATACCTGGAATGAGCAGTTCAATCTGCTGTTACGTAAGCAATTCAAGCCTTTTCAGCTCTACCTTGAAGGTACTGAAATAATTCAGAATCCCGTCGATGTAGTTGGGCCTTACCAATTCAACAACGGGATTACCAGCATTGACGCCGGTGTTCCATTTCATGTCGTCGACGGAAACGTAATTGCCGCATCCGGCGCGATAGAACATGTGCTGCATCCCAAATCAGGTCTGGGATACCTGATCGAGGTCAACGGTGAGCGGCAATCAGGCCACAGCCTGATCTTCGGCAAGGCCACAGCTCCGCCATTCTCTTACGTCAACATCACGCC
>JAGWSG010000055.1 GCA_028876335.1 Acidobacteriota bacterium
AGCAACCTCCAGTAGTCGGACTCCTCGTTACACACAAAAGCCCCGCCTCGTGCGGGGCTTTTTCTTTCCACCGCAACACAAACCTGGGTGCCCCAGGTACCTTGCACTTGGGCACCTGGGAGAGGTGCAACCTATCCCAACACAGCATCCGTTCAACCACAATAGATGGGTGCCCCGGGTGCCTCGCATTTGGGCACCCGGGATAGATTGACACTCTACCAGTCACTCTCAACCCATCCACAAACTGCATCTCATCCCGACCGGCCAACGGGAATCGGGGCGGGGTTTATCGCACTTGGAATCATGCGAAAAATCGCCGTATCATTCCATTAACGTTTTGCGAGCAAACGCATGGAATTCCTGAAACAGCTGATCGCCTCGGTTGAAATTACCGTCTTGTTCTCCTGGCTGGCCCTTATTTCTGCCGCGATAATGCCCGGTGCCCTGAAGTTGATCGACCGCTTTGAAATGCGCCCGTGGATGTATACGCCCAGAGGAAGAGAGGCTCAGAAGAATGTGCCGGTTTGGATTCCTGCATTTATCGGAGGAATGGCAGGTGCCTACGTTGCTGTCAGTTCGCTCGCGTTGGGAGAGTGGTGGATTTGTAAAACGCAAGGTCGGCTTTGTAACGACGGCCAGGGCGGTATTGCACTTTTGTTCACGCTACCGGCGTTATCTTTTGCTGGTAGTGCGATTGCGTTGGGTTGGACATGGCTAACACTCAAAATTCCTTCCCGATGTCTGGGTGCTTCCATCCTGATTTATGATGGCCGCTTACGCTTGCTGAATTGGTTACTAGGCCTTGCTCTCGCATTTGCATTCTGGGCTGCAGTCACATTCATCTTGATGAAGCTTTCACTCTAATCTTCGTCCTTGCCTTTTAACCACCACACAAACCTCCTGCGCGCGAATAGCGACCGTACGCCGAATCTCGGGTACAGAAGACACCAAACTGGGGCGCGCAAGCGCCGTCTGCTCCATGCAATGGTGCAGAGAATTTCCGCGTTTTGTCGCACACTGGAATTGAGCACCGTTGGATTTCTCTGACTCGGTTTCTCCGCCTCTCACACACCAACTGCTTTGGAATCAAATATGGGCGGCCAAGTCATTTGAAATCAGATATGGTCCCGGATAGCTGTTTTGTAAAGCCAGTGATATCAAGACTATAGACCTAGAGGAAAAATTTTTATGATCCGCGAATGCACTCACATCATGCCAACTGGAGAGCAATGCCGCTCCATCGCCATGCGCGACTCGTACCTGTGCTACTTCCACACCAGACAAAACCGTGTTCAGAAAGGCGAGAAGAAAGTCCAGCGCCTCCCCATGGCCCACGTCAACGATCTGCGCAGCATCCAGAGCGCCATCGCGAAGCTCATGAATCTCGCCAACAGCCCGTATGCCGACAGTTGGCGTGTGGACCGCATGCTTCAGGTGATGCAACTCGCCGAGCGCGTCGCCAGGCAATGTATTGCGCTGGAGGGCGTGAGCTTCGACTGTCCTCATTGCGGCAAGGCGGTCGATGATCTGAACGGCCACGCAGTTCGGTCGTCCTGAACAGATGCCGTGCGTCCTCGTTTCGGAGTACCAGTGAACCGGTCTTCTCTCGCGGGGTGGCGATCCTCCGCAGCCAGGTATTGAGCGTCCACTTCACTTTCCTGCGAGCGAAGAGCGAGCGTCCGCTCCATGCGATGGCGATACACTGTCTCCACCCATGAAAAATCCAGCCGACTCTTTCCGCTCTCCTTCTCGCCGCAATCTCCTCAAATCCGGCCTGCTGGCCGGGGCTGCAGCCGCACTGCCGCCTGCGCATGGATCTGCTTCCACATCAT
>JAGWSG010000056.1 GCA_028876335.1 Acidobacteriota bacterium
ATCGAGCCTGCCGGCGAGTGCAAAGTGCTTTGCAGTGCCGGCATTTTCCCGTGTAAGCTGGTCGAGCACAAAACGCTCATCCGCAGTCCCTATGTCAATCCAGCGACTTGCCTGATCGCCAATGCGCCGCAGTATCTGCGTGGGCGTTAGCCCGGGTGGAAACCTGTTGCGAGGAGCAGGCACTAATCTGCCATCAGGAAAGACAACGGTGCCCGCGATATCGGGATGCTGGATCGCCGCAACCATATATCCGCGGCTCACCATCGCTTCGAAGAGCGCGGTATATTTGAAAATCGAACCTCCGGCGCCGTGCGAGAAAATCACGACGGGAAACTGTCCTGGGCTCTTGGCTGGTGGCGCATTCTCTACTACGTGTGAGTAGATGGCACCTGAGAGAACCTGCGCCCACTCTTCAGTTCCAAATTCTTCGCTCATCCGGAGCCGGAGTTCGGGATCGGCATCGATCAGCTTCGCTCCGGGCATGTATGCACCGTGCTGTTCCGCAGTTGGACGTTCTGTGGGATACCACAGGTAGACCATCAACTCGCGCTTGCGTTTTGCGTTCGGTTCAGGGCTATTGCCACGCGAATTGTCTGTCCAGTCGTAGGCTGCCCTGCCGATGCCGTAAGGTCCTGAGGGCTCAGGCAGGCGACCGGCATGGGCGGCATACGTCAGGCCTCCGGTGAGCAATGCTGCAATAAGAAACAAATGAGCGATGAGCTTCAATGCGATGCTTCCTCGTGGACTGATGAACTCAGTCTCATGTCAGATTATCTCCACCTAGAGGTGTCCCGGTCCGGGACACCTCAAATATGTATTCATATGTAGGATGGTGATCCCCTTCGCTTGCCAACCTAGGATGCATTCAAATTCGAGTTGATGCTCGAGTATCTAAGCCGTTTCGGGCGGTTGGTTGCAAACAGGAAGTTAGCCTGAAAATGGCGAAGATCCGTCAAAGGGCTGTCTGGCCGGTCAACTGCCAAGAACTCCGAAAATCTGCGTTTACGAGCGACTTGAAATGAAATCGAACGCACAGCTGTCAGAGTGAATCCCGGGCTCCGGCGTAATTGGCGCAGAGCATACCGCACATCTTGAGACGTACCGGACACTTTACCCTGCCTCAATTGAAATTCTTACTCAAACTTGTATTCATTAGAGACGTTGGATAAACGCAATGCGCTCAACAATTGGATTAATCAATCACCAGCTCTAGCAGGTCCGTTGAAGACATCCGGCTCGCCACTCGTTGAAATACTAAGAGGGAGTGGTCCGCTACGCAGAAGTCGAAATTACGAATATGTTTCGCTTTGGAATTTCGATTCCGAGGGATTGGACGGATCTCAGTTTGGCCGAGGTTCCGATCACTGAACTATCGATTTAGGAGGAAAGCCTCAACTCCGAAAACAAATGGTTACTGAACTCAGTAGAGTTCGAAAGCTTCGGGCTGGCCCCCACAGTCCAGCCCTGCTCCGCTTGGCTAAAAGTTTGTCGCATTCTTGTCGCAATGGCCGCCAATCGGGCCGGTTTTGCCGTTTTCGCCAATTCGTAAGCCGTGTAACGTCTTTAACTTACGATCTTCGACATTGCATGGCATGGAAGAGGTCATCGGTTCGATCCCGATCAGGTCCACCAAATATTTTCAATAAGATCCGTCTCCCTTCCGGGACTTCGCGGTCAGATTTCCTTCCTGCAGTTTCTAGTCAACTCTTCATATATTGAGCAGACAGTAGAGCGCGCTTCCAGCCCCAACAGCTGCATGGAGTTGCGTTGAACCGCCCTGTAAATTCTGTAAATGTGAAGCAAAAATTGTTAGGCATGAAAAGAGCATGACCCTTGCAGACTGTTTCGAAGAGGATGTCGAAGTTGCCTTGACTGATCGCAGTGAAGATTACAAAAGGCGAGATGCAACTATTGTCTTACTTGGAAGTGGTTATCCTTGAGAACTTCTGCCGACACAATCGAAAGTAGTACGGCGATCAAATCTGACCCGGGCAAAGTTCGCGAGCTCTAACGCTTCAATCCCGCTCATACGGAAATATGCTGACTTAGCTCCGCGATTGGTGCGCAAGGAAGCCGCACTTCAATTTCGATCCCGCCTTTCAACCCGTTAAATGCCGTCAGGTGCCCCGCGTGTGCGTGAACTACAGCATTAACAAATGCAAGCCCCAGACCATGACCTTGCGATTGCTTTCCACGTGTCCGCTGTTGAAACAGGCTCGGCAATAACTCCGCGTCAAAACCAGGACCATCATCTTGAATTCGCAGAACCGCGCTGCCTTCGTGCTCTTCCAGAAAGATGGTGATACTTGAACCAGATGGAAGATGCTTCAGCTCATTATCGAATAGATTGGCAAGCATTCGATGCATGAGTCCCTGATCGGCTTTTATCAACAGTGGTCCTGAAAGACGAAGCCTTACAACCAGCCCTCTTTCTGTCATGGATGGTTCGTAAAGCTCTGCCATGGACCTCACCAGTTGTTCCAGATCTATCACCGTCGGTGTCAGCCGCAACGCATCGGCCCGCGCTTCCGCCACGTCGAGCGACTCATTGAGCAAGTCTGCAAGGCTATCCAATTCTTCGATCGCAGAGGCAATCGCTTCCTGACGTTCGCCGTCGTCGGCTTTCACCAGTGATGTCTCCAGCTTGCCGCGAATTGCTGTCAGCGGACTTCTTAAATCATGCGCCAGTGAATCCGTAATTGTGTGCAATTGCCGTACCGCATTCTCGATGCGATCGAGCATGTGATTTAAGGTGTACGCCAACTGCGCCATTTCATCATTATTCTCGGATGTGGGAACGCGCGTCTTTAGATCAAGCTCTCCAATATGAGAAGCAGCTTCCGTTATGCGCCGCACATACCGTAGCGTACGCCGCGTCGCATAGAAGACAATGGCAAATCCAAGCAAAATGAGTGCAATCCAAAGTGCCAGGAAGCGCACACGCAGATTCTGGATCACCCTCTCCTCGTCACGCACAGAGAGCCCCAGGTACACCCTGCTGCCATCAGCCAATGTTGTTGAGGCAACACGGAACGGCACGGTAAATCCGTCGACGTGTACGTCAGAAGGCGTGGTTGAATTCCTCCTAAGGCCGTGAATCGCTTTCAGATCCGCCTGCCCGTCTCCCACACCGACCCAAAGCTTCAGGCTGCCATCAGAACCTGTTTGCAGGAAGAAGACCGAGTCGTTTTGCGAGCTCAGCGTGGGAGTTCGATTTGGCACTTCTCGCGATGCCAATTCCGCCACTTCGCCAACCACGCGATTGTACAAAGCATCCTTGGGCGTGTGAGCCGCCACATCGCCCAGGACTTCCACTTCGCCCGTCAACCAGGCGTCGGTACGCTGTTGAATGTCCCTTGCGACAAAACGGTCCAGAAAAAGAAAGATGACGATCGCACCAAGTGTGTAGGCAAGTGTTGACCATAGTGAAATCCGCCATGCAGCACTGCGCATTCCGGGTCTAGCGGTCTTTGAGAACATAGCCCACACCTCGAAGCGTGCGAATCAGCGGCTGCTGTCCATTTCCATCGACCTTGCCTCGCAGGCGATAGATATGTACATCCACCACATTTGTATCTGGATGAATGCGCATACCCCACACCTTTTCGAGAATCATGGTTCGAGTCACCACGCGTCCAGCATTGCGGCACAAATACTCCAGAAGGACGAACTCTTGTGGTGTAAGTTGAAGTCTCTGGCCACCCCTGATGGCCTCTCGGCGAAGAAGGTCCAATTCGAGATCGAGCACGCGAAGCCGCGTAGCCTCACTGCCCTGCGGTGCATTCCGTTTGAGCAGATTACGCAGCCGCGCAAGCAATTCCGCCAGGGCAAATGGTTTGGTGAGGTAATCGTCTCCTCCTTGCTCAAGCCCTTTTACACGGTCATCCACCGTGCGTCTTGCTGAAAGGATCAGCACCGGTGCATGTACCCCCATCTGACGCAAGCGCATAATCAGCGCAATGCCATCTCCGTCCGGAAGGCCAAGATCCACAATGAGAATGTCGTATTCGCCGGCGAGTGCCAACTGCTCGGCGCTCACTGTATCCGACGCAAGATCAACCGCATAACCAGCCTCAGTAAGTGCCTGCTTCAAGAACGATCGAATGTCTTGCTCGTCTTCCACCAGCAGTAGCCGCATGCTCAAAATGTTATTGCATTTTGAAAGCTTGCGCAGCGCATCTCGGTATTACCCGTGCCAAATCTTGCTCCGTCGACTCAAGATGAATAAATCGTCATTTCCCCGTATATCCCAGTTCATTTTCCGTCTATAACATTGATTCAATCGCAAATTCCCAGGCATAAATCGAGCATTTCTCGGTACATGAACGAATTGTCACTAAAGAATGACAACGGCCCCGCTCGCCACTGCGCATAGTTCCGCGTCTCAAAAGCAGCGGATATTTGCAACAACTTTGGAGAATAAGGAATGGCAAGGAGTGGTGTGGTCGCAGAAGTGCATAGCATCGATTCAGTCTCGCAGGACTCTCTGGGAGCCGAATTGTACAGAGCCTACGGCCAAAGCCTCCGGTGCGGATTCAATACCGATCCCGTCCTTCAAAGAACTCTCGCGCACGTACTTGCTCATCCCGGCAGTTTGGCACGTCCACGCATGTCAGTTCAGACCGGGTTGGCCTATGGCGCTGAAAGGCAATCGACCTTAGACCTTGCCATCGCGCTGGAGTATTTCCATACAGCATCTCTGCTATTTGACGATCTGCCCTGCATGGACGACGCTGCGGTGCGCCGGGGTGCTCCATGCGTCCATCGGCTATTCGGTGAACCAGCCGCTATTCTTGCCGCCTTGACGCTCATCAATCGCGCATATGGCCTTGTATGGTCGGCGTTGCGCACTGTCCCCCTCCAACATCAAGTCAGGGTATTTGAATTTCTGAATGACCGGCTGGGTGTAAATGGCCTGCTTAACGGGCAGAGTCTCGATCTGAATTTCCAGTCCAGTGCTCGAGACCTTGCGGAAGCTGAGCGGGTTGCGCGCGGTAAAACCGTGCCCATGATCGAAATCGCTCTCGTATTGCCGGCTATCCTCGCACAAGCCCCGCAACGTGACATACAACTCCTGCAGAGGCTGAGCCTTTTCTGGGGATTGGCCTACCAACTGGCGGACGACCTGAAGGACGTTCTCGCGTCCCAATCTGATACCGGCAAAAGCGCCGAGCGTGATGGCAGGTTGGGAAGACCGAACACGGCATTAGTCATCGGCATACCAGCAGCTGTCGGCCGATTGGGCAGACTCATTCATGCAGGTGACCGATTGATGAATCGACTCATTGCCAAAAGGTCCTCTCTCAATTTTCTGAACGATTTCCGGACGAGCCTGCTGGATGAGTTAACGAATGCCATTGAAGAGGCAGGAGCGATTCCGATCGACAGAGTCCGATGATCTTTCTCCGCTTGATTGTTGTTAATTTACTCCGGCACAGGATTCGAACTGTCATCAGCATGGCGGGCATCGCCTTCAGCGTCGCGGCCATGCTCACAGTAGTCGCATTACTACAAGGTGCCATCGGCATGTTTTCCGGGATTCTCTCCAGCGGTGCCGAGATGATTGTCTTTGAACGCAATGTCTCCGATCTTTTCTTCAGCGACGTCTCTCAGTCTGCTGCGGCAGCCATTGCGAAGTGGCCCATGGTGGAACACGCAGATCCTGTTCTCTTCGGTGTTGTCGCAAGTGAAGGCCATCCCATTGTCACCTGCTTTGGAGTAACCGCCACCGATGCGCGCATCCATGACGCACAATGGCTTGCCGGCGGGCCTCAGGACTTCGGCCGCCAGGACAGTGTGGTGCTTGGTGATCGAGCTGCACAGTTTCTTGGCGCGACCGTCGGGAAACAGGCGCAAATCGGCCATGAAACCTTTACCGTCGTCGGCATTATTCGCACTCGAAACGGCTTCGAAGACGGCGGTGTTTTCATGCCAATCAATGAGGCCAGGGATTTCTTCCACAAGCAAGGCTCCTCCGTTCTTACTATCAAATTGCGGAACAAAGACGACGCCGCGCAATTCAAGGCAGACGTCCATGCACAATTCAAGGACCTCATCGCTCTGGAGGATCGTGAATTCGAACGAACATATTCACAATTCAGAATTCTGCGCGCGACAGCCTGGGCCGTCGGTATCTGTGGCCTTGCTCTTGGCGGACTTGGCGTTGCCAACACCATGATCATGTCGGTCTTTACGCGCATTCGTGAAATTGCGATTCTGCGCGTAAACGGATTCTCTGGCTTTCAGATCGCGGCTGTCATCTTCGGCGAATCGGCTGTTGTTTCAGTTCTTGGAGGCATAGCGGGCGCAATCCTCGGCGCACTTACTCTCGTAGCACTCAAGCACATACCCGCGCTCGACGGATATGTCGACGGATCGCTTCATCCACTTCTCATGTTCGGAGTGGTGCTGCTGGCATTGGTCACAGGCATGGCGGGTGCACTTTATCCAACTGCATATGCTATGCGTATTCGCGCAGTGGAGGCACTTCGCTTCGAATGAATACGCATATGTCCAGCACAGCCGTGCTGCCCCCTGCAGCTCGCATGAGCAACCTGTGGAAGAGCTATGAGCAAGGTGCGATTGCCGTCTTGAATGGCGTCGATCTCGAAGTCAAACAGGCTCAGACCGTCGCCCTGTGCGGCCCTTCCGGTTGCGGAAAGAGCACACTTCTACATATCATCGGCGGGCTTGATCGGCCCGACCATGGAGAAATTGAAGTGCATGGCAGACCCCTCGATGCAAACCGCAACATGGTGGATTTTCTTCGCCGAGAAGTCGGTTTTATCTTTCAACTTCACAACCTTATTCCCGACCTCACACTTGAGGAGAACTGCCTTCTTCCAGCCATCGCGGCAGGCACGCCGAGGCATGCGGCGCTGAAACGCCTTGAAGTCCTTGCCGAACGGACAGGACTTCAACATCGACTTGGACAGCGAATTCAAAAGCTTTCCGGAGGAGAACGTCAGCGCACAGCCATTTGCCGAGCGCTGATGAATCGGCCTGCAATGCTCCTGGCGGATGAGCCCACCGGCTCGCTGGATGAACGCTCAAGCCAAGGCGTTTTTGAACTGCTCCTTGAACTGACGCGCACCGAAGGCGTCACTCTCCTCATGGCGACGCATGATCTAACTCTCGCGCGACGCTGTGACCGCCTGGTCCAAATGCGCGACGGGAGGATTCATGAAGAATCCTGACGCGAACCCAACCGTCGTTGCACGCCATGCACTCGCATGGCTAGTCTTCGGCAATGCAATTGGTGTTGGTTTGGCGCTGTTGCTGCTCTTGCCGAATCTGAACTCGCTGCTAGGTGAGTGGACCTATGGCCGTTGGATGATGGTTCATATGAATGTGCTGCTCTACGGCTGGTGCGGCATCCCCATGCTCGGCTTTCTCTTCCATACATATGGACTTGAAACAGGTCGCATGTCCCGTTGGACAAGACCGATTGTATGGTTATGGTCTTTGGCGCTGATGATTGGATCCGCCTCCTGGCTCCAGGGTCATTCAAGCGGCAAACTGTTTTTGGACTGGACAGGTTTTGCACGAATCTTCTTCGTGCTTACGCTGGAGACGCTGTGGATCTTTCTCGTCGCAGCAGTGTTTTTCGAGTTGCGCGATGGCACAAGTAGCAGCCTGAGAAAAGCATTGCCCCAACTAGCCGGAATCGTCGTCCTCGGCTTCGTCCCGAATGCAATTTACTTCGCAACCAATCCCGGACTCTATCCAGCGATCAACCCAAACAGTGGTGGTCCCACCGGTGCCAGTCAACTCGAGTCCACTCTCTCCATTGTTCTCATTCTGCTTGTAATTCCCTTCGGCATTACAAGCCGGAACCCAAGGCAGAGCCGAATCGCTGGCTTTGCATGGATCATGTTTGCGGCTCAGGCCATATTTTGTGCATTTCTGGGGCGCGCCGACGCGAGCAATCACCTCCCCTTGCAGTACCTGGGCCTTACAACTTCACTGGTATGGGTACCTCTCATTCCGCTCTACTACAACACATTTCGTTGGCGGGAAGAGTCGCGCCGTTGGAGATCGGCCTTTCTTTGGTGGTGGGGTGGCCTGGTAATCACAGGATGCGCTTTTTTCTTCCCCGGCATACTCGATAGGTTCAAGTTCACCGACGGCCTCGTTGGACATTCGCTCACGGCCGTAGCCGGCTTCCTCACCGCCTTCCTTATTTTCATCATGGTAGAGCTGGCCGGACCGCAACATGCCTGGATTTTCAATCGCACCTGGTCCTTCCACGCTTGGAATATGGGTGTCCTCGCTTACGTTCTGTTGATGACGGCTACGGGTTGGATCGAAAGCGCTGATCCCGCATTCACCATCTCTCCCGGAGGATTGCGAGACGTCCTCTACTTCCTTCGTCTCCTCACCGGTGTTGCCATGCTGGCTGCCTCCATCGAGTGGCTGCGCAATGCAATGACGCAGAACGCAGATCGAATTGAAGTGGAATCGCTTGTCGGAGCAAAAGCCGCATGACTCGTTCTCTCATCATCTCCTACCAATGGCTCACCGGTATTTCCGATTCGGTGACTGGAATTCTCTTGTGCGTAGCTCCTGTGTTTGCGCTGCAATCCATGCGCCTAAGCGCGCCGGCCGATGCAACCGCCTACATTGCATACATCGGAGCTTTCGTTTTCTCAGTGGGTCTGGCCGGTATTTGTGGCGCGGTCCTCATGCATCGACACGCACCTGTCCCCGCGCTTGAAATGGTCTGGATGCTGACAGCGCTCACACGAGCTTCAGTTGCAATTTTTGTTACAAAAGCTGTGCTGATGGGGCAATTAGATCCCACGTGGATTTACGTCGCTGCGTTCGACGGTCTATGCGTCCTCATCCAGACTGTGGGTTTGCGCATGAGGTGGCTTAAGGATGCGCTCTGAGCACAAGGTACGCGACTGGCGCGGCGCAATTCTTGTCGCGGCGGTCTACGTCTATTTCCTCATCTTTGCTCAATTCGCATTTCTCGAACTACTCTCCGCAGATGGACTGCAAGACAATAAACTCAAAGCCGTCATGGCGGCCATGGCCGTCGGCGGCATCCTCTTCAGCCTGCTCACGCCGCGATTGCGCATTATCGCGGATCCCGCCCGCCGTATCCGTATCGGCTTGATTCTCTCCGCACTTGCGGCAGCGCTCTCCGTAGTCCCGCTCTCTTTCACCGGCGCAATCGCAGTGGCTTTTCTCATCGGCGCAGGACTCGGAATCGTCACCGTCACACTCGTCACATATCTAGTGGTCTGGTGTGGAGAGCAGGCTTCCATTCTGAAAACCGGCGTGGGTGTCGGAATTGGCTACCTGATCTGTAATATCCCCGCGGTCTTCACCGCATCCGCAAAACACCAGGCTCTGTTCTCCGCTTTTGTCTTCCTTGCTGTGGCATTCCTCCCGCTCGCGGACAAAAATCTCCTGGGGCCAACACTACAGTCCGATGCTCCGTCGAAAACGCGACCTTACCTCGCGTTTCCCCTTGTACTCATCGCATTCACCGCTCTCATCTGGCTGGATTCTTCAGCCTTTTACATCATTCAGCACAGTGGAGTGTTGAAGGCTGGAACTTGGTCCGGCGATTTACGTCTCTGGGCTATTGGTGCAATCCATTTCGTTTTCGCGATTGCATCAGCATTTCTGCTGCTTAAGAAAAGAATTGCGCTCGTTTTGATTTCGGCATTTGCCTTTCTCGGTTCGGCCTGTGCTCTGCTCGCACATCCAGCACTGATCCATTCCGCTGCGCTCTTCTACCCAGCCGGCGTATCTCTGTACTCCGTTGCTCTTGTCATTTACCCTTCGTCCATTTCCTCCCATTACGACTTTGGCAAGCGTGCCCGACAGGCCGGCTGGCTGTATGCGATTGCGGGCTGGATTGGCTCGGCCCTAGGAATCGGCATGGGCCAGAATCTCGGTCACATTCCAACAACTTTCGTACTTACTGCCGGTGTGTTGGTATCGATCCCTTTGGGCGTTGGCCTTGCCCGCACCGCTCCGCGAGAAGTTACTCTCCTCGCATTCATCGTCGTCGTGAGCATGGTTGCGCTGCACTTCCTGCCGACTTCAAATCCGGAATACACACAGACCGCCATCGAGCGCGGCAGACAAGTCTACATTGAGGAAGGCTGCATCAGTTGCCACTCGCAGTATGTGCGGCCCGGCACGAGCGATGTACTGATGTGGGGTCCGGCTTCCACGCCTGCGGAGATTCATGCGGAAAAGCCTCCACTGATAGGCAATCGCCGGCAAGGACCTGATCTTTCTGAAGTAGGCCTGCGGCGTTCTTCAACTTGGCTCAAAGAGCATCTCATCGCACCACGCACGCTGACCGGCAATTCCATCATGCCCTCCTACGCATATCTCTTTGACGATGGCCGCGGGAATGACCTGGTTGCCTATCTTGCCAGCCTGCAAAGCGGAGACATCGCCGCGCACCTGGCCGAAGAGCATGCCTGGCGACCTTCCGCATCTGCTGTACGCCAAGCGAGCCTCTCAGAAGGGAAACATCTCTATCGAGAAGATTGCGCCACCTGTCATGAAGCGCGTGGCGATGCGCGCGTCTTATGGAGCGATCAATTAAAGCCGCAACCACCTGACTTGTCCCAGATGCGTCGCAGTTCTGAGAAGCAAGACACACAGTATCTTGCTCAGATCATCAAATTCGGAATTCAGGACACAGATATGCCCGGCCACGAATGGCTGAGTGATCGACAGGTTGCCTCTCTTTCACTCTGGATTCACGACAACTCATCACAACCGATTGCTAAACATTGAACTCATTGGAAAGGAACCATGCTTTGAAAAAATCTCTTCTTGCCGCTGCAATCGTTATCTCTCTTTCGCTTAGCACAAATGCCCTAGCACAGAAGCACACGTTCGCTGTCGATCCATCCGCCAGCAATATCGCATTCTCACTTTCCGGAACCGGGCACGATGTTGAAGGCACCTTCCATGTCACAAGCGGTGAAATCCATTTTGACCCGTCGTCACACTCCCTCTCCGGCTCCATTGTTGTATCCGCCGCAAGCGGACAAAGCGGCAATGACAGTCGCGATAAGAAGATGCACAATGACGTCCTAGACGTTTCTCACTTCGCTGATGTCACCTTTCAGCCGCAAAGCTATCAGGGAACAATCGCACCATCTGGAGACTCGAGCATTCAGGTATCCGGCCAATTCACACTGCATGGAACACCGCACCCCATCACCGTTCCCATGCAACTTCACATAGATGCAGGCAAAATTACCGCTAAGGGGAGTTTCATGGTGCCCTACGTGAAGTGGGGATTGAAAAATCCCAGCATCTTCATCTTGAAGGTTGCGAAGGAAGTCAAAATCGACCTGAATCTTGCGGGCACTGACACGGTTGGCAAATAGCACGTCGGACGGCTCAGTAGCACTGCATGTGCATCTGAGCCGTCACGGCCAATCCGTCATAATCCCGTATAGATCTCAAAGGGCGCCCAGTAAAAAGGCTGTTTGAAATTGCCTTTGGAGTGCAGTAATGTCAGCTTCGCCTGTCGCAATGCCTGCGCTGGTGATTGACCTACCGCGAGTCCACCGTAAAGCGAATTCATCAGTTGCGGAGTCGATGTATCGCTTACTTCCCACAAGGCTCCAATCACGTTGTGCGCGCCGGCGCGCAAAAATGCCCATGACAACCCAACAAGGCCCTCTCCCGCATACGAGCGGTCGCCGCTCCCATAGCAGGCCGACACCGTCACAAGACGCGCGCGGATGTGGTGTTGCGTAATCTCGCGCGCATAGAGCTTAAAATTTCCATTCGCTTTACCGCTATTGGGAGAAAGAATGATGGCTGACTCCAGAGGATCAGTACTGCTCGCCGTTCCATGAGCCACAAAATGGATATAGCCATACTGCGCTGGATGACTGGCAAGATATGCGTCCGGTGTTGCGGACTTTTCCGCCAGCACAGTGCGCGCTCCTGCGGCAAAATGGCTCTCCACTTCATGCATTTCTCGCATTGCCATGGGCAACTGGGGATAATTCGGATCGTCTGAAATAGCATCGCCAATCAACAACAGTTTGCCGCCCGTTGCATCCGGCCGTTCGGTAGAGGCCAGCAGAAGTTGCAACGACGGTGCCGATGTGAGCGTAGCGTCCTCTATGTAAAAGTGAGAGGGCGAGCCCGGCACAACCAGCGTCTCAAAATTCAGCAGGTTGAGCGCGCCATCTCCAAGAATCACCACGTTGCCATCATGCGGAATAATCGATGCCGCTGGCGCAATCAACATCCGGTACAGAGCTTCACCGTCGCCTGTTGTTGAGCTGGCTGTATCTTCCGGACCAAGAAGTTCTCTCCTATAGCGCGCCACAAGATCTGCAATCTTTGCGCGAGGCGGCAGCGTAAAGAACGCAGTCTCGGCCGGTGTTGCAACCCAAAGATACGACTGCGTGGCGCCTAGCCAGTAGAAGAGCAGCGTTGCATGTGCGCGCCGTGCAATCGCCGAGGCATCCAGCGAATGCACGGCGCTCAAGGATGCACTTTTTGCCGACGTATCGATTCCCAGTCCCTGCTCAAGTGTGCGGGCGCGGCTCTGATCTGCCACCGAAAGTGCTTCTGCTGTCTCTCCCTTCTCAATCAGAAAATGGATATAGCTGTCATAAATTCCGGCTGCGTTTGCAAGAAATGGAAGCTTGGAGTCTTCTCTTTGCAATTGATTTCGCGCCGACTCGAAGATGGAAAGCGCCGCTTGAAATGCCTGCCTTGTGCGGCTGCCGTCACCGCTTGTTTCGTAGAGCCGGGCAAGCTCATACTGCGCCTCAAGCCGCATGGAGGTCTGACTGTTGGGATCGGAGATCACCTGATGAAAAATTGCTTCTGCCGCGGAATTCTGATGTTGTTCTGCAGCCAGCCGTCCACGTGCAATTGCCACCGCAAGCTTGTCTAGTCGGTTATCTCCGGCGTCAATCAAAGGAGCGAGTAGGTTCAGATACTGTTCACTTCTCTTCAAGTCGCCCGCATCGAGCGAGACGTAGGCAAGCCCTTCCAAGGCATTCACTATATTCTGCTTGTCGCCAGTCTTTTCAGATAGCTGATAGGCGCGCTGCAGTGAATCGCGTGCACGATTGAGGTCTCCCGTATCGTGATAGGCAAGGCTTGCTGTGGAAAGCCAGACTATCGCATCGTCCAGATCTCCGAGGGCAACGGCACGGCTCTGCGCTTTCGCGTACAGTGCGAGCGCCACCCTGGGTTCACCAAGTTTGTAATGCGCCCACCCCAGATTCCCAAGGTTATTAACCAGGATGTCTCCGGCATCCAGGGTTTCTGCGATCTTATCGGAAGCATTCAGCCAATCGATCGCATCATCGAAGTGCTCCTGCATCAGCGAAACTCCGCCCAGATTCATGAAAGAAGCGGCTTCTTCGAAACGATTGCCATAATGCTGTGACCACTCAAGACACTGCGCAAAATAGCGGCGGGCATCATCGATCTGTCCACGCTGAATCGCCAATCCGGCGCGAGCGCGAATCAACTCGCCGCAGGACTCAATGCGCTTCGCCGCGCACAAACTCTCTCCAACAGAGAGTTGTTTCTCGGCCGCGTCAAACTGATTTAGGTGAGAATAGGCCTGAGCCAGCAGTGCGTGGTGTTCGATCTTGATTGTCGGGCTGGCCGATGAAGGATCTGGAAATGTCAATGCCTGAAGCGCTTCATCACTGGTTCCGCGCCAGATTGCTGCACGCGCCTCAAGAATTCTGAAGCGCGCCTTCCAATCCTGCTCGTTGTCAGGAAGTGTCTCCACAACCAGGCCAGCCAGCCGTTGACTCTCTTGCAGTTGGCCCCGCTCAAAAAGCCTGTGAATCTCCCTATACCGATCTGCTATCGTCCGAGTCGGCGCATCGCTCAGAAACACGAACGGAACGAGCAGCAAACAGAAGGCAATTAGGGCTTTGTATGTCCGTTGATGATGGTGTCTGAAGCCGTTACCATTCCGCCGGCGATGCAACCCATCTGTATTTCCACCATCTTCATTTGAATCTCGGTCTGCTGCGGAATGCGGGTTCCCGGAAGAAAATCGCGCTGTGTGAGGGAAAAGCCCGCCAAATGAATCAACCCAAAATCCGGCACGTCGATTACGTTGCCAGAAACGGTTCCAAAGCGCACTCCCTCGATTTTGTTCACTAGCGAACATTCAACCGGTTCCACATTCTCCTGGTCGCGTGGAATTTGATTGTAACGCCCAGCGAGTTTGGCGGAGATTCCCTCATGCCGGTGAACAGCCTCGCAGTGCCTTGCCGCATTTTCAAGAAAATGCGGATGCCGCGTGTACGGCATATCATCGACCGGCTTACTCCCGAAAAAGTTCAAATTGAGATCTGTGCATATCGGATCACCGGCAATACAAAAGTTCTCATAGCGCGTTCCAAGGAATGTCACCTTGGGGACATAACCCTTAAGCGGGTGCTCCATACTGATTTGCGCCACAATCCTGTCTGCGGTCACTACGTCAAGAATGTTCAATCCTTCAACAACCGCCGTCACGAGCGTGGTCCATCCATGGCCTGGCTTCGGGTCGGGGTTGCCTGACACCTGTGTATAGGCAGAGCGAAAAGAGCAGACATTCTCAAGCCGGAACCCGCTTGAACGCTGGGCTCCGTAACCACCCTTAAAGTGGAGTTTTACGTAAGCCTGTGAACCCACATCTTGGGCAAGGGGGTGCTCAAATGAGCCGCCGAAAACATGCGCTTCCGCATGATATTCATGATGACGCTTCATTTCTTCTGACATAAGATCTCTGCTTTCTGGGTAAGAAGTGAGGCGCCTCTAGTCTTCGAAATGCAGTTCCAGAGTGCGTCTGTCGATTGGGGTTTTGTCACCATTGGCACCTACGCCCAAAATGGTGAGTGTATAGGCACCCTGCTGCAAACCGGCACCGGGAATGAGAAGCGAGAGCGTACCTGCATTCGGGCTATTTGCACCCGGCGCAGCTTCGTTTCGTGTCCAGATTAACTTCCCTGCGGAGTTGAACAGGTCGAAGGCATAGGAAGTATACCCCGCTTCCAGCGGCAAATCGATCAGAAGCACCGCGCCGCCAGAGCGGCTCGCAACAAGAGTTGTCGTGCCTCCCGCACGGGTCCCCGCATGGATCGATGTCCAGGGAAGAATGCGCGGTTGTTCCGCAGCCGTACGTAGATGAGGAATCGTGCTCAGATTCTGGTAACAGACGATTGCCAGCAGTGCTGCAAATGCAGGTACTGCGAAAACCGCTTGCAGACTGAGCAGCCAATTCTTCTTGCGCGGCGTGGCGGTTACCGCAGGGGTTGGGGCGCCCATCGAGGGCGTCGATGCAATCAGAGTGGGCAAGTATGCGCGAGTTTCCTTTATAAACGCAGCGCCGGTGCGCAAATCCAACGCACACTCTGGACAATCGAAGAGATGTTCCTCGAACTCATCGCGGAGCTCGGCTGGCAAATCGTTGAGCAAATATCTCTCAACCGCCATGCTTTGAATCGCTTCGTTATGGTCCATTACAACCGCCTTCTACTTCGAACTTGCTCCCACACGGAATTGTGGGCTGTGTTACGGAAACGTTTCACGCTTTTTGTGCTGTCGGTCCAGCCCCTACATGCTTCAAATACTCGGTTTTGAATTCCTGCCGCGCCCGGAAAAGCATCACCCTCAGGTATGCGCGGTCAATGTTGAATTCGCTGCACACCTCATCACGGTCACGCTCTTCGAGGAAAACCGCCTTGAGCAGCGTGCGATCGCGTGCCGGCATCTTCGTCAAAATCTCATGCACTTTTCCCGAAAGTTGCTTGGAAGAAGCCACCGAAAGCGCATCGGCGTGGGTATCGACAGGCTCAGTCTGCCCTTCCTCGTCCAACGACTGGGAACGCGAGGAGGAGCGGTAATACTCCAGCAAAACGTTGTTACAAACGGAGTTGACAAAGGCGCCCAGTTTTTCCGGCTGCCGGAGGGTGTCCGGCTTACGAAGCGAAAAAAGTACTCTGGCAAATGTCTCCTGGCGCAGATCTTCCACCGCCTGCTGCGACCGCAAACGCGAGCGCAGCTTCAGATGAAGCAATTCGGTGAAATAACCGACAAAATGCTCCTCCGTCGCCCTGTCTCCCGACCGGAGACGGTCGATGTATGCCTGATCAAATGACTGAAACTTCAACCCTGCCTCCGCAAACCTGGGAGGCTGTAAGTATAACAGCCGAAAGGGTCGAGACACTTTACGTCGGTTCACTTCGGTAGCCGCGCTCGCGCGATGACAGGGTAACTGCCGTTTGGGACCACTTACTGGCATTCAAGCTCCCTGAACAGCGGCGTTTGGAGAAGTGGCGGTGCATCCATACGGTCAACCCATTGTGATGGTTGCATTTGGGAAAATTGATACAACTGCCCCGTAGCAACACCCCGTACCCGCACCGCAATATGCCCGGAATAGCAAAGCTGCACGATTCCCAATTGATCGGAAGAGCCGCGAATCATTGCGTTTTCCTTCCCATCGCCGCTCATCACGGTTCTCCAGCCAGAGACTGCGAAAAGTTCTCAAAAAGGGGACAGTGCGAGGGCGCGTACCACATGTCCGGCTGGACAACTTCGCCACATATACTTTGCCAGTGCATAATTTGGCCGGCCCAGCAGCATGAGAACCAAATTGAAAAAGGCAATACAAACCAAAGGCTTGCGCAGTACCAACAATTCGCAATAGCCGCGATACTGGCCCATCGCCCTTCAGCTTCACAGCCAATCTGCGCAGCCGTTCTCACTTTGCAAAACAGAAGGGCCAGATGATTCATCCGTCCCCCAATATTCACCAGCAGTCTTTGGTTGTGACGATCCAGCACCATGGCAACTCCAGGGAGCATTGCAATGGAGAGAATGGGTGGAGCCCGTGGGAGTAGTACCCCACCCATTTCCCGGGGGAAACCAATCCGGCCTTAGTTTCCTGCACGTATGCAGTGGCCGGATGTTGTGTGCGACGACGTCCTATCTACGCTCCCCCACACAGCTGTTCGCTTGAATAAGGCCTCGCGGCTCCGCCTTCTCAACCCAACGTCAACACCAACTGAATAAATTGCTTCCGTATCCTGCGCCGTCTGTCCCTTTCGGGGTGACAGCAACCCAAAGCTGAACGAATCCACAGAACAAAGCACCTTAGCAATATCCTGGCTGTCATCCATCACATCCAGTCCTTGATCGCAGTTCACACCTTCAGCAAAAGCCATAGCTCGCTCTATCGCAGTCCTTCCCGACACTGAATCGCCAGTTACCGCAAAATCGGGCACAATGCGCGTTGCTTCGGTTTGCGGATTTAGATCAAGGACATTGCCCCAGACGGGAAGCCATTCAGGTGAGTCCTGCGGCGGAATTTGATTCCAGGAGAGAATCGCGCGCAACCGCGGCAATCCATCAAAGTGAAGAAGCTCATCCCCAGGGTCCAGTCCTAGACTGACTTTGTGCATTGCGCATGTCCTGTCCGTTTTATCGCTCACATTCAACGTGCATACGCCCTGGTCTAGCCAATTCTCTCCGTCGTCCACTGAGAGATAAAACCGAACAAACTCCTGCGATTTTCCGGGATGCTTTCCATTTGAATAACCAGTCGGTTGTCGAATTTGAATGGTTGCGCCAATACATTCCAGCCGTGGATTGAAGTCCACTTCGCTCAGGCATTCGTACGTCGTGTCCTTCTCGATATGCAGCACAGCCTTAAAGGAACTCGCACTCAAGGAACCAAAATAATTGGGATTCTCAATCAGCAGAAATCGCAGATTCGCCCTTGCCAGCTCAGGAGGCATAAACGCGAAGGCGAGAAGATCCAGCGCCGGCTGTGACGACGTTGATGCGGACCTTCCTCCACGGATGTTCATCTTCCGTCCTCCCACGGTCCGGCAAGATCATGCGTTCGAGAGGATAGTGCGAAAGTCGGCCTCGGCGTTTCATGTGAATTAAAACTTTCTTGCCGCTACAGGAATCACTTTGGAAATCGTGCTACGCTGGGAGCCAAAGCCACCTATCCAAAGACAAATCCGGCACCGCAGCCTCTATGATGAGCGCATGGCCTTGGCAAATTGGCTCACTCGTTGCGGCACATTGTTGGCGTTTCTCGCTCTTTCCGTGGGAGCCTCGACCGTTGCGGCGCAGTCACCTCTCCGTGATTTCCGCCAACAATTTGATTCCCAACTCACTCGCCACAATATCGTCGGCGGGGCGTTCGCCTTTGTGAATAGCTCCAGGCCGCCAACAGAATTTCTGCATGGCTCGATGAACACGATCAGTCGCCAGGCAATCGACCGCGAAACTGCCTATAACTGGGCTTCCATCACCAAGACCTTCACTGCCATCGCCATTCTGCAATTGCGTGACCGTGGGTTGCTCAAACTCGACGACCCCGTGGTGCACTATGTTCCTGAGGTATCAGCTGTGCATGATGCCTACGGATCTATCGGTGACATCACCATCCGCAACTTGCTCACTCACAGCGCAGGTTTTCGCAATCCAACCTGGCCCTGGGATTGTGACGACGCGAAAGATTGCTCATGGCAACCCTTTGAGCCAACCAAATGGTCCCAAATTGTCGCCATGCTGCCCTATACCCACGTTGCATTTAAGCCCGGCAGCCGTTGGAGTTACTCCAACCTCGGCTACGTCTTTCTCGGTCAAGTCATCGAGCGGCTCAGCGGTGACGATTTTGAAGTCTACATCGACAAGAACATCCTCAAACCTCTCGGCATGACCGAGAGCTACTTTGACAGAGCCCCCTATTTCCTTGAGTCGCATGTCTCCTCCAGCTATCTGCGCGCCGGGATGACTCTTACTCCCCAGCCCTTCAACTTCGACACCGGCATCACCACCTCCAACAGCGGCTTGAAGGCTCCCATCACCAACATGGAAAAATACCTGCGCTTCCTCATCGGCGAACCTGGCAACTCACGCTATGAAATGGTTCTAAAGCGCAGCTCCCTTCAGGAAGCCTGGAAGGGTGAAGTCCCCATTACAGAATCGGGCGAAACCGCAACTGCCTACACTGCCACCGCAGGTCAGGCGCAGCCCATGATGGGCCTTGGCTTCTTCGTCCTCAGCACGGGCACGCGCACCTTCATCTATCACGACGGTGATCAGGGCGGCTTTTCCTCGGAACTCATGATCGACCCTGCAGACAAATGCGCCAGTGTGCTTATCGTCAACACCACCGACGCTGGACAATCGGAATCCACAACCCACGCCGTTCCAAATACCGAGCCTGATAGCCAAACTGATCTGCGCCTCGCCCTGCGCCTCGAGTTGATGACACACGTCTATCCCGCATGTGGCGCAGTACACTCCAGCCATTGAGGCCCCGTATACTTAAATTTCTCGCTTAGGCGCTCATGACCGCACTCGAATTCACACTTGTTGAACTGGCTGTCTCCGCACTCGCAGGCTTTCTGGGCGCTCTCACGGGCCTCGGCGGGGGCGTCGTGGTCGTGCCCGCACTCACCCTCTTGCTTGGTGTCGATATCCGCTACGCCATCGGCGCCTCGCTCGTCTCCGTCATCGCAACATCTTCCGGAGCCGCAGCGGCTTACGTCAAAGAGGGCTATTCCAACATCCGCATCGGCATGCTGCTTGAGATCGCCACCACTCTGGGCGCGCTTGCCGGAGCCGTCATCGCCGCACATGTCACCACACACGCTATTGCCATCATCTTCGGTCTCGTACTTCTGCAGGCCGCATGGCAATCGTTCTCCGGCAAACATGACTCCACAACGATCGTCGAATCTGACAATCTTGGACACAAGCTGCGCCTCGGCGGCAACTACCCCGCGGAAAACGGACTGCAGGACTACGGCGTACGCAACGTGCCCACCGGCTTTGGCCTCATGTTTGGTGCCGGCGCACTCTCCGGTCTGCTTGGTATTGGCTCGGGCGCGGTCAAAGTTATAGCCATGGACCGCGCCATGCGCATTCCCTTCAAGGTATCCACCACGACCAGCAATTTCATGATTGGCGTTACCGCTGCTGCAAGCGCGGGCGTTTACCTCAGCCGCGGATATGTTGACCCGCGCGTCGCAATGCCCGTCATGCTGGGCGTACTTGGCGGTGCACTTCTCGGCACAAGAGTGCTTGCCCGAGCCCGTGTCGGTACTTTGCGTCTGGTCTTCGGAGTCGTAGTGCTCGCACTCGCCATGGAAATGATCGTCAACGGAGTGCTTGGAAAGGTCTAGCGATGAACGATCAGAAGCTTGAAATCATCATCGGCAATCTTCTGCGCGCCGGCGTTCTGCTCGCCGCTGTCATCGTCTTTGCGGGTGGTGCGCTTTATCTCGCACGCGACCACGCACACCACGTGGACTATAAGAATTTTGTTGCAGGTACCAGCAGTACACGTACACTTCCCGGCATCGTGGATTCCGCTGTCCACCTCAACAGTATGGGGCTCATGCAACTCGGGCTTGTTCTGTTGATCGCCACGCCAGTCGCGCGAGTTGCGCTGGCTGTCATTGGCTTTGCCCTTGAGCGGGACCGCATGTACACCGTGGTAAGCCTCATTGTGCTGGGCGTCTTAATCTATAGCCTTTTTAGTGCAACCTGATAATCCGGCAACTCAGCCCAGGGTCTCGCCTTTGCCAATATCCATGGACGGCGAAATCGGATTCCGTTCGTCGATGTACTCCTCGATCACTTTGTCAAGAATCCCCTTCGCTTCCAGAATGAACTCGATCGCATCCCGTCCTGCTCCGTATCCGCCCCGGTTCGGCGTTACATAGTGCGCGATCGCCTTTACCTGCGGCCGTGCATTCGCAACTGCAATGGCAAGTCCGCACACACGCATTACCGGCAGATCGATCACATCGTCGCCCACATAAGCAATCTCGTCCAGCGTAAGGCCTTCCTTTTCCATGATTTCTCTTACCGCCTGCATTTTGAAAGCCTGCCCCATGTATACGTGCTCAATCTTCAGGTCCCGCGCGCGCGTCGCCACCGTCTCGCTGATGCGCTTGGTCACAAACCCGCACTTCATCCCGCCCAGCCGCGCAAGTGAGATTCCCATCCCGTCATGTGCGCTGTAGCCTTTTGCCTCGGTCATCGTTTTGGAGTGCACCGCAAAGCCCACTTGCCCCTCTTTCGTGGCAATATGCTCGCCAACGTTGTTTCCACTACACGCGGGAACAAGCCAGATGGTACCGTCTGTCAAAACTCCATCGACGTCGAACAAAATAATTTTGATGCGCTGTGCGCGCTCCTGTGCATTCAATGCCATAACTCGATTGTATCGAGAGGGCGTCGCTAGCCGGACCAGGATAGGCGAAAATGAAACAATGGACCAGCCCGTAAAGACTCCCGCGGTTTCTCCCGCGCCACTCGCGCCTGAGGACTATTACTTTGAAAATGGGTATATGGTCTTTACGGCGGCCTATCACTTAAAGCGCGGCTCGTGCTGCGGCTCCGGTTGCCGTCACTGCCCTTATGGCAATGCGCCGGAACAAAGCCAAATGCCTTCTGGCTAATCGGCCTCGTTGAATGTAGTATCGATTCTCATCTCAACGTGCATATCGCACACGCGGAGGAAACATGCTCTGGTGGCTTTTGGTAGGCCTCATCGCCGGATGGGCAACAGGCAAAATCATGAAAGGCAGCGGCTACGGTTTCATCGCGGACATCGGCCTCGGCATCCTCGGTGCATTCGTCGGCGGATTCGTCATGCGCTTCCTCGGCTTCGGCGGATCAGGCGGCATGATTTACACGATCCTTGTCGCCATCGGCGGGGCTGTCTTGGTCGTCTACATCTTCCGGATCGTCAAGCGAAAAGGCTGAACTCGTTCTAATGGGAAGCCGTAGACCTCGTGCCCGCTTCGGCAGGCGGTGCGCCATCGTGTATCAGGATTGCGAATCGGGGAAACACAAAGCTTCCCGCTGCGTCATCAATCACATTCAACTGGCACAGGTACTGCCCCGGCTTCAGTTCACTCAAGGGCACATCCAGCTCAATGGCTACCGCGTCGCGTCCAGCCACATTGATGTGCGTGGCACGCACCTCCGGCGTCTCAAACACTTTCGTCGCGCCCTGTATCAGTTCCAGGCTGCTTAGCACGTTAACACCAGGCTTGGTGCCTTTCGGCGCAGTCGCCGTAACCTTTTCCCGCGCGGGATCGTAAATCTCATACAGCAAATAGAGATGCTGATTCTGCCGGAACACATGGCTGATATTCGGGACGTACTCCACACCATTGCGCACCAGCGGCGAATCCTTCTTGTCCGGCCTGCGCTGCGATGCCGGCAAAATCGAGCTCATCTTGAGAGGCATCTTCTTCAGGTCCGGCACTGTAATGTCTGTTTCGAACGATCCCATGCGCCCCGTTTGATTCTCGCGCACCACAAACTTCAGGTGATACTTGCCCGGCGGCAAATTAAAGCTCGTCGTGTACTGGATGTTGCGCTGCCGGGCCTTCAACGTCGGATCGAGATTCAGCTTCACTGTCTCACGCGCATTGCCAATAGGCCGCTTCGTTTCGTCAATCACTTCGCCAATAATGTCCAGCGTTGCTTTGTCCTTGTCTCCGCCCTGCACAAATGGAATCTGCGAACCCGGCACAATCAGCGAAACCGGTACGTAGAAACGATTGTCGCTGAGTCTGAAGTAGAACGCGTCCAGATACACGGCAATGTCGGTCGCCGGCAGGTCGCTGTCCAACTGCTCCTGCAGTTCCCTCTCTCGGTCTTCCTTGCCTGAGTGCTTAAAATCTGCCGGCGCATAGTAGCCGGGGCGATACTCGAGCTTCACGTTCGCCCTGTCACACTTAATGGTCAGCTTGCGATACTTCCCATCGCGCGCCGGATTCGACGAGTGAAAACCAATCGCATAATACTCAGAAGTGTCATGCTGAATCTGAGCGAACGCCGGCGCAAAATCGTTCGAGTCGAAAAAAGCCTTGCCACCCGTATCCGTACTGAGCGTCGACATTGTTTCCTGCGACGAGAAGTTTGCGTTCATATTATTCGTCAATGCCCCACCATTGAAGGCGCCCGTTCCGCGCAGGCTTCCCGTTGAGGCGTCACCCAACGGCGATATCGCCTGCAATCCGCGCGTGTCCACGCTGTAGATCGCCATATTCGCCCGCACTGCTGCATTCGTCGCCGCGCGTAGAGACTCCTGGTTCTCAATACCGTCGCGCGTAATACCACCGGAAAAGTAAAGCAGCGATTTCCTTACGCCAATCTTCTCCACCGACTTCGCAATTGCGCGCAGGGCAAATAACTCGCGGTCGGTATTGATGTCGTTATACTCGCTCTCATCCGGCGTATAGCTTGACGCATCCTCCACCTGATTCGAGTTCGACGTCGCGCCCTCCGCAAAGCCCTGTCCCTCTGTGCCGTTGTATGCTCCTACTTCGCGCGCCAGCGTATCCTTGTCCGCCGTAAAATCCTGGTCCACGCTCAGCGTATCGCCCAAGCTCACCAGCGCCACCAGGTCCGCAGGCTGCATCTTTGTCTTCAGAAATGTGCGCGCCGCGTCTACTGCGCGGTCCAGATCTTCCGGCTGCATGGAAGTCAAATCGAAGAAGAGAATAATCAACCTGTGATTGCGCAACTCCTCCCGATTGGCAACGGTCACGGCCTTGGACCCGTCACCAGTTGCTCCCGCGGCAAGACCACTCACCGTCGCCTCATTCAATGGCGTCGCCATCTCCACACTTTGAAAATCGAAGCTTGAAATCCTTTGCTGTTTGCCGTTCTCGTAAATTTTGAAATCTTTCTGCGTTGGCCCGCGCACCACCTCGCCCGTCTTCTTGTCGCGCACCACCACATTCGTCAGAACCAGGTCCGCATTCGCCTTGATCACAAACTGTGCCTGATCGGCTGTCGCAGCCGATTGCGCCCGCACGAAAACAGCACTAGCCACTGCCAGCAGCATTGCTGCGACCATCGCTGTCCATTTGCTGATCCGCACCTTCATCTTTGCGTTACTCCGCACACCCGCAAACAATCCTGCAGTCACTAGAACCGGAACCGCGCATTGAAATTGAATTCCCTCATGCTCCCCGCTGAAATCACCTGCCCGGCGGTCGGCGATGTTAGGTTCGTATCGATTCCCGAATACTGCACTGTGTTGAACACATTCGAGGCCGTCGCACGAATCTCCATACTGCGCGTGCCACCCAGGCTCATCGTTTTTGACAACGACATGTTGTTTGAAATTGTCCCCGGCCCCGTGATCGAGTTACGAGGCACATTGCCAAATGCGTTGCCAAAGCTGTCCGCGACCGGTTGCACATAGGCTGCCGTGTTGAACCATGCGGTTGCCGATCCTCCACCCGCTGTAGGCGAAACGCCGGCAGCAAAATTCGGCCGCAACGTACCCGCCGTTCCATTTCCAACATCGGTAATCGATGCAGCATAGTGCGGAGTAATCGGCGTGCCCGTTGCAAATTTGAAGCTGCCGGATATCGAGAATCCCTCAAAAATATGCGCCGCCGTGCCGGACGTCAGCCAGCGCTTGTCCTGTCCAAACGGCAACTCAAATAGATAAGTCCCACTCACGCCGTGCCGCTGGTCAAAGCTTGAATTCCCTTCCTCGGCTTGCAGATTCTGCCAGTTCTGCGCAACCACGCTGGATGTGCCGCCAACAGAGCCCGCATTATCAATTGAATGCGAATACTGGTAATTCGCCCCCAGTGCGATGCCGCCGCTCAGCCTCTTATTCAAGCGCAGCGTACCTGCATTGAAGCGTGAAAAAGCAGCCGCTGATTCATAATTGAACAGCACATTCGTCGGGTTCGTACTTGGGCTGCTCACCGAGGCACGCGGCGCAATCGTAATGTCCAGATTGTTCCCACGCGATCCGTTGTAGCCCACATTTATCACAATGCCCCACGGCAGCGTCTTCTGTATGTCAACATTCCATTCCTGCACCATCGGCAGTCTGTAATGCGGATCGAGTGCGTAATTTCCAATCACCGCCGGCGCGGGAAAACCATTCGCAAGCGAGTAACAATCGACCGCGGGGACAGGACAATCGATAGTAGACGAGTTGTTCTGTACATTCGCAAAGGGTGGCTGATGTGCCATAGTTGATGCAAACGTCGCATACTGCCCATTCGTGAAGTTGATGCCGTAGCCCCCACGCAGAACAGTCTGGTGCGGCAGCCGCAAGGCCATCCCTAACCGTGGTTGGAACGCAACCCGGTAGGGATAAACCAGCGATCGCGGCAGATTCGTAGCATTCTGCGCGGTCACCTCTGTGAGGCTCCTGAAATCCTGCTGCGCATTGGTTGAAATATTCGCCAGCCGGTCGGTCTTCTCCGTATAGGGTGCAAAATACTCGTAGCGAATTCCAACGACCAGCGAGAGATTTGAGCGTACGCGCCAATCGTCCTGTGCGTACCAGTCAAACACGTTCTCACGCAGATAACTCTTCTCCACCGCCGCGTTGATGGACGTTGCCTGCGGCTGTCCGGAAAGAAAATCACCAAAGGACGATCCCGTGTACAAGCCCGTGAACGTGAATGTTCCTGTCGCGTTTGGCCCACCAAGAAAATCATTATGCACGCGGCGATAATCCCCACCCACGCGAATGTTGTGTTTGCTCGCGCGAATGCTCACCGTCTCAGAGAACGAGAGTGTCTGTTGTGTGGAAAAGCGGGGCTGCTGCTGATTCAATCCTGTAAAGTCACTGAAAACAACGCTCGGCAAGCCGTAGTTCAAAGGACTTGAATTGAGCGCTGCGCCGCTCGGTCCCAGCACGCCTATCTGCGTCGCAATATCTGTGCCATTCGTGAAAAAGTTCGTCGTCTGCGCAACGCTGCGATTCCAATTCGCATTAAAGATGCTTGTCACACGATGATAACCAACCGTGTAGCCCGTCTGAAGAGAATTCGAATCCGACGATGTCTTGCCTCCAAGTTGCGGGAACAGATTCACGTCGTCTGATGCCGAGTGGCTCCAGTTGTAATTGAAATGAAGACTCTGGCGCAAGGCCTGTGACTGTCCTCCGCGTCCCCCGCCTCGTCCAAATCCAAAAAACGGAGAAGCATTCGCGCCAAGGCTCCGCATGTAGCGAAGCCCAAATCGTGTCGAGTTACTTTGCTGCGTTGTCAGCAGGTGATAGTTCTGCGTCGTCCCCGGCAAATTCGGTCCCGGTACATAGGCAAGCAGAGCAGTTGCTTGCGGCACCGGCGTAATCGCCGTGCTCAATCCGGGAATGTTTCCCTGCCGCTCCGAATCCGTCGGCACAGTTCCGTACTGGTCAATGGGATTGGAATTCCGCTGTCCGCTCAGCGTCAGAAAAACGTGGTCCTTGCCGCTCGGCTTGGTCACTCCCGGAATATACGGCGCGCTGATAAACGTAATACCAAAGTTATTCGTCCCGCTTGCCGGCTGCTCCTGCGCTTGCCCCCTCAGCGAGTACGGCTGTGCATTCAGCGCGGAATTCGATCCGCTCCAGAAAATCGCGCCATGGGGCTGACTCGGATTGAAGTTGCGGAAATTCCGCATTCCTCTGAAACCACCTGGTCCACCAAATCCTCCCAGGCCACTCATTAATCCGCCGCGTCCGCCATTTTGCATGCGCATCGTTTCAATCGCGTCACGAATGCGATCCATATCCAGCCCCGCCAGTGGACTCACCGATCCCGCCTGCCCGCTAATCGCTACGGATTCGTCACTGAAGTCTGAGTTGCCCGCTGCCGATGGCAAAGAAGCTCCACTCTCGCCCGCAATGCCGGTCTGCTGATCGCCACTGCCCGCAAGCGCATTCAGCAGATTCAGACTCTGCGCTCCATTGCCTGCAAGTTGCTGAATCGCCTGCGCAATGCGGTTGCTCTGCTCATCTTGTTCCTGCTGCTCAGCCGCTGCGCGCGACGCCAGCACCAGACTGAAGTCCAGCTTCTTCTCGTGATTCGTTTCGTTCAGCAGAGCTTCCTGTGCGCCCGGCGCAAAAGCCGCAAACTGCGTGCGCACCACATAGCGCCCATTCAACGGAATCTTCAAGGTCCATGCGCCGGTAATATCCGTCACCGTCGAGTAGCGCTTGCCGGTCAGCGTGTTCTGCGCAGTCACCGTCACGCCGGGCAGCGGAATCGCTCCGCTCTTTACCACGCCGCGTAACGTTCCCCCTTCTTGAGCAGCAGTAGTCGGTGCCGCTTGCCCTGCGGGAGTTGTGCCTGATGCCGGAACGACAGACGGCGCAGATGTCTGGGCTCCAGCGTATGCGCCAGGAGCCAGAAGGCAAACTGCGACTGCGCCTACCCTTAACTTTCTCAGTGAAACCATGAACTCTCCGGCCCGGATGCGCTGGCATTCAGACTGACGTATGAACGCGATGGAAGGTTTACGCAGGAAATGCTGGGAAGCTTCGTCGTACACTCAGGCATGGGCACTCCTCCCATCAGTTCCCGAACCGTTCAGATTGAAGAACTAACCTCCGCGTCTTCGAGTGAATCTCTCCATGCTGCGCGCGTCCTGCTCCTCGAGTACGGCCAGTTCGTCGTAGCCCAGCGCGGAGCCGCTCAGTTCTGTTTTGGCTTGCTGGAGAAAGAATCAGCACGGCTGCCGGTAAGCTACCTGGAACAGAACGGTGGCGCACTCCTTGCCCATGTCGACAATCAACCTGCCGGATTCGTCGCCTGGCGCGCTCTGCCAGAACAATCAGTTCCAAATGCGTGGGAGATGAAAAGGCTTTGGGTTCGCCCCATTGCACGAGGCCTAAAGCTCGGCAAGCAACTCACTGAAGAAGTCATCGCGCGCGCCCGCGCCGCCAACAAGTCTGCAATGTATCTCGACACAGTGCCGGAAAGTATGGCCTCCGCATACACCATGTATCTCGAGCTTGGCTTTCAACCATGCCCTCCCTATAACGACAACGAGATGGACGGAATCACCTATCTGAGAAAACCTCTCGCCTGACCCGAATTGCGCTGCCGTTGACCATACTGGTTACCCAAGTCAGTACATGGCACTGTTTTCCTATTGGCAGTCCATGCCATGCATGTTAACCATTATGTCAATACCTTCTTAGTACCTGCCGGGGTCCTGCCTCAGCACGGCGCAGATCGGAATTGGCTCATGATGAAAATCGGCACCACCATTCGTGCGCACAGGCTGCAAAAGGGCCTATCGCAAGGCGACATCGAAAAGAAGACCGGACTTCTCCGCTGCTATCTCTCGCGCGTGGAAAACGGACACACTGTTCCATCGCTCGACACGCTCAGCAAAATTGCCGGCGCGCTCGATCTGCCCATCGCGCAATTCTTCAGTGAAGAGACAGTCGGCCATCAGCTCAACACGCGCACGTTGTCTGACGATGAACTGCGCTTCCTTACGCAGATTCGCCGTTACTCAACCAACCTGAATGAAAGTGACCGCAAGCTGCTGCTCGCCATGGTCAAGAAGTTCGCCGCAACCGCCGTGCGTTAAATTGTCAGCTCAAAAGGGCCGGCTCACATCCGGCCCTTCCTCACACATCGTTCCCCAGGTGGAAGATCGGCTCCACGCCTTTTCCACCCATCAGCAAGGCTTGTTCTTCGTGATCGCCCAGCGGTTTGTAATTCTGCGCCACATCCATTGCCAGCCTGAAATACTTCTCATCGCCGGGCGGAATCGCAGCCGTAATCGGATGTCCCAGCGTCCAGCGCAAACCTAGAGAAGCTTCACCCGGAAACGACGCGGGCTTATACCAGCACTTCGGCTCAGGATGATCCTTCCGCTGATCGGCGGGCCATACGCTCTTGGCCATGCTCTTCAGGCATAGAATGCCGATACCCTTCTCCTGTGCCTTCTTCATGATCTGCGGACCAAATCCAGCCTGCGTGTAGAGCACCCAGTTCAGCGGAAACAGAATCGTGTCGAACGGATACCGCTCCATTGCTGCCACCGCTGTCTCTGCAGAGTGCACGCTGAATCCTATGTAGCGAATCTTGCCTTCCTTCTTTGCGGCCTCCATCGTCTCCATAGCACCGCCTGGTCCCAACACCTTATCCAGATCGGTCATCTTCGTCAGCGCGTGGAACTGATAGAGATCCACATGATCCGTCTCAAGCAGCCGTAGTGACTCCTCCAATTGCTTACGCGAGTCGTCCTTCATCCTGCCTTCCGTCTTGCATGCCAGAAAGCAATCCTTTCGGTACGGCTTCAACGCCGGCCCCAGTCGCTCCTGTGCATTGCCATAACTCGGCGCAACATCAAAGTAGTTGATGCCGCGGTCGAACGCCTCCGCCACAATATTCTTCGAGTCGCTCGCCGACTCATCCATCACCACAATGCCGCCAAAGCCGATGATGGAAAGCTTCTCTCCAGTTCGGCCCAGCGTGCGCCGCGCAATCGGCGCTGTCGGAGTTCCCTTTGAAGCTTTCATCTGGCTCGCAGAAGCGGCTGCCGCTGCGGTAATCGCAGCTTGACGAAGAAATGCGCGTCGTTCCATGGGTTCCTCCTGTGCGGTGGGCAATACCGACCGCTGTTGCGCACATTGTTGCACACGATTTCACAAACCACATGTGACGGAAAGCCGATTGTAGCCATCGGACTGAAGCGTTGCACCCCGGCTACCGCACCACCGTGTGGATGTAGAACGTAAACAGAATCAGGATTCCAACGACAACCCCAATCGCCAGCCTCAGCCGGGTCTGAAAATCCGAGCGCGGAGAACCAAGCCGCGGAACCATTGGCATCGCGAACAGCAGCCCGCAGCTCACACCGCCCAAATGCGCCATATTGTCGATGCTGATGCCAGTCAGTCTCGATGTCAGACTGATGGTAAATCCAAGTCCCAGATTGATGGCTGCGAAATAAATCACAGAACGGCGCAGCTTGTGCAGATCGTCAGGGGGAACGGGCAACCTCTTCGACTTGAGCAGAATAATCAGCGCACCTGCAATACCGAAAACTGCGCCTGAAGCTCCAACGCACGCCGGAAAGTCTCCGGAAACGTGATAGCTATACCAATTCACAAGGTTTGAAAGCAGATTCCCCGCGGTACCTGTCAGCAGATACACGGCAAACACGCCCAGTGAGCTCATTAGCGGCTCGGCCAGCAGCCCCAGATTCCACAGGCACCACATATTCACGCTCAGGTGCAAAATGCCCGCGTGCACAAACATTGCAGTAAAAATGCGGTACCACTCGCCGTGGTACAGAACAGACCCCGCATTGTCCGCGCCAAAATGCATCAACTGTTCGCCCGTCGGGCTCGTAAAGCTCACCCCGCGCGCAGTCATGTACACAAACCAAAGGCAATTAATCGCGATAAGAATGTAGGTCGCCGGCGCAACAGCCCAGCGGGACCGGCGACGGCTCGGTGGCGCCGGTTGGCTCGTCTCCGGAGGAAGGTCCGAATGAGGCACGGCGACATAGTTTCCCATGGGACTATCGTAATCGATTTTCACATTTCCAAGCGGTGCGGAAACCGCCCCGGACGCAGGTTGTACTCTGGTTCTTGGTGGTTCAGACCATTCTGTAAATACAAATCAGGAGTGTTGTACTTTGAGCGCGGAAAAGAAGATTCGGCGGGCGTTGTTGAGCGTAACGGACAAAACCGGTCTGGTTGAGTTTGCCAAAGGTCTGGCAGGCTTCGGTGTGGAGCTGGTCTCCACCGGCGGCACAGCGAAAGCCCTTCGTGAAGCAGGCCTTACGGTCAAGGACATCAGCGAGCTCACGGGCTTTCCTGAAATGCTCGACGGCCGCGTCAAGACTCTTCACCCGCGCGTCCATGGCGGACTCCTCTACATTCGCGGCAACGCCGAGCATGAAGCCGCCGTCGCCGCCCACAACATCGAGCCCATCGATATGGTCGTCGTCAATCTCTACGCCTTTGAAAAAACCGCTGCCAAATCCGGTGTCGCCTTCGGTCACATCATTGAGAACATCGACATTGGCGGTCCCTCCATGGTCCGCTCCGCCGCCAAAAATTTTGAAGACGTCGCCATCGTCACCTCCGTTGCAGACTACCCCGCTCTCCTCGACGAAATGAAAGACGCCAACGGAGCACTCGGACGTGAAACCCGCTGGCGTCTTGCCAAACAGGCCTTTGCTCTCACCGCCGCGTATGACTCCGCCATCGCCGCCACACTCGACAAGATTCCCCACGCGCCGGAGCCCGCCGCGCCCGCCGTGCTCGATTCAGAATCGCTCCCGTCCACCCTTCGCATCAACTATCCTTTGCGCCAATCGCTTCGCTACGGTGAAAATCCTCACCAGCGCGCGGCACTTTACTGGAACGAAACTGGTCTCGGCATCGCCGGGGCAACGCAATTACAGGGTAAGGAGCTCAGTTACAACAACCTAGTCGACCTCGACGCCTGCTGGGAGCTGACCCGCGAATTCGACGAGCCCATGGTCGCCATCATCAAGCACACCAATCCCTGCGGCGCGGCTACCGGCAGCACAATTCTTGAGGCTTATCAAAAAGCCCTCGCCTGCGACCCCGTCTCCGCCTTCGGCAGCGTTATCGGCATCAATCGCGAAGTGGACGCCGCAGCCGCTGAAGAAATGGCCAAGCTCTTCGTGGAGGCTATCGCCGCACCCGGCTTCTCTGCGGAAGCGCGCGAGCGCCTCGCCGCCAAAAAGAATCTCCGCCTGATTGAAGTCAAAGCCGCTGACGCCAAGACCGTCGTCAAAAACATCTCCGGCGGCCTCCTCCTGCAGGATGCCGACAATGCCCGCGTCACCGAATCCGAGCTCAAGGTCGTCACCTGGCGTCCACCATCGCCCGAGGAGCTGCGCAGCCTCCTCTTTGGCTGGCGCGTCTGCAAACACGTCAAATCCAACGCCATCGTCTATGCCCGCGACGGTCAGACCGTCGGTGTTGGCGCAGGTCAGATGAGCCGCGTCGATGCCGCCAAATTCGGTGCGCAAAAGGCTGTCCTGCCGCTCGCAGGCACCGTCGCTGCCTCTGACGCCTTCTTCCCCTTCCCTGACGGCCTGGAAACCGTGGCCGCCGCCGGCGCAACCGCTGTCATTCAACCCGGCGGCTCCGTCAATGACGAAAAAGTCATCGCCGCGGCTGACAAGCTGGGCATCGCCATGGTCTTCACCGGAATCCGCCATTTCCGCCATTGAAACTGCCTGCGGTCCACCCTCCAGCGCAAACGTAACTGGTCGCGCAAACCACGCAATCGTTGGTCGTTAAGGTCCCCCAAGAGCCCCCTTTTGGCTCTTGGGACGTGCCTCTGCGACCAATCGCGCGTAAAATCGTCAGTACATCAGGCGGACAGATTCGACCGCCGCCGGAAGGATGGCTATCTTTCCTGCATGCCGGGCTCGCTCAAGTCCGGTTTTGAAAGGCATGGAACAGTTCACGATGATCAATACCCGCCGTATTTTGCCGGCCATTTGGCTCTCGCTTGCATCCGCCAGCCTCTTTTGCGCACCCGCGCTGCTCACTGCCCAATCCGGTGCAAAGCCTCAGGCCGCTGCGACCAAAGATTCGAATTCGGCGTCTCTGCCTCTCAAGGATGACAAGCGCGCCCAGGCATACTTCCATTCCGCAATGGCGAGCGTCTATGAAGACCAGGCCATGAATACGGGACGTCCGGAGTACGTGACCCATGCCATTGAGGAGTACAAGCTGGCAATCGATCTGGCCCCCGATTCGCCGGAGCTCAACAACGAACTGGCAGATCTTTATTTCCGTATCGGACGCGCAGGTGAAGCCGAAGCCACCGTCCGCAATCTCCTCAAAACCTATCCCGATAATCAGGAAGCGCATGAGCTGCTTGGCCGCATTTATCTCCGCAAACTAGGCCAGTCGCAGAATGGTGTCTCTTCGGCATCTCCCAGCGGAAACACGCTCGATCAGGCCATTGCCGAATTTGAAACCATCGTCCGCCTTAAGCCCAACAGTGTGGATGACCGCATGGTTCTCGGCCAGTTGTACGGCATCAAACACGACACGAAAAAAGCCGAAGAGCAATTCAAGCTCGCGCAGAATATCAACCCCGACTCGGAAGAAGTAGTCCTGAACTTGGCCCGGCTTTACGCTGAAAACGGCAACATCGATCAGGCCGCCAAGACATTGGAAGCCGTCGCTCCTGATGATCGGACGCCAAAGATGGAGTTCGCACTTGGCGCCGCCTACGATCAGTTGAAGAAACCTAAGGACGCAATAGCGGCCTATCAGCGTGCTGCGGACATGGACCCAAGCGACCCGCGCACCCTGTCTGCTCTGGGCCAGGCCCTTCTCAACAACGGGCAATTGGATCCCGCTTTGAAGGCCTATCAGCAGCTGTCGGAGGTTGACCCGGAAAATAACGGCGCGCTCATCCACATCGCGGAGATTCAGCGCCGCCAGGGCAAATATGAGGACGCGCTTTCGACTATCCGCAAAGCCAATGAGAAGGACCCCGACTCTCTTGAAGGCGGATACAACGAGGGCCTCCTTCTCGACGTTCTCGGTCGCTACGACGAAGCCGTAAAAGTCTTCTCCCACATGGTCGACCTCACTTCCCATGCCAACGGCGCTTATACCGCTGAGGAAAAGAACAACCGCGGCATTTTCCTGTCCAGGCTCGCGGCCGTTTATCACGAGCAGAACAAAACCGATCTCGCCATTGCCACTTATCAAAAGCTGATCGATATGGGAGGCGACTCAGCCATCACCGGTTATCAGGGCCAGGTCGATACCTATCGCGACGCCAAGATGTATGACAAGGCTGTCGACACAGCGCGCAAGGCTGTCGCTGCGGATCCCAAAAACAATGACCTCAAGCTGATGCTTGCCGGTGAAATGGCTGACCTCGGCAAAGCTGATGAAGGCATCGCCATGGCCAAGAGCATGCTCAAGGGCACAAAGGACGATCGCACCATCTGGATGTCTCTGGCCCAGATGTACACCCGCGCGCGCCGCTGGAAGGACTCCGACGATGCTCTCGATAAGGCCGATGCTCTATCCAGCAAAAAGGAGGACCATCTCTACATTCTCTTCCTCCATGGCGCGAACGAGGAACGCCAGAAGCATTTCGAACCTGCGGAGAAATACTTCCGACAGGCTCTTGAAATCGATCCATCCAATGCCATGGTCCTCAATTATTTTGGTTACATGCTCGCCGACAAGGGCACAAAGCTGCCCGAAGCGTTGCAGATGATTCGCAAGGCCGTCGAGCAGGACCCCCTCAACGGCGCATATCTTGATTCACTGGGATGGGCCTACTTCAAGCTTGGTCAGTATGAATTGGCTGAAGACAACCTTCGCCGTGCGGTTTCACGCAATCAGACTGACCCCACGGTTCATGACCACCTCGGCGACCTCTACGAGAAAACCGGACGCATCCGCCTTGCCGCCGCCCAGTGGGAACTTTCGCTTTCCGAGTTCTCCAAAACCGCCGCGGAAGACGTGGAACCGTCTGAAGTTGCAAAGGTGCAGAAGAAGCTTGAAGGCGCACGGGTCAAGCTGGCCAAGCAGGAAACACTGGTCGGCCAGCCTAATCCAGAGTAGTGGGCTCTATTTGTTCCCGGCTGCCGCCGTCAAATATTGGTCTACGTTGTTCTTGTCGATCAGCGTTGTTCCTGTATCCACAAACACCGGATACGGCGAAAACGGATCGGAAGCATAATCCTTGTCCAGTTGCTTCGGCGGCGCATGGAATACCTCATCCAGCGCTTTCAATCCGTAATAGCCCATCGTAAAAGGCTTCTGCACAATCGCGGCGTCAATGCTTCCTGACTTGATGCCGTTCAGCGTTTCCTGGTTCGCATCCCACGCAATCAGCACCCGGTCCGTCGCGTTGGCTCTCTTCAGCGCATCTGCAACTGGCTTGCCTGAAGCTGACTCAAGGCACACAAATGCATCCACTTTGTTCGTGCCCGTCGCCGCCAGATATG
>JAGWSG010000057.1 GCA_028876335.1 Acidobacteriota bacterium
CCCAAATCCAGAATTGCCGCACGGAACGGAACTTCCGAAGGCAACGGCGACTGCTTCAGCAGTTTCAACAGCGGCAGCTCAAATGGCTGTGGGGTGCTTCCGTCTTCTGCACTCGGCGGCAATGCCAGATAACCCGTCTGCGTGCGGATCTTCAGCCCTTTCCGGAGAGGCTTCACCTCAATAGGGTGAAATTTGCCGTCGTATTCCTTGCTCTTGGGGACGAAGGATGCCTCGTAATAGGTCGCCATGTCGCCGACGAGTTGTTCAAACACCTTCCGCTGGCTGTCACCATTGAAATACGAACCTCCCGTTGCCTCGGCAAGATGCTTGAGATCTGCATCAACGGGAGCATCTTCGTATACTTCCAGCGTGCTTTGATCTGGCGCGATAGTGACCGAGCCTCCAGGTGTACGCATCGTGTTCATCTGAACCACTGCACCCTGGGTGATATTGTTCAATGTCTTGATCTTCGATCCATGTTGGCCGAGTGCCGAGCAATCGATCACGTCAATGCTGACGCCGGCCTGATTCGCCGAACCGATAATGGCCTCCAGCGCCTGCCGTTCCTTGTCTTTGATCCGAGCCTGATCAATCCAACTTAGATAGACCAGCGTCTTTCTGCCCGGAAGATTCTGTTGTGACTCCACCAGTGCCATCAGGCCGGAAAAAGATGGCGCAATGTGGCGGTCCTGCGCGATGCGGCCGGAATTCTTGAGTGCTGCGTACAAGGACTGAGCTAAATGCCGCTCTCGCGGTGTGACTCTCTTCCCATTGGAATCCTTGCCGCTCAAGGCCATCGTAATCAGCTGCTTTTCTGTTGCAGAGGCCTTGCCAGACTGCCCCGAAGTCGGCTTCTCAGTTGCGGTGTCGATAGCCTTGCCGAGCACATAGCGATCTGCTGTGAAGTCCTGTACAAGGTGAAGTCGTGAGTCCACATTAAAGACCGAAAGCTCAAACCCACGCTCAGGCAACATTTCAAGAATCTTGCTGGCGGCCTCACGCGCGCTCAGTATCTTCGATGACTTCTTCCCACGGTCCCGGTTCTCTTCCAGAACGCTTCGATCGAATACAAACGTCACAAGTTCGGGAGTCTTCTGGTCACCGTTCACAAATCGAAAATCATCAAGCTTTACAGGACTACCATCAGCCGTAACACTCAGTTCGTCAGCCTTCAGATCGATGATCGGTTTGCCCTTTTTGTCATGAGCAGACAAAAAGATCTGCATCGCATCTTGCGATGCCGGTGAACTTTTCGCGGCAGGCACTGAAGCCTGTTGCGCCCGGCTGGAGGATAAACTCCCGACAAAGACTGCACAGAACAAAATACCAGCTGCTGAATAATGCTTCTTCATACCTGTTCCACTGTGCTATTTACCGAGCCCATACTTGTTTCAATCCCTCTGCGCCTCTGATGAAACCGGCCCTGCGATCGCATGACACCGCTACACAGGCAATTTGGATATGAGTAGAAATTGGCGTGCACCAGTCTAACTCAATAAATCCCTTTACTCCAGCCCAATACCAATTTTCATTAAATGACAAAGGCCATGTAAGAGATCGGAAGAATGAAATGTTGACCTTAGTGAAAAATAACCACGCAAGACGGCATGCGCAAATCTGTCTCATATAAGCCACAAAGGCCAGTGGTGTGCATCGTTGGGACCCTGTTGGAAATATCTGACCGACATGCAACCATGCAAATGTAAGTCGATAGTTTACTGGCGGTCTGAAGGCGACGATTACAAGTGGAGGAACCTATTTCTCTCAATTTCGATACTTGGCCTCAGAGCGAAAGTAGAAGCCCAAGTTTGCGTCGCCCGGTGGCATCTGAGCCCGATGCTGAAATCCTGATTCTCCTTCCATGACAGTTTGTCTCACTGCCACTGGTGCAAGATTCGCCGGGCCCTCCAAAGCGCCCGGCTGCTCAGGTCTAGCGCTCGGGTGAAGACTATTGCTGGGCTGACATTGATTCGCCGCCCGAAATCAACATCTGCAGGACTGTGACGATTTCAGTTCCGAGTTCATCGCAATCAATGCACGAGGGGTTTTCCAGAAGGCCATTGATCATAGTCGAAGGGGTTATTCGGCTGGCCGGCGTTGCGTAGGCCATCGACCATTGAGCGAAGTTGCGGCTATCGATCGGCTTACAACTGAGTACCGAAACCTCGGCGTGACGAGCATCCATCCGGATTCTTTCGAAGGTGGACTGGACCGCATCGAAAGGGCCCTCCAGCACCTGAGCGAAGTAGTTTCCCGAATAAAGGAGCGCGCCGGTGACATCGACCTTCGGGTTCTGCTTGCGCGCGCTTTCGAGGATCTTGAGTATCTCCGCGTCCGCTTGATCGGCCGGTATGGTGCTACGGCTGAAGTAAACAAGGGAGCAAAGTTCAGAATTCATCCGGAAGCAGAACCTCCTCTGGTTCTGTTTGACCTCGAATTCTACTATCAAGACTCGAGGTCCTTCAGATCGGCCCCGTCCTGAAAAGTCTGGCCGGAGCAGGGATTCGTTCGGACCTGACGATCCTATTCAGTGATTGCAGGCTGCGAATCCATCGCGTCTCGTTGTTAGTTTCACGCTGTCAACAAGAGCACGTTAGCTCTCCCATTTTGTCATATAGCTTGCTCATTTTGTGGTTCGATTTGAGCTGGGTTCTTCTCTAACAGACGGTCCTCATTCCGTTGGCTTGCTGTGCTTGGATACGCGGCGAATGACGGCCAAATTCTGTTGAAAGTATTTGAGGATAACCAATGAAGCAAATTCACGTGATGATCTGTTCTGCTCTGCTGCTCGCTTTGAGCCTCGGAAGCAGCTCTCTGTCGGCTCAAAACAAGGACATCGTTGACACAGCGGTCGCTGCCGGCAACTTCAAAACCCTGGCGGCTGCGCTGCGGGCCGCCGACCTGGTGAACACCCTGAAAGGCGCTGGTCCGTTTACCGTCTTTGCTCCAACCGACGAGGCTTTTGCAAAACTGCCTGCGGGAACAGTCGAGGACCTGCTGAAACCTGAGAACAAGCAGAAGTTGATCGCAATCCTGACCTATCATGTCGTTCCCGGTGAGGTAATGGCCAAGGATGTGGTGAAGCTTCACGAAGCAAAGACCGTCAACGGCCAGGACGTGAAAATCATGGTCGACGGTGGCAATGTGATGGTAGACAATGCGAAAGTGGTCAAGGCTGACATTCAGTGCACAAATGGTGTCATCCACGTAATTGACACTGTTCTTCTTCCACGCTAAAACTCTTCGCAAATCTCGACTCTGTGGCTGGATTCGACGATCCAGCCACACCTTCAGCCGACAACACAAACTTGAGGATCTGTATGATTTCAGCAGTCGGATTTCCTATAGAAAAGCAACAATTGGAGAGCGAATGAAGTACGATGCCATACTGATTACGTCATTCGGTGGCCCGGAATCGTCCGCTGACGTACTGCCGTTCCTCGAAAATGTCCTGCGAGGCAAGAACGTACCGCAAGAGCGCATGCTTGAAGTCGCGGAACACTACTACCACTTCGGCGGTAAAAGCCCAATCAACGATCAGAATCGGCAACTCATCGCCGCACTCGAAAAGGAACTCGCTCAGCACGGTCCTCGTCTTCCGATCTATTGGGGAAACCGCAATTGGCATCCGTTGCTTCCCGACACGTTGCGAAAGATGCAAGCAGACGGAGTACGCCGCGCGCTGGCTTTTGTTACCTCTGCTTATAGCTCTTACTCAAGTTGCCGGCAATACCGCGAAGACATCGCCCGCGCTCAACAGTCGGTTGGCGAAGGTGCGCCCTCGGTCGACAAGATTCGCGCCTTCCACAATCACCCTGGCTTTATCGAAGCAGTCACAGATCGTGTGAAGGATTCTCTGGAATCGATCCCGCAGGACAGGCGCGAAACGGCGCATCTGATCTATACGGCACATAGCATTCCGATGGCGATGGCTCAATCGTGCGACTACGAATTGCAACTGAGGGAAACCTGTAGGCTGGTGACAGCGAATTTGGGGCGCCAGGAGTGGCGGCTGGTCTATCAGAGCCGAAGCGGCCCACCATCCCAGCCATGGCTCGAGCCGGATGTTCTCACTTGCCTTCGCGAAATCAAAGCCCGCGGTTGCAATGCGGATGTTGTCATCTCGCCAATCGGCTTCGTATCAGACCACATGGAGATTCTCTTTGATTTGGACACGGAGGCGGCCGAGCTCTGCGCAGAGTTAGGCTTGCACATGGTAAGGGCCGGCACGGTGGGCACGCATCCACGGTTCATTAAAATGATCCGCGAATTGATCTGTGAGCGAATGGATGACAATTATGGGCGGGCTGCCTTGGGCGTTCTTGGTCCGCGGCCAGACGTCTGCCCCGCCGACTGCTGCCCGATGCCAAAGCGGCCCGAAGCTCGGACCACCACACACGGAGGTTCCGGCCTTGCCAGGAGACTTTCGTGAACCTGTTCTCAATGATTCTGATAGCTTCCACGATGATCTCTACCCTCTCCATTGGTAAGCCCCTGCCGCCTCTCAAAGGTCAGTTCCTGACGGGCCGCGCGGCTCAACTCCCCGAAGCCGCTTCAGGCCGAGTGGCCCTGCTCGCGCTGGGCTTTACCTACAATTCGCGGTTCCCAGTCGAGGCGTGGATTGGCCGGTTCCGCAAGGAGTTCGGCGGGAACCCGCAGGTCACTTTCTACGAGATCCCGATAATCGGCGGCATGGCTCGTCTGGGAAAGTGGTTCATCGATAGCGGAATGCGCAGGGGAACGCCCCGACAAGATCAGGAAAATGTAATTACCGTCTACGGCGGATCCGATTCCTGGAAACAGCGCGTGGGCTTTCAGTCCCCGGATGCAGCCTACCTGGTATTGCTTGACAAGCACGGTAGCGTACGATGGCGTCACGCAGGCGCATTCGATGAAGGCGCTTTCAAGGATCTCTCTGCGCACGTCACGGCTTTGCTTCGCGAACCATGAGTGTTGCCGATCCGATAAAAAATGAGTGCTGCGATGTACACACTGCGCCTTGAACAATGGATTGACCGATCCGTCGAAGAAGCATTTGCTTTCTTCGCCGACGCTCACAACCTTTAGGAGATCACGCCGACTTGGCAGGGTTTCAAGATCTTATCTATGAGCACAGATTCCATCGAGGAAGGGGCCATCATTCACTATCGCCCGCGTCTGAACGGCATACCCGTTCACTGGCGGGCAAACATCTGCCACTGGAGTCCCCCTTTACTCTTTCGTCGATGAGCAATCTCAGGGACCCTACAAAAGGTGGCGTCACGCTCATAAGTTTAAGGAGCATGGCAGCCGGACAAAAATGATGGATGAAGTCGAGTACTTTCTGCCCTTCGCAATTCTCTGGCGAATTGTTCATTTGCTGAAGGTGCGCAAAGATGTGAACCGGACCTTCGATTACCGTCGCGAACGAATTGACCGGCTGTTCGGTCGGTACGGAGAGAGCGCAGCATGAATGATCTTGTTTTGATTGCCGGTGCCACCGGCTACGTAGGCGGCGAGTTGCTTGTAAAGCTTCTGGACGCGGGCTACAGAGTACGCTGCCTGGCGCGGCGTCCGGAAGTTCTCCGAGCAAAAGCCCTCCCAGGGCTCGAGGTTGTCGAAGGAGACGTTCTCAATCCTGAATCGGTACGAGCCGCAATGGCCGGCGTCAGCTCAACCTATTATTTAGTTCACTCTATGGGCTCGACTCAATCCTTCGAGGAACAGGACCGCAAAGGAGCACAAAATTTTGCCAATGCTGCCCGAGACGCCGGGGTTCATCGCATCATTTATCTGGGCGGCCTCGGACGCAGCGCAGACCAGCTCTCGGATCACCTGCGCAGTCGCCAGGAGGTGGGCCAGATCCTCAGGTCGTCAGGAATCTCGGTCATCGAGTTCCGCGCATCTGTCGTCATCGGATCGGGAAGCCTCTCTTTCGAAATGATTCGCGCGCTTGTCGAGAGGCTTCCGGTCATGATCGCGCCGCGCTGGGTTTCCGTGGAGGCTCAGCCGATTGCGATTGCCGATCTGCTTGCCTATCTGCTCGCAGCCTTACACCATCCGATGAACACCAGTGAAATCTATGAAATTGGAGGTTCAGATAGAGTCTCCTACGGCGGCCTCATGCGGGAATACGCACGCCAGCGGGGCTTGAAGCGCCTGGTCTTGTCTGTGCCTTTCCTCACGCCCCGCTTATCCAGTCTTTGGCTCGGCTTGGTCACTCCACTCTACGTGCGGGTGGGGCGAAAGCTGATAGACAGCATCCGGCATTCGACTGTTGTTGAAGACATGAAAGCAATGGCCGAGTTCAGCATTCGGCCGTGCGGATTTCGCGAAGCCATTTCGGCTGCCATCAATTCGGACACGAAGTATCTGAAGACAGACTCCCGGACAATTCACGTTAACGCTTCCCAGGCAGATGCTTTCGTCGCCATTCGCCGTATTGGCGGCGCCAGCGGTTGGTATTACGCCAACTGGCTTTGGCAGCTTCGCGGGTGGATGGACACGCTCGTCGGAGGGGTGGGAATGAAACGCGGTCGCCGCGATCCCGATTCGCTTTCTGTCGGGGATGTCTTGGATTGTTGGCGCGTCCAGGCGATTGAGCCCGATCGACTGTTGCGGCTCGTCGCAGAGATGAAGCTGCCCGGCCGAGCGGTCCTCGAGTTTGAAGTAATCGGCAAGGTCAATGGATCCGTGATCCGCCAGACCGCGTCATTCGACCCCCGAGGGATTCTCGGCCGCGCCTATTGGTACTCTGTAATGCCATTCCACTACTTTGTCTTCAGGGGCATGCTGCAGGGAATCGCGGCAAAGGTGGGGATGAAAGGATAATCCCGACGCTAGTTCCGCGAAACAGCTTGATAGGGTGTCCCGACGAAACGAGTGGTAATTGTGAGCGCGACAGACAAGTAACGTGTAGGACAGTCATAGCCTCAAGCAACAGCCCTGAGATTCGCGTCCGGGAATCTGGCAAACGCCGGCGGACTCTAATTAGTTTGAGGTGACAGCTCCTTGATCGTAGATAGTACGCCCTCGAGCTTCAAGCGATCCAAGTCAGCACGAAGGTCGCCTGTTGAGCACAGGCAAATGCACTCGCTGGCGGATTGCCGGTTATTTTGTCGCCTAACCGGAAGTTTCTGCATAGTAAATAGCCCGGGCCGGGCGACCGTTTGACGCGCACAATTGCCAGTGTCTTCACCGATTCAAACTGATTCTCACTTGTGCGGTGACGAATCCCACTAGATCTTCTACAAGTGGTGCGAAAGGGGGGACTCGAACCCCCATGGGTTACCCCGCCAGATCCTAAGTCTGGTGCGTCTGCCAATTCCGCCACTTTCGCGCCTCTTGTGACTCTACCATTCCTGCGGCTCTTAGTGGACGTTTCATGCCAGATCGCAGTATCCTTCCGCATCGTGGAGGGCCAGAATGAAACTCCGCATTTTAACCGCAAGCTTCTGCATTTTGCCGTTGATGTGCGCCGCACAACAACCCATTCCACACCCGCAGGAGCATCCCAAACTCATGCACGGCCAAGGTTGCGTTGAGGCCGGAGTCGAAAACAACTGCCTACTCGCACACGACCTCAAATCCGGCAAACTCTACAACCTGCTCATCAAGGGAATCGCGCCGCCTCTCGGCGTCGGCATAGATTTCACCGGCCATCCGCACAAGGGCCCATCCACATGCATGCAGGGCATCGCCATCGACGTGGAGTCCTGGACGCGCAATCACACCATCAAATGTCCGCGTCATCCGCAACGCAAAGAATAGCCGCGTTCATGAGCAAATGCCATATACCCTTGCACACGTCCCGCCAAGAATCGCGGCCTGCTCATCACTGCTCAATGTGCCGATAAAATCCTTCACCAGCCCCATCGCTTCTCCATAATCCGCACTCAGCAGGCATACTGGCCAGTCTGAACCAATCATCAGCCGCTCAGGCCCAAACGCTTCCAGCACCACTTCCATATAAGGTCGAAAATCCTCCGCCTTCCACTCGCGCCAAGTCGTCTCCGTTACCATGCCGCTCAACTTGCAACTTACGTTGTCACTTTGTGCCAGCGCTTGGATCTCCGACGCCCACGGTTCCAACTTCTTTTCGCCAATCAGCGGCTTGGCAATATGGTCTAGAACCATCATGTGCTCGGGAAGCGCTCTCACAAACTCAGCTGCCGCACCAAGCTGTTTGGGATAGACCAGCACATCGTACACAAGTCCATGCGCCCCCAGCCTCTTTATCCCACGCATGAACGCATCGCCCAGAAGAAACCTGTCATCCGGCTCATCCTGCACAATATGCCGCATGCCCACTAGCTTCTTGTCGCTGGCAAATTCCTCCAGTTGTGCATCCACATCGTCGGCCCGCAGGTCCACCCAACCCACCACACCCCTCACAAACGGATTCCGCCCGGCCAGATCCAGTAGCCACCGCGTCTCCTCCAGATTCTGACGCGCTTGGACGGCGATGCAGCCGTCGAACCCGTTCGCATCCAGCAGAGGTTTCAAGTCCGCAGGCAGGTAATTCTTCCTCAACACTCCCATGGAGTCGTTCATCCAGGTGTGTTCCGCAGGGTTGTACTCCCAAAAATGCTGGTGTGCATCCAGTCGTATTGCCGTCTCACTCACTTTCCGCTCTCCTTGCATCCCATAATGTTCGTCTCCCGACACTATCGCGGTGCCATCCCTCAACCGTAAAATCTCACCATGCGTCTTACTACTCTTCGCACGCTCCTCGCGCTCTCCGTCTGCCTTGGTGCCACCCTCCTGACCGCACAGGCTCCCAAGCCTACAATCTCACTCGACGAGGTCTTCAGCACAACAGACATTATTAACGCGCGTCTTTCGCCTGATGGAACCGCCGCTGTAATTGAGACTGAAGCGCCCGATTGGCAGAATAACGTCTACCGCAACGACCTTTGGCTCTGGACCGCGGCCAGCGGCCTTCGACCTCTTACGCACTCCGGCACGGAAGAGGACCCGAAATGGAGCCCCGATGGCAAATATATCGCCTTCATTTCCGATCGCCAGCTTGACTCAGATTCTGCTGACAGCTCGAGCGGTGATGACGCGGCAAATATCGACCGGCCAAGCCGTCTTTGGATCATTCCCCTAGCCGGTGGTGAAGCGCTCCCTCTCTATTCGCAGAAGCTTGATGTTCATGCCTTTGCCTGGTCCACTGATTCCAGGTCCATCTTCTTCGCCACCACCTCGCCTCTCACAGAGGATGAAAAGCAGGAACAAAAAAAGGAATGGAAGGATGTCATCCGCTGGCGCGAGCAGAACCGTGGGGACTTGCTTCTCAAGATTGATGTCGCGCCCGCTCTGGCCCGCGCACTGGAAGTGCCGCACGCCTCAAAGGTAACGAAGGCTGAGGACAAAACTGATCTGCCCCTGATGCCTGCTCATACTTCCAAAATTGCATCGTCCGATCTCGCGATCGCTGAGATTGCTCCCGCCCCAGACGGCAAATCCATAGCGTTCAACACCACATCCGTCCATCACCGCGTGGAAGACCCCTCGGACTTTGAGATATTTGTCGTCTCCACTGAGGGCGGCAAAGTCAGGCAGCTCACTCATAACCAGGGCATTGAAACCCAACTGCACTGGTCCGCCAATAGCCACACATTGTTCTTTGCCGTGAGTGCCGGCGCCGGCTATATCGAAGGCCCCTATCGCGATGTGCAGGGCCGCTTGTACCGCATGGATGTTTCGAGCGAAAAAGTTGAGCGCCTCGGTTCCAGCTTCATCGGATCATGGGCCAATTTCGCACTTTTGCCGGACGGCCGTGAAATCGCAACAGGTCAGAAAGGCACTCAGACGCAGGTCTACCTCGTCGATGGGGACAACGCCACCCAGTTGCCCGGCCTCACCGGAACTTACGCCAACATCCAGTCCTCCACTGGATCAAATGCAATTCTCGTGCGCTATTCCACATTCAACAAACCAACCCAGGTTTACCTGGCCACCGATCCACTTCGTCCAGACCAACTAAAGCAACTCACCAACTTGAATCCAATATTCACTGAGCGCGCGCAACCCGAATACGAGCCATACACCTGGAAAGCCGATGACGGCCGCACCGTCGAAGGCATGTTGATCTTTCCTCCCGGTAAAAAGAACGCAAAACATTTACGCATGCTCACGCTGATTCACGGAGGTCCGGAAGACGCCGACGGCAACCGCTTTGAAGCCGACTGGTATGACTGGGCCGCCTATGCCGCCGACAATGGCTGGCTTGTCTTCCGCCCAAATTACCTCGGCTCCACCGGCTACGGCGACGACTTCATGCTCGCCATCTCGCCCCACCTCGTCTCCGCACCCGGTCGCGAAATCCTCTCCGGCGTTGATGCTCTGGTCAAGGATGGTTACGCCGACCCCGATCACCTCGCTATCGGTGGTTACAGCTACGGCGGTTACATGACTAACTGGCTCATCACCCAGACCACGCGATTCCGCTCCGCCGTCACCGGCGCAGGCGCGGTGGAGCACGCCGCAAACTGGGGAAATGACGATCTAACCTATGACGACGCCTGGTATCTCGGCGGCACGCCTTGGCAAAATCCGGAAATTTACCAATCAGAGGCAGCACTCTTCCAGTTCAACAAGGTAAAGACACCTGTTCACTTGGTGCAGGGCGGCGCAGACGTCCGTGTCAGTTATCTTGAAGGCGTCACCATGGAACGTGCGCTGCAGACGCTTCACATCCCGCACACCTTCCTCGTCTTTCCAGGCGAGGGCCACAGTCTTGACAAGAATCCATGGCACGGCTACATCAAGGTCCGCGATGAACTCAAGTGGATCGATAAGTACGACAAATAGGAAAAGCCCCGAACACTGTCATTGTGTCCGGGGCTCACCCTTTCCCTCTGGTGCAACTCACAAAATTCGTTACGCCATCTGCCGCAGTTCCATGCTCAGCAAAGGTACATCCGCACCCTCGCGCATCGTTCCGGCACCCCACACCGGCTGAGATTCAGCACGATCGCGGCCCGCCAGCTTGGCGCGGTAAAGAGCCTTGTCCGCAAGCGAAATCAATGCCTCTAGCGGAAGATCGCGTACTGAGTGCAGAGAGGCAATCCCGATGCTAAGGCTCTCTTTTGCCTCTTCGGCCTCCCACTCATGCGTCCGGAGCGTTTGGCAAAGGTCTTCGGCCAGCTTCGCTGCTTGCTCCGGCGGCACACCCACCAGCAAAAGCGCGAACTCATCTCCGCCGAACCGCGCACAATTGCTGCCGACAAATCCCCTTGCCATTCGTTCAAGCTTCTTGGCCAGCGTCACCAGCACCTGGTCTCCGTGCAGGTGTCCATACCGGTCGTTGGCCTGCTTGAAGTGGTCAATATCGATCAACATCAGCGAAAGCGGCAACTCTCCAGCGGTTGCCTGCAGCCTGCTGAATGCGCCTGCAAACGAACGGCGGTTGCCAATTCCTGTAAGTGGATCGCAGGTTGCAAGCCCTTCCAATTGTTTGTTGTAAATCTTCAGCGCCGTCCGCTCTTCCGTTGCCAGGACATCCAGCAATACGGCGCGCACCACATAGCACAATAGCGCCGCGCCAATGGCGATACCCGCCAGTAACGGCGAGTTATGCAGAAGAATGAGCCCCAACAACACGTCTAATAGTGCCAGAAACGACGGCATCAGGCTCCGAACAACCACGCTCGGCGTTCGCTCCACATCGGCGTCCCGCATGGCGTCCAACGTACTGTGATTCATATAGAAAAGGTAGAGTGCAAAGCCGGCAAGCAGAACCGTGCCTGCCACATCCAGTTCGCTGCCGTTGGTGAAATGCATCCACGCGTAGGAAACCTGGTTGGCCAGGAAATATGCGATGAGCCGAATGCCCAAAAAACACGACAGAATCCGCAGGAACTTCAACTCTCCCCGCGTGGCTGCCCCCAGGCACGCAACTGAGGCCACAACAAGCAGGCATAGAGCTATCACCTGACCGATGATCAGGCGATCCAGATTGAACCTATTCATCGTCGGCGAATAGATCAGATCGAAACGGAGAATCACGAAGAGTGCCGCCTGCAACATGTCCACAATCACAATGGCGCGCGACACCCGCGAAAAGAACAACAGCGCCGACAAAAGATAGAGAACTTCGCCCGTGTTAAAGCAGGCGGTCTGCAGGTTCCGGCTCGGCGCAGTTCGCAAAACTAGTTCAGAAAAAGCAGCCAAATAGCCTAACGACGTGATCAACGCCGCGGCAGTAGTCAGTGACCAGCGGATCTTCAGCGTTCCATGAGCGTGGATAGCTCTTGTCCAAAAACCTGCTCCACATCCAACCAGTACCAGGGCTAGGCACAAATAGCCATATCCGGCCGAGCGCTCCGTATTGGCGCTGGCAACCGTCGCATGAAATCCGCAAATCCCCATGGCGATGAATGTCACCATCACCATCATCACTTTGCGCGCATGCCTGCCCACAAGGCCCGGCGCCATCCTGACAGGCGCATATTCTGTCCCTGAAGATTTTCCGGCATCCGCTCCGAGAGTTCCGTGCATTTTCGCTCCCAACGCGAAACAACATGAATCAATGCAAGTGCTGTCAGGTCGCATTTTTGCGGAGAAGTCTGCCGCGACCTTCGAAAACTGTAACTCATTCATCGTCAATGGGGTGTACCACAAAAGCACCAGACAACCACTCCTCGGTAACTTCTTGCATGCCAGGTCGATTCAAAGATGTTCACCCTCAAGCGCATGACCGATAATAAAGAGGCTGCTGCATGCTCACTCCGGCAACCAGCTGTGCCGCGCACCCTCTGACCCTGTGCAGGCATCCATTCAAAATGGGGTCAAAAGAACGAGCTGCATGAACACAAACGATCAGGATAGGCAATCCGCATTTCAGCAAACGCTCCTGAGCGCGCGCCGCACCATGCTGCTCAGTGAAATCCTCAAGCTTGCTGTCGACAGCTTCCGGGCCTCCAAGCTCCGCTTCGCGCTCACTGCCCTCGGTATGGTCATTGGCACCGCCTCCGTCATCCTCGTCGTCACCATCGGCATGACGGGCAAGCGCTTCATCCTCGACGAAATTCAGAAAATCGGCACCAACATGATTGAGGTTGAGTACTCCGGCGGTGGCGCCACCGGCTCTGAGCAGGTCCTCTACCACGATTACCTCACTCGCGAAGATGAAGAAGCGGTTGTCTCCGAGGTTCCCACTGTCCGCTACTCCTCGCCCATGCTTGAAATGCATGACCGCATCAGCTTCGGTGGCGGCGTGGTAAAAGACACCCTCGTCCTCGGTGTCAGCCCGCAATATCGTGACGTGCGCAACCTCATCCTCATTGCCGGCAGATTCTTTGACCAGCAGGATGAAAGCGCCCACATCAAGTGCGCCGTCGTAACAGTCCCATTTGCAAAGGAAATGTTTGGTTCCTCACAGGCCGCCATCGGCCGAGAATTCACCATCCAGGGAATTCCCTTCACCATCATCGGTACCTTCAAAGAGAGCGTTGAGACCTTCGGCCAATCGGAAATTGCAGACGAAACCATCCTCATCCCTTACTCCGTCGCACGCTATTTCACTGGAACAGATACCGTAAAGCAGATATTCTTCTCCATTCGCAATATGGAAGACGTGCCCGACGCATCGCGTGAAATCCACCGCGTCATTGCCGCGCGGCATAAAGCAAATTCGGTGTACAAGGTTTTCAACATGACCGAACTGCTCACCACCGCCGCAAGCATCGCCAACATTCTTACCGTCGTCCTCGTTCTCGTCGCTGCGGTCACTCTTGCCGTGGGTGGCGTCGGCATCATGAACATCATGCTGGCCAACGTTCGTTCGCGCATTCGTGAAATTGGTGTCCGCAAAGCACTCGGTGCAACCTATCGGGAAATTAAACTGCAATTTCTCGCCGAAGCCGTCATCATCTCCCTCACCGGAGGCGTTGCGGGTACCATCCTGGGTCTCCTTCTGCCTTTTTCCATTCGCTTTTTCACCAATTACCCGCTGCCCTTCTCATGGTGGTCGGTAGTCATCGCTTTGAGTGCTGCAACCCTGGTAGGTATCATTTTCGGCACCGTCCCCGCCACACGCGCCGCGCAGCTCAATCCCGTGGAGTCGCTCAAGTATGAGTGAAGTCGATCGCAACACCACCCAGCCGGACGACGTAAAACCCCAAACCGGCCGCATCAATCTCGTACTCGTCTACTCGCTCATTGCCATCGCGCTCATCTCTGCCATCGGTTTCGCAGTCCTCATCGTCCTGCCGTTCTACCATCGTCGCTAATGCCTATCTAAGGCGCGCAGGTTCTGCATGCTCACTCAATCTGAAAAAGCCGCAATCTTCCAGCGTCTTCATGAGCGCCCCGAACCATTCGTTATCGGCAACCCATGGGACGAAGGCTCTGCACGTGTTCTCACCTCGCTCGGCTTTGAGGCTCTCTCCACCACCAGCGCCGGACTCGCCTTCACCCTCGGCCGTCGCGACGGAGCAGCCGCCGTTACACGCGCAGAAGCACTCGCCAACGCCCGCTCCATCGTCGACGCCACGGATCTCCCCGTCGCCGCCGATCTTGAAAATGGCTACGGCCACTCGCCGGAAGAGGTGGCAGAAACCATTCGCCTCGCTGCGGAAGCAGGACTCGTCGGCGGTTCCATTGAAGACGCAACCGGCAATCCCGCAAATCCCATCTACGACTTCGCGCTCTCCGTCCAGCGCATTGAAGCCGCCGCATTCGCAGCGGCCAAACTTCCCTTCCGCTTCATGCTCGTCGCCCGCGCGGAGAATTACCTCCACGGCCGCCCTGACCTGCTGGACACCATCCGCCGCCTGCAGGCCTACGAGCGCGCCGGCGCTGAAGTTCTCTACGCACCCGGCCTCACAGACCCTGAAGACATCCGTGCCGTCTGCACAGCAGTCCGTCGCCCTGTCAACGTCTTGATGGGAATGAAAGGAAGCCCGCCCCTCACCGTCGCACAACTCGGCGAACTTGGCGTCCGCCGCATTAGCCTCGGTTCGGGCTTTCACCGTGCCGCCGTCACAGCATTTCATCGCTCCGCGCTTGAAGTCCTCCACGAAGGTTCATTCACCTTCACAGAAAACAACATGCCGCTCAGTGAGCTTGAAGCGCTGCTCAAATAAGCAATTCAAAAAAATTGTCCAATTGGATTGCTGGTCCATGCGGCGCTCAGCCCCGCCGCGTCAGTTCGCGCTCAACCTCGCGATACATCTCCGACTCTGGCGCAGGCTTGCCCGTCCATATCTCGAACTGCCGCGCCCCCTGCTGCACAAACATCTCAAGCCCGCCAATCGTCGGAATCCCGCGCTGCTTCGCCAGCTTCAGCAGTGGCGTCTCCAGCGGGTTGTACACCATGTCGAACACCAGTCCCGCGTTCAGCTCCTTCGCAGTAATCGGCATCGAAATCTTGTTCTCCCGCATTCCGCATGGCGTCGCATTAATCAGCACATCAAAGTGCTGCTTCGCAAAGGCCTCATGCTTCAGCGACTTCGCATGCGCCTTCCGCGCCAGCGCCACCGCGCTCTCGTGTGTGCGATTCACCACATACACTTCAGCGCCCTGCTCCACCAGCCCGAACACTGCAGCGCGCGCCGCTCCGCCTGCGCCAAGCACGGCAACACGCGCCCCTTGCAGCTTCATCCGCCGTTCCAGCGGGCGCACTACGCCTGCCACATCCGTGTTGAACCCGTACAGCTTGCCGTCCGCGCCCGTGCGCAGTGTGTTGCACGCGCCAATCTTCCCCGTCAGCGCATCCATGTTCGCCAAATGCGGCAGCACATCCTGCTTAAACGGCATCGTTACTGCAACGCCCGCCAGAGGAATCTCGCGCACCACAGTCAGCAAATCCTCCACTGACTTTGGCTTCAGCGGCAGCAGCACGGCATTCACGCTCTCCCGCCGGAACGCCGCATTCTGCATCAATGGCGAAAGCGAATGCGCCACTGGATTCCCCGCCACGCCAAAGATCCGCGTCGCCTGGTCCAGTTGGTCAATCCTGTATACATCCAGCAGGGTTCGCGCTGAGAACTGCCCCGGCGCAGTCTCTGTATCTTCCGTCAGAGAAGCAAAGGTAAACACCCCGCCCGCCCGCGGTCCCAGCACCCGGCTCAGAATCCCTTCCTCGCCCATCGCAATGCCCACAATGTGCGAAGCCATTGAGCGGTCCTCAATCAGCTTCAGCACCGCCAGGTTGTCCGCCAGCGACCGCGCCGTAGAAACCACCTTCACGTAGTCCGGCTCAAACTCCTGGATCCGGTCCGCCGCATGCTCCAGACCCTTAGTCCGCGAGAAATCATGAAAACTGATCAGCAACGCTGCACCCGCAGCCCGCAGGCTCTTCAACTGCGCGGACTTCGCCGCCTCTGCCGACTCAATCTCCAAATCCACAATCTGGCAGCCGGCGTGCGCGGCTCCCTCCAGAATCTCCAGCTCCGCCGCCAGCGAACCCGTAAAATTTCCGCCATTCTGCTTCCGCCGGCAGGTCGCAATCACCGTGGCTCCTCGGTGGTCAGCCAGAAAATGCTTAATGCGCGGCAGAACCGTGTGCGGCTTGGGCAGAAAATCCAGCCGTAACTCCATAAAATGTGAGTCACTTAGCGCAGCCTCCGCCCGCGAAATCAGCTCGCCGGGCATGTGGGCCTGGATGGCAATACACAGCTTCCCCAGTCGCCGTTTCGGCGCAGCGGGGACAATCGGAGCGGAAATAGGTTCGGCAATCGGCATCGTAGCCACCGTGAATCCAGAGTCTAGGCTTGCAAGTCACCACTTATCCCGCTGCTTCCCCTCAGGAAAACAACAACTTGCACACTTTTTGCGACTTTTTCCAGCCGCACCAAACCCCAGCCTCGTTCTAATTGACGCATCTTAGACGGGTTGCGTCCCAGATGCAACGTCAGAAACAAGCAATTAGTCACATCCGGCACCCTGTACCCGCCCAACCGCACACCCATGTGGCAATCTTGAAGGAGTGGAGGCAGTTACAAGTCATGAGTGTGCAAGAGCAGGCAGCAGCAAAAGTTATCGATGACATTCACGTGTGGGAATCCGGCGGAGCCAGTTCCGCTGAAGCCCTTACCGCCTGGGTCAGTGCCCGCCTCGCCGCCCATGAGGCTGCCCTCGCCGCCCTGCTAGCCGTGGAAGGCCCGCGCACCCCGGCCAACACCCTTGCCCTCTATGACGTAGTCGTCGAGCAGCTCAACCTTGCTGGCTCCCAGTCCGGCATCCTCAACTCCGTCGCCGCATCCAGCGCCGTCCGCGATCAGGCCCAGCTCGAAGCCCAGCGCATCGCCATGGCCGCCAGCGCCCTCAGCCTCAATCGCGAAGTCTACGACGCCCTCGCCGCAATGGACCTCACCGGCGCAAGCCCCGCCACGAAGCATTATGTCGAGCGCACCCTCCTCGGCTATCGCCTGGCCGGCGTCGATCGCGACAAGGAAACCCGCGAAAAGCTCCAGGCCCTCCACCAGAAGGCCACCATGACCGCCCTCGAATTCAGCCGCAACATCCAGGAAGGCGGCAAAACCATCGAAGCCACCACCGACGAGCTCGAAGGCCTCCCCGCCGACTACATTGCGCGCCACCCCGCCAACGCCGAAGGCAAAGTCACCATCACCACCGATCCGCCCGACATGCAGCCCGTCATGACCTTCGCCGCGTCGCCCGCTCTCCGCGAGCGCATGTTCGTCGCCTACAACACCCGCGCCTTCCCCGCGAATAAGGACCTTCTCCTCCAGCTCCTTGCCATCCGTCGGGAGATCGCGACTACTCTAGGCTTCCGCAGCTGGGCTGATCTCGCCACCGCCGACCAGATGATGGAATCGGCCGCCAACGTGCGCACTTTCCTCACCAAACTGAATGACGCAAGCCGCGAAGGCGCCATCCGCGAGCACGAAATGATCCTCGACTTCGTCCGCCAGCATCAGCCCGGCATTCAGGAAATCGACACCACCAGCCGTGGCTACTGGTATGAGCAGTTCCGCCGCTCCCGCTACCACTTCGACTCGCAATCCGTCCGCCCCTACTTCCCCTACGCGCAGGTCGAGCAGGGCGTCCTCGATACCGCTTCCCGCCTCTTCAAAATCGAATTCCGCCGCGCCACCGCGCAAGGCTGGGACCCAGCCGTCAGCGTCTTCGATGTCATCGAAGGCGGCACCCAGGTCGGCCGCTTCTATCTCGACATGCACCCGCGCGAAGGCAAGGACAAGTGGTTCTCCGCTGCGCCCGTCGTCACCGGTGTCAAAGGCCGTTACATGCCGGAAGCCGCACTCATCTGCAACTTCCCCCAGCCAACCGCAGACGACCCCGGCCTCATGCAGTACTCAGACGTCGTTACCTTCTTCCACGAGTTCGGCCATCTCATGCACGCCATCCTTGGCGGCCAAACCGAGTGGGCCGGCCTCTCCGGCTTCGCAACCGAAGGCGACTTCATCGAAGTCCCCTCGCAGATGCTCGAAGAATTCTTCCGCGACGAAAAACTCATCCAGTCCTTCGGAAAGCACTACCAGACCGGCGAAACCCTCCCCGCCGCCACCATCCAAAAGATGAAAAGCGCCGGCGCATTCGGCCGAGCAGACTGGGTCCGCACCCAGCTTTACTACACAACGCTCTCGCTCGACCTGCACGATGAAGATCCCGCCGCCATCGACCTCGACCAGAAAACCCGCAGCCTCTACACCAGCCTTCTCCCCTGGACCTGGAACGACCAAAACCGCATGTACGCCAGCTTCGGTCACCTCACCGGCTACTCGTCCAACTACTACACCTACGCCTTCGACAAAGTCATCGCCCTCGACTTCTTCGCCCAGTTCGACCCCGCTGACCTGCTCGGCTGCGACGCCGGCGCCAAATACCGCAAAACCGTTCTCGAGCAGGGCGGCTCACGCCCCGGCCGCACTATGGTCCGCGACTTCCTCGGCCGCGACGAAGACTTCTCCGCCTTCGCCAACTGGATCAACGAAGAATTCGAATCCTCGCCAACCCTCACCACTGCATAGAACTATCCATGCATCCAAGGGTGGGGATGCACGACATCTCGCACTAACGCCGCGAACCGCTCAGCATCGAGCCAAGTATCCCGCGCATGATCTACCGCCCCAGCGTACTGCCAATCGCCCGTACCGCCGATTTGACTGCTACCTGCCGCGATGCAAATGTCGAGCGGCGGCTCCATGCAATGGAGCTAGCTTTTGCCACAACTCTCCTGCGAGCGAAGAGCGAGCGCCCGCCGCATGCAATGCTTACTTCTGCACTGCACCCCGCTCATACACGCCGTTGCTGCCGAACTGCTTCCCCGCCATATCCGTGTCCATGCAGTTCACGCTCGGCGTGCATCCCGCCGGAAGGTTCGCAAACGCGCTGTTCCCCGTGTTGGTGTCACTCTTCAGCGAGAAGTCGAGGCTCTCATACGGCACAAGCTGCGTTCCGCTCCCATCCCAGTTCACAAAAGGATTCGTATTCGCAACCGTCTGCGCATTCGACCCGCAATTCTGCATCGTCCCGGCCGTCCCGCCGTACACCGTGTTGTAGTCGGCAGTAATCGTCCACGTGTTGCCGCCGTCATACACGCACGCCCCATGCGCATTCCACACCAGGTTGTTCTCGATAATCCACTTGGCCGATCCAGACCCTGACGCATACAGGAAGAACATCTGGCACGCCACGCCCGGCTGCGAGCAGTGCGGCTGCACGCCGATATTCGCAATCGTGTTGTTCACGATGTAGCTGGTCCCTAGCACCGTCCCGCCAAAGAATCCCACAAAACCGTCGCCCAGTCCCGACGACGTCGTCCCCGGTGCCGAATACATATTCGCGTTGTCCGTCCAGAACGCGATGTTGCCGTAGATGTACCACGGGCCTACCACGGCCCCCGGCCCTGAGGCATCCGTAATCACGCCTGAAGAAAGTATGTCCTGAAAATAGTTGTAGCGAACCACCATGTCCTGCACCGTCGATGAAAACGCCTCCGAGTGCGCGCCATTCGACTGGTCTCCCGTGTGGTCCCGCGAAATGTAGTTGTACTCAATAATCCAGTGCGACCCGTTCGAATTTTTCACCGAATTGATATTCGACTGAAACTGCGTGTCGCCCACATCGTGAATCCAGCTGTGCCCCACATACAAATAGTTCGTCGGGCTGCCTGTATAAAATCCCCCATCGCAATACGTCGAGCAATCGGTCGAGCTGCCTCCGTTGAACGTCATATTCATGTTCGATCCGCGCACCTCCACGTAATCGAACGTCAGATGAGAATACGAGTTCCCCGACGAGTCGCGATTCGTGATCACGCCGCTCTTGTTCGCAATCCCGTTAAGGTCGAACATGATCGTGTAGCCCGATTGCCAGTCCGCCCCGCGTGTCTGCCCTTCGAAAAACCAATAGTCGCTGAACACGCCCGTCTCGCCGCCGCCAAAAATGGCCACACCCGCAAAGGCATCATTCCAGTCCGTCGCATCGCCATGGCTCGCTGGGGTAGCGCCTTCAATCGTGATGTTAAGTGTCCCGTTGTCCGGCGTCGTAAAGTTCTGCGCGCCGTAGTTGCCATTGGCAATCCAATACGTCACACCCCGCAGCATCCTTGCCGGATTCACCTGACCCGCGCCTGTGCCAAACCCCGTATAAGCATTCGCCCAGCTTGAGCCGTCTCCCTTGCCCTTCGCGCCCGCATAAATGTAGCAGCTGTGTACGCCATCGCAACCCGTCGCAGCATTTACATTCGCCACGCTCAGAACAGCAGAACCAGACACGGCGCCCATACTTGCCGTAATCGTCGTCGTGCCTGAAGTAAGCGCCGAGGCCAGCCCATTACTCGCAATCGTCGCAACTCCTGTCGCGCTTGAGCTCCACGTCACCGACGACGTGATCACCTTCTTTGACCCATCCGTATACGTCGCCGTCGCAGCGTACTGCTGTGTCCCACCAACTGACACCGCCGCCGACCCCGGCGTAACTGTAAGCGATTGCAGCGTCGCCGGCCCGCTCGTTGTCACCGTAACCGTCGCCGACCCTGAAATTGTCCCCGCTTTCGCCGTGATGGTGCTCGTCCCTACCGCCTTCCCAGTCACCACGCCAGGGCTGCCCACCGCGGCCACATTCGTGGAGCCTGAACTCCACGTCACCTGGCTCGTAATGTCTTTGGTCGAATTGTTGCTGTACGTGCCCGTCGCCTTCAACGTCACCGTCGATCCCACACTCACTGAAGCGGTTGCAGGCGACACCGCAATCGACTTCAAATTAAGGCTCGCAGTGTTCAGCAGTGCAGCCGCACCGCAACCAGATAAAAGCAGAAGGATGGGTAAAAGAGCAAAACGCTTCACTGCAAAATCCTTTCAATCGCAGCAACCTTCAAGCAAGCCATTCAAGCGCAAACGCAACCGCTCCCTCAGCGTCGTTTCGCCTTCCTGTCAACTCTTGAATCATTCTGTCGAATCTCGACTGGAGTGAAATTATATGGGTTGATCGACACGAAAAAACATCACGCTGTCCAGCGCGAACAAAGACACTCTCCACCTTTTTGAAGCTGTTCCTCGCGATCCTTTGCCCGGTCTTCCCGCAGATTAGTTTGCGGTCTGTAGTGCCCTCCTTGCTATGGCACACACAGGTGCCAAGCACTGACACAAATCAACGCCCGTCGCCAGCACTTGGTAACGGTCCGGCCTTCCTCGCCCAGA